>CAYJJD010000182.1:0-2531 GCA_964370425.1 uncultured Akkermansia sp. | reverse complement strand
TTGCAAAGTACAGATAATCTGCTAAAATCGCCCCCGCAAAGGGGATCTTAATGAGATCATTACAAGTTCAAATGAATACACCAGCCGAAAAACAGGATATAATTTATATTGCGATGAGTGCCGATTTGCTGCACCCAGGTCATCTCAATATCATCGAAGAAGCCCGCAAGATGGGTGGAGAAATCATCATCGGACTCTTAACCGACGCGGCCATAGCGAGCTACAAGCGTCTGCCTAGTATGAACTGGGAGCAGCGCAAGATCGTCGTGGAAAATGTGAAAGGTGTCAGCCGAGTCGTCGCTCAAGACACGCTCGACTACTGCCCGAACCTGCGCGCCATCAAGCCTGACTACGTCCTGCATGGCGATGACTGGAAGACAGGCGTACAGGCAGCGACTCGCCAGCGCGTTGTCGACTGCCTCGCCGAATGGGGTGGACAGGTCGTCGATCTCCCCTACACAGAAGGTATATCCTCCACGCAGCTCAACAAGGTGCTGAAGGAAATCGGCACGACTCCCGACATCCGCCGTCACCGTCTTCGCAGACTCCTTGAGAACAAGGATATCGTCACCATCAGCGAAGCCCACAACGGCTTATCTGGACTCATCGTGGAGAATACCTCCATCGACGAAGGTGGCAAGAAAAAGGAGTTCGACGGCATCTGGATTAGCTCCCTGACGCAGAATACCGCGAAGGCGAAGCCAGACATCGGCTACCTCGATACGACTTCCCGCCTCGAAGTGCTCAATGACATCCTCGATGTCACCACGAAGCCTATCATCTATGATGGTGATAATGGCGGTCCTATCGAACATTTCATCTTCACTGTACGCACACTGGAGCGTCTCGGTGTCTCCGCTATCATCATCGAAGATAAAGTAGGACTCAAGAAGAACTCCCTCTTCGGCACGGAGGTATTCCAAGAGCAGGACACGAAGGAAGATTTCTCCGAAAAGATTAAGGCAGGTAAGGCAGCCTGCGTTACGGATGACTTCATGGTCATCGCACGTATCGAGAGCCTTATCCTTGAGCAGGGCATGGAAGATGCACTCTCCCGCGCGGAAGCCTACCTGAACGCAGGTGCGGATGGTATCATGATTCACTCCCGCAGCAAGTCATTCGACGAGGTGAAGGAGTTCTGCGCGAAGTACGATGAGTTTCCGAACAGAAAGCCCCTCGTCGTCGTACCATCCTCCTACTCCTACGTCACGGAAGAAGAGCTCGTGGAGAGCAATGTGAACGTCGTCATCTACGCGAATCAGCTCCTGCGCGCTGCATACCCCGCTATGGTAGACACAGCGAAGATGATCCTGAAGAACCACCGTGCGAGTGAGGCTGATGCCGCTTGTATGAACATCAAGGACGTGCTCACACTTATCCCCGGAGGTTGATCTCATGGAAGCTTCTGACTTTTTCTCCCTGCTCCAGCAGCATGAGCTGAGCTCCTTTTATGGAGTCCCCGACAGCCTGCTAAAAGACTTCTGCGCCTACATCACCGATCACGTAGATAGCAAGCGCAACATCATCACCGCGAATGAGGGGAATGCCATCGGCATGGCCTGTGGCTACTACTTAGCCACCTCGCGCCCTGCGGTCGTGTACATGCAGAACTCGGGACAGGGCAACTGCGTGAACCCGCTTCTCTCCCTCGCCGATGCAGACGTGTACGGCATCCCCATGCTCATGGTCATTGGTCTGCGTGGTGAGCCCGGTGTGAAAGATGAGCCCCAGCATGTGAAGCAGGGGAAGGTCACCGCGACACTGCTCGAGAGCATGGGTATCCAGTACAGCAAGCTTCCCTCAGACTTAACAGATGCGCAGCAAGTCGTCGCTGAGGCGACAGCTTACATGACCGAGACGAAGCTGCCCTATGCGCTCCTCGTCTCGAAGGACACCTTCTCCCCCTACGCACTCCAGACGAAGCGCGCCGCCTGCTGCGACTTCTCACGCGAAGCGGCGATAGGGACAGTAGCGAGTCAGCTGGGCGTGACAGATGTCTGCGTCGCGACGACAGGACATATCTCACGCGAACTCTACGAGTACAGGAAGAATCACAATCAGT
This sequence comes from uncultured Akkermansia sp., assembly GCA_964370425.1. Lineage (GTDB taxonomy): Bacteria > Verrucomicrobiota > Verrucomicrobiia > Verrucomicrobiales > Akkermansiaceae > Akkermansia. The sequence goes on along the minus strand of CAYJJD010000182.1, from coordinate 469 downwards.
CGCACCAGACCGACTTCTTATCGGTCGGTGGAATGGGGCATGCTTCCTCCCTCGCTCTCGCCGTCGCCCTAGAAAAGCCACAGAGCCGCGTCTTCTGCTTCGACGGTGATGGAGCCTGTCTCATGCACATGGGGGCACTGCCCATCATCGCCTCGCAGAACTGCGCTAACCTCAAGCACATGATTTTCAACAATGAGGCACACGACTCCGTCGGCGGTCAGCCTACGTCCGTGCAGAGCACCTGCTTCAAGTCACTCGCCCTCTCCTGCGGCTATAAGCACGCATGGAGCGTGGATAATGAGGTGGATCTCCTCGCGATACTCCCTGAGTTCATGGAGGCGAAAGAAAGCGTCTTCCTTGAGATCAAGGTGAAGTGCGGAGCACGCAAGGATCTCGGGAGACCTCTTGAGAAGCCCGCGGAGAACAAGGACGCTCTCATGAATTTTCTTAGCGCATTATGAATGAATTC
>CAYJJD010000181.1:0-2537 GCA_964370425.1 uncultured Akkermansia sp. | reverse complement strand
TGACGGAGGAATTTTTTCCCGAAAACGATATACGCCTTGTAGCGGTGTCGGACAATATAGATACCGACGAGGGCGAAAACGAGCTAACCCCTATACGTAATCTTTTCAAGAACAAGTGTTGCTAAAGAACGGTAAAATCTAATCCTCTTAAAATCGGCAATTCCGTCCTGCCGCTACATACCTACTCAACCGAGAAAGCCCACAAAATTATAGAAAATCTTTATATCTTGTGTGCGTTTGCCGTCTATGACTTGCTTTTCGCCCACTTCTATGTGGTCTATCAGTTCATCAATTACGGCTCGGTCGAGTGCTTCTAAATTCAGATACTTGCGGATTGTTTTAATCCATGCCCAGATGTCAATAGATTGACTATCACGTTTTTCAAGTTGCGCGGATAAGGTTTCATACCTTGCCGCTTTTTCTTTGCGTTCCGCCTCGTTACGCTCCATAAGAGCGGAAAAAGTCTCTGCTGATATTTTGCCTGCCACTTTGTCCTCATAAAGTTCAGCGGTCAAGCGGTCGAGTTCGAGTAGCCTTTTTTCAAGTCGCTGTGCTTCTTGTTTGATATTGCCGTACTCGGTTTCATCAGCAAGAAGTAATTGCTTTCTAAGCGTGTTTGCAAGGCTCTTTTCATCATGTGAGACAGTAGCGGCATGATAAAGTATATCCTTTTTTACAAGTTCTATCAAGACAGTTTCGCTTATCCTATGCCATGAGCAGACAGAACGCCCCGAACCCGAATATCTGACACAAAAGTAGCTGACATACTTTTTGATACCGCTCTTGTAGTATTTCGTTCCCGTGTTCATGCCGAGTTTTGTTTTACAGTCGGCACATATCAACTTGCCCTTAAATAGATTTTTCTGTGTCGCTCTGTTGCCGAGTGACGGCTTTTTAACCTGCTCATTTATAACTTGTACTCGTTCCCACTGTTCACGGCTTATAAGTGCTTCATGGTTGTTCTCATGGCGTATCCATTCACTTTCGGGTTTGTAAATCATTTTCTTATTCTTGTAAGATAGTGTACCCGTGTAGTTTTGGATAAGCACCCCTGTGTAAATTTCGTTTGATAACAAGTTTTTCACAGTGGCATACGCCCACAATTTTGTATATCTACACTCGCCCTTGCCGTGCAATGAGTGCCAATAAGCAAACGGGGATAAGTAGCCCTCATTATTTAGATACGCCGTAATCTTGCCGTATGCAACGCCCTGTTCCCGCATAGCGTACATAGTTTGAACGATTTTAGCAGAATACTCGTCAATGACAAGTCTGTGCTTATCTTCGGGACTTTTTTGATACCCATACGGAGCATACGCACCTAAAAACTGTCCTTGCTTTGCTTTTGCGTGTAAAACAGTCTTGATTTTGTTGCTTAACTCTCGCAAATGGTAATCGTTCATCAGACTGCGAAAATGGAGCATATCATTGTTGTCCTCTGCCGTGTCGATACCGTCAAGCAATGCAACAAAGCGGCAATTATGAGATGGGAATACATAGTCTGTGTATCTCCCGACTTCAATATAGTCACGCCCCAAACGACTTAGGTCACGGACAAGGACGAGATTAATTATGCCTTTTTTTACGTCCTCTATCATTTCAATAAATGCGGGTCTTTGGAAGTTACCACCGCCGTAGCCGTCGTCACTATATACCTTAGTTTCAATCCAACCGTTTAGCATGACAAACTTTGAGAGTATCTCTTTTTGATTTTCAATGCTTGCGGAGCTGTCGGATGGCATATAGTTTGCACCATTCGTTTTAGCGGAGTTGTTCGCATCATCAACGGAAAGCCTTGTGTAGATACCCACGTTATATAGCTTTTGCATGGCGCATCTCCTGTTCCTCCGGCACAAGGGCGGTATCAATATTTCCAACATAGCGGTAATATACCCTTATATCGCAAATCCGATTGTTGCCCTCTTTGTATGCTTGGCAAACCTCTATGCGGTCTACAAGTTCAAACAAAATCGCTTCGTTCAGCATTTCAAGCTGTGTGTATTTCTTAATGATACTCGTCCAAACACCGACATCATCGGTGTGTTTTTTGCCCTGTGCAATCCGCTCTTGCAGAGTAGGGATATTGAGCGATTTTTCGGCTCGTTCCTTTTCGTACTTCTGCATCAGCGTTTTGAACACCGTTTCGGGAATAGTGCCGCTTACTTTATCTTCGTACAGAGTTTGCATAAGATTTTCAAGTTCTCTTAATCTTGCGGTCTGCACTTTCAAGTCTTGCTCAAAAAAAGATAATTGGCTTTTGCTCTCACGGTTACGCTCTTGCATGATGCGGTCGATTAGGTTTGCTTCGTCGTACTTAACATACTGTGCCTTTTCCCTTATATCGGCGGTTACAAGTTGTATCAACACATTTTCATAAATGATATGTGCTGTACAAGCTGTCTTGCCACTTCGGGAGTAGTTGCCGCACATAAAGGAGCGGTATACGGAAACACTTCCGTCTTTTTTTAGCATTTTCTCGGTCTGTGACACCATTTTGAAACCGCAATCCGCACAACAAACAATACCGCTAAAGATAC
>CAYJJD010000180.1:0-2566 GCA_964370425.1 uncultured Akkermansia sp. | reverse complement strand
TTAAGAGCGAGCTCTTAAGAATCTTTTTAGGTGTCTCGCTGGTTTTGTGGCGTTGGTGATGTTTAGGTCTTAGTCTTTTTTACGTAGAAAGAGTGCCAAGGCTATGCGCCAGCGTAGGCTAAAGTCGCTGTAGCTGAGGTAGCCTTTTTCCATGATTTCTCTCATTTTCGGGCGCGCGTAGCTTATCAGTTCTTCGCGCGTCTCAGGGCTGCTGCTGCGCAGTGCTTTGAGGTGGCGTTTCATGAATTTTGCCAGTAGTTTGCGCCGTACAATTGGTAGTAGCTCAGGGCGATGGGTGCTGATGCTTTCATGTGCGGAGCGTAGCATGATGAGTTGCGCGTCGGTTTTCTTGTTGCTCCACGAGCTGCGCGTGATGGAGCTGTTACCTACGTAGTACATGTAGTAGGGGGCATCAACTTGTACGTAGCGTGTGCAGCGCGCGAGCATTTCTATGAGCCAGATGGAGTCTTGAAAAGGGATTTTCTCGTGGTACAGGGTGTCTCCTATGAAATCACGTCGAAAGAGTTTTCCCCAGACGGAGGTGACGATTTTCCGCTTTTGCGTGCCTTTTTTCTCGTAGATGTAGGTGCTCATCGGATCGCTGTCTGTCCATTCTGGGTAGTGTGCCTGCTCGTTTTCCATGGGCTGGTATTGCTCCTTTGTGTTGGTATAGAGGCAGGCCGCGATCTGGGCGTTCTTAGTCTCGATGGCTTGCAGTAGTGTTTCAAAGAGCGCAGGGTGCAGGTAGTCGTCCGCGTCTGCGTAGGTGATGTATTCGCCTGTGGCTACTGCCATGCCTGTGTTGCGCGCGCCTCCTGGCATTTTGTTTTCCTGTCTCAGTAACTTGAAGCGCGCGTCTGTGGCAGCAAATGCTTCGACGATTTCCGCACTGCGGTCACTCGAGCTATCATCCACGCAGATGCATTCAAAGTGGGGGTAGCTCTGCGCCGCGATGCTTTGTAGGCAGCCGAGGACGAGGTCTTCTACTTGGAAGACGGGGATGATGATTGAGATTTTTTTGCTCACTTTACATGCTGCTGTGAGTTTGCTCTGTGTTAGAAAATTATTTATCGAATACTTTTTCCCAATAGCGACTGATGTGCTGTTCGTCAAAGTACTGCTGAGCTCGTTCGCGATTGTTTTGCCGCTGGCCGGGGTCTTGGTGGATGAAGGTTTCGAAATCCTGTGTTTTAATGTGATGGGTGTCGAAGATTGTAAAGTCAGGGCTGATCATTTTGTAGGTGGATATCTCTGATTTAATGTAGGTTTTTACTCCAAAGTAGAGGGTGATGAAGATGTTCGCGAGCCCTTGTTGGCGGTTCTGAGACATGATCATGATGTCGAGTCCTGCGAGATGCTGGGCATAGCTTTCGGCTGATAAAAAACTGTCAAAGTAGCAGAATTTCTCTCCGTATATCTCTTTCCCGAGCTGGATGATGGCGTCGTTGTGCTGGGTGTCTCCGTAGGAGAGGATGGTGTATATCCTGATGTTCTGATCTCGGTAGGCTGCCAGTTCGCGCAGTGTGTCTAGTGTGGTCGCGCAGGCGGAGTTGTTGATCTGGATGTTGATGCTGTCTCGTGCTTCTCTTTGCGCGTAGGCGTGCTCGAGGGTCGCGAGTGATATGGGGGAGACGTACTGGATTTTCTCACACTTTGTGCGTTCTACGCCATATTTCTGCTCTAGGACTTGGGCATCTCCTTCTGCGACGACGAGGTAGCGGGCGATATGCTGTCGTACATAGTCGTCTCGCATGCGGCGTGCAGCGCTGTAGAGGTCTGCTCCCCAGATGACCCATGAGGTGTGGGGGAGGTAGTGCTGGTTCTTGTAGAGGAGTTTTACTTTACCATCAAAGAGTGAGTGGCAAATGATTTTCTCCGTTTTCTCGAGGTCGATGCTTATGCTTTTCCATGATGGGACTTCGATGACGTTATCCCCCTGCGGAATGGCAAAATGAGGGTGGCTTTTTATGTAGAGAAAAAGGTGCTCTGATGGGGGGAAGTTTCTGTTCAGGAAGTCGACAAAGGGGGGGATGAACTTGTCGTTGTCGCAGAGATGCACGTATTTTGCATGGAAGCGTTTCTTGAATAGCTTGTTTTTGATGAGCTGGAGGATGTTCTTCATGCTGAGTGTTATGTGATGCTGTAGGTGGCACCCTCTCCCTGACACACGATTAGCTAAATTAAGATAGCTGAAAGCGGTGAGTTGGGGTGTAGGTTCAGTATATCATTGTTCCGTTCTTAGGCAAGCCAATTTTTCATTCCACTCATATGGACCACACGTGTCCCAAATAGAGAGCATGTAGAAATCTGCCTCTAAAATATCAATAACTTATGAGTTAAAAAGTCTTATTTTGAAATGGAATCCTCCTGTTCTAAAGTAACCGAGGCTGCGGGGCTGGCGAGCGAGCGCGGTTTGCGATATAGGTTTCATTGAGCCATTCCCAAAGATCAATTTTAACAAATAGATTAACTCGAAGAAACGCGTATAAATTGCTCAATCCCCACTTTCTACCACACGTGTCCCAAATAGTGAGCACGTAGAAATTTGCCTCAAAAATATCAATAA
>CAYJJD010000179.1:0-2573 GCA_964370425.1 uncultured Akkermansia sp. | reverse complement strand
CAGTGAATGCATACCAAAGTCCATCTCCATAAGTGGTGAATTCTGGTTCCACTAACGTTAGAATTAATGCTCCAGAAAAATAGGAAGCTATTATTGTAGTTACCAAAGTCGAAAGTTTAGTCTTTAGGATTTTAACAATTACTCTTCTTATCACAATTTAATTCCTTTCTTCGCAATAGCTTGCACTACTTATTTCCTCCATTGTATTTAATTAAATCTTCATTTAATACTGTTAGAAAAACATTCCTTAGAACTTTATTACTTTCCAAGAATTATCCCAACTTCAACAAACCCATCTTCATCGTTTAAATCTACCTTTCCTTGGTCAACTATTGGAAGTCTAATTTCATAAATCTCACTCTCAACTAATTTGTCGTTTTGATCAAGTTTCTTTCCTGAAGAATCATATATGCTCCATTGGGAGTCGAGCTTAGATAAATTACCATCTTCATTCTGATAGAACAAAGTGTAATCCGAAACTGTTTCATTAAGTCCATTAGCCAAGAAAGCAATATTTGTTTCTTCTGGCAAATTTTTAATTGTGGCTTTCATCAAATACGTCTTCGGTTCTAATTTCGTTTGACTTTTATCTGCAAATTCGTCAGCTCTAATATAATAACGTTCCATATTGTGCAGGCTGATTTGTTTTGCTGGAGAATCAGGCAAGTATACAAAGTCATCTTGCCACCTAACAATCTCCATTATATTTGTAGGACAATATATGCCATTACCCACTGTTCCTGGAAATACTCCGACTGCCATATTATTATAGCCTGGCACACTTGAAACATCCTTTCGCAACACCGTTTCACCAGTATCAAAGTCTAACACTTCAAATCCCCACATGTCAGTCTCCAAGTCTTGGCAGTATCCATATATGTATCCTGTAGCAGTACTAAGCCTCAACATAGAGGTATCACTTACATCTTCTCTGAACCACACCTTTTCGGCAGAATATCCCTCTTCGTTTTTAATGATATCCACTCTTTCTATCCCAGGTGCAATAAATTCATTTCCACCCTCTGTCCAATTAGGATCATAAAGGTTGCTATATGATTGAATTGAGGAGTCTGCATCAGGGTCTGCTAACCCCGCGTTACCTGCACCAAACCAGTTAGTTATAATTACAGAAGTGCTATTTTCATCAACAGAATAAACTACTATTGAGTTTTCCACTGATACAGGGATATCCTCTTCAAGCCCATCTAGAACAGGTGACTGGGCAACAATTTCCCCTGTCTTAGAAGAAATAGCAATCAAATTCACAGGGTCAAGGTTATCGGTGAATAAAACTAGGTCGCTTGTAAGAGTAGGTGAAGATCCACCACCCCAGGCAAAACCACTCCCCTCATATTTCCCACCGTCATCAGGAAAATTTATCCCATTACTATCATAAGAAGTCTCCCATACAACATTCACGCCATTTTCCGCAGTTAACATATAGCAGGCCGAATTTGTCAAAATAACAGCCCCATCTTCGTTTGTTGCAATACCATTTTCAGCACTTTCGCCATCATTTAGTCTATATGTATAAACATGTTCTTCTTCTGAAAGTTGCTTCCCTGTTGTAAGGCTCTGCATATATTCAGATGATATATATCCCATAAATCCAGCAGGATTTCTCGTAGGGTCAATTTGGAAACCACCTGTAACAAACCATAAGTTCCCTTCATAATCGTACATTATACTTAGTAATCGAGTGTCTATGTCTTCTCCAAGTTGTTCTTTAGCTGCTTCAACCACATTAACTTCAGCCAATTTTTCACTTACAGGTAGGATTTCTCCCTCTTCATTCATTGTCTTTAGCACATAAATATAGCCATGTGATGTTGGTGCTATTATATTATTATTCGCATCTACAAAAGCATATGAAGTTTGAATTGCAAAGTCTTCCGTATCATCTCTGCTCGGAATAAATGAACCAAGATGAACCACAGCATCATCATTTAAATTTGCAATTGAAAGCCCTCCCAAATATGGCATTATTGCATTTCCATAAATATCATAAATTGCAAATGACCGGGCAATCGGGTTTGTGTTTTCAACGACAGTGCTCAAATCAGAGTTTATACCTAAAGGTACCACTTGATCTGTCACATCGGAGTTATAATTGTCAAAATGCATAGAATTGTCGCTATTTGCCATATAAGGATTAACTGCAACATTATTTTCAGGCAATGGTTTCGGTACAATCGCCGTTTGTTCATCATCTCCTACATTGCCACATGATGTAAAACAGATTGTCATTAACATAAATAGTGCGACACAATATAACTTTTTCATTGATTTCCTCCTTCAGGTAAAAAATATAAATAGTTTTTAGTAAGCTTGAAATAGATTGTATGAGACAATACGCTATCCAGTATTGCTCAAAAATCCTTCACAATTGTAGAAACTAGCGCTCATAAACATTAAAATATCAACGTAATTCGTATTTTCATTATAACATCTTGCACAGCTTCTATCAATAGTTGAAACAGCAATAAAGATATACGCCATACTTTAAAATTTGTTCCCTTACAAATATTTACCCGTTATACTTTTTTCATTTACTGAAATCTCAAAAGGTGTCC
>CAYJJD010000178.1:0-2580 GCA_964370425.1 uncultured Akkermansia sp. | reverse complement strand
GCAATAGGCGTGAGTAAGAAGCACTTGAGCACGATGCTAGCGATGTTGAATATGGAGGTGGAGGAGATGGAAGAGGTGCTGATGGAGGTGCGAGGGCTCTAACTCTCCCAATTTAGAATATCGGTTGTCCACCCTTCTATACATGCTCTCCAGGTCGTCCAACAATTCTGATTTTTGCTCATTGGTATTACTTCGTGTTCTAGATCATTGATGATTTTTTCGTCAGACCATCCTTTAGATTTAAGAGCAGAAATATAATCATTAATGATCATTGACGCAGTTTGAGGATTCCAATAAGAGAATCTGTTACGACAAATTCCATTTATATAAGAAATTCTCTGCTGAATAGGAGGTTGGTTGCTAACGACTAAAAATTTTGGTAAATTATCTAGAAATAATATTGCACTTTCTCTTGTTGCACCTTTTTCATCATATCTAATAAACTTATTGGTAAGTATGCTCAAATTCTCTAGTATTTGTGAATCTGTATATTTACTACAATATTTTGATATTTCTGATTTACGTTGCTCTTTTAGAACGTGAGGGGATATTATCTTTTCTATGCGCTGCATAATAATTTCTGCTCTTTGACCTTCGAAATCTTTTAAGGAATCTTGCCACTCTAACATCATTTCAAGCTGCTCTCGCCTTTCCTGTAGTAGTTCTAACTGTGCTCTTTGTTTTTCAATTACAGAGTTATCATTAAGCAAGTTATCACGTTTGCCGTTGTTGCAATCAAAACAGCTTGTTACAAGGTTGAGTATACTGTTATCTCCTCCATTGGTAATCGGTCTGATGTGGTCTATATTTAATACAATATCAGGAGCCCTTCTACCACAATATTGGCATGTGAATTTATCTCTTTTTAGCACTTCAAATCGCACTTTTTTACTAATTGATTTACGCTTTGGCATAATTTTATCTGTTTTTTTTGATATCGTCGTTTAAACTTTTTACAATATTTATCATACGCTCTAGCTAGTTCTATGCCCTCTTGTGCTAAATCGTTCAATTTGTCAGATGAAATATTTTGCCGAAGAAGATTATGCACGAGTTTATTTCTTTTAGCTTTCCAATTTTGTAAATTTACTATTATATCTTCATTTATATTTAATTTTAATGAAGTATTAGTTTGCTTGAAAATCTTCTCTATTTTTTTTATTTTTCTATCGAGAGTCCATGGCTCTTTTTTTTCTTCTTTGCAGTCGTTATAGATTAAAATGGCTTTCGTTCTATCTTCAATAATAGCATATGCAATAAAAATTGCTTCAAGGAAAAATTTATATTTTAAGGCTCGGTTAAGGCGTGAGAAATTTTGTTTAAAGTTCTCATGTAATTCCATTTTGTTTTCAATTGTTTCCATATAGTAATTTTGTTGTAAGTTTTTTTAACCAAATTGTCGACGAAGAATATCCAAACTCTCCATAGCATCTTTAATAAATCTGTAGGTAGCGTCAATATCAATTGATCCATCTAGTTTGAATTTGAGATAACCCCCTTCGATAATTCCGATGGTTGCACTATTTCCCGATAGCTTCATGCGCTTAGGTTTTACTATGTTGAAAGTTTGATTATTGAAACCGCTTACTGGATTTAGATTCAAGAGTGCACGGTGTACTTTGAGATACTGCTCTCTTGGATTGCGAGAAGCCCAACCAACTTTGTACGTAAACTTATCTTCTTCCAGTAGCATAAAACAGCAGCCATTTGCTCCTAAATCATCCATTAAATCAAATCCACCCCAAAAAAATGCCATAAAAGATCCACTTGGGGGATTGACTGAATGCCAATGATTTTCTAGAGCATCGTTTGGGTCAAGTGGTGAAGCTTCTATGAGTTCATCTTTCAGTAAACGCGTTTGAATCTCTTGAAAAAGCCCAACCCAAACTGCAGCATCCCATTTTTTTGTGCTTTTGACAATGTATTTATATTGAGTATAGGATAGCTCAAGTGTTCTCAGGTATTCTCTGTAATCAATAAGTATCTGATTACTTGTCTTGCAACTATCTAGAATACTCAGAATATTTTCTCGCTTAATGGGTTCGTATCCCTCTTCTCTTATTTGATGGTAATTACTTTGTTCATGAGTCTTTAAGTATATTTTTAGGATATCTTCTTCGCGTATCCCCTCTTTAGATCTTATTGACTCAAAATATCGCTTTAGTTGATTGCTGTGATTTTTCGATTTTGTCTTGTCCTCTATGATGATATAGTACTTATTGTTAACGATGACAAGAAGATCTATTTTATGATGCTGTTTTAGTACCTTCACTGAGTCAAGTGAAGGAAATTTTTTATCACAACTCTTAAAAATTAATTTTAAGAGTTGTAATGCACTGTCATTCAATTCTAAGTCGATTTCCCTAAAATTAGGCTGAGCCCACGATATAAACCAACCAAAGAAAGCATCTTGCGATAATTCTGAAGTAGCGAATGTGAATAAATTTGGTGTTTTCATTGATGTTTAGCTGTATTCATTAAATGTGTCACTGTCTATGCTCTTTATCTCGAAAGTCTTTTTGACACTCACTCCAAAGTTATGCTCAATCATCAAATTTGCGAGTTTGCGCCCATCTATCA
>CAYJJD010000177.1:0-2588 GCA_964370425.1 uncultured Akkermansia sp. | reverse complement strand
TTCTTCTAGCTTAATTCTGCTAGTTGCTTGTCAGGAAAAGGGAACCACCTCAGATAAAAACCTGCTCACTCAGAAGAAAAAACAGAATAAGAATCAAGAAGTTTTTTCTTCTTACACTTCCAATTAATTATCATCCCTAAATAAAAAATAACTTTATAGCAGTTGCTTTTTTATTAAAAAAAATATTTTGCAAACTCCAAGTACCCATACCCTACTTAATTAGAAGGAATTAAGAAAATTTCAACTATCAACACAAACAATACACAAGTAGTTTTTCTAGAAGAATTTACGTACAATTTTGACCATTTCAACACAAAACACACCACTCATGATAAAAAGATAATGATTAGAAAGATATGTCTTTTTCAAAAAAAATCCTTCCTTCTTGACTTCACTGGGCATTGTCGGCAAAAATACACAGCGTACAACTCTCAAAAGGAATTGGCTTGACAATGCAGCGTGGGTGAGTAGAATAACTGCGATTTTTTTTATGAATAGCTATCGATCCCATCATTGCAACGAACTTCGTACCTCACATATTGGCCAGAACGTCACACTTGCTGGCTGGGTTGATACGGTTCGTGACCACGGCGGCGTTATTTTCATCGACCTGCGCGACCGTGAAGGCGTGACTCAGGTTGTATTCCGCCCCGAGCACCATGCAGACCTCGCCGCAGAAGCTGAAGCTCTGCGCGTCGAGTCCGTCATCCAGATCTCTGGTAAAGTAGCTGCTCGTCTGAAGACGGCAGAAATCGACGCGACTAACCCCGATCTCGCCACAGGCGAAATCGAAGTGGATGCCGACGGTCTCACCATCCTGAACCGCGCCGCAGTCCTCCCCTTCCAGCTCGACCGCAATCTGTCTAACGAAGACATGCGTCTGAAGTACCGCTTCCTCGACCTGCGCCGCGCCCCCATGCAGCGCAACATGATCTTGCGTCACCGCATCACGAAGACCATGCGCGACTACCTCGACGAGCAGGGCTTCCTCGAAATCGAGACTCCTATTCTTTCTAAGAGCACGCCTGAAGGCGCACGTGACTTCCTCGTGCCTAGCCGCCTCACCCCAGGTAGCTTCTACGCCCTCCCTCAGGCACCTCAGCAGTACAAGCAGCTGCTCATGGTCGCAGGTATGGAGAAGTACTTCCAAGTCGCACGTTGCTTCCGCGACGAAGACCTCCGCGCTGACCGTCAGCCAGAGTTCACCCAGATCGACCTCGAAGCCTCCTACATCACCGCCGAAGATATCTACAACTGGATCGAGCAGCTCCTCAAGCGCGTTTTCAAGGAATCCGTCGACCGCGACATCGTCACCCCATTCCCACGCATGACATGGAAGGACGCGATGGATCAGTACGGCTCTGATAAGCCAGAACGCCGCTTCGACATGAAGCTCACCGACTGTTCCGAGATCTTCGCGCAGAGTGATTTCCGCGTCTTCTCCTCCGCTATCGCTGGTGGTGGTGTCGTGAAGGCTATTAATGCGAAGAACTTCTCCCCCACCGTCGGTCAGATCGACTCACTCACGCAGACAGCAGTCGAAGCTGGTGCTAAGGGTCTCGCCTACATCAAGGTACGCGACGTGAACGACCGTGACGGCTGGAAGAGCCCTATCACGAAGCGACTCACCGATGCAGAAATCGCCGCCCTTACAGAAACGCTTAACATCGAGTCGGGCGACTGCGTATTCTTCGCCGCTGGACCATGGGAAGAAGCCTGCAACATCCTCGGCCGCGTGCGTCTCGAATGCGCTTCCGCCATGGAACTGCTGAAGGACAACACCGAGGTCGACCTCTTCTGGGTAAACCGCTTCCCGCTCTTCGGGTGGGACGAAGAAGAGCAGCGTTATGGCGCGATCCACCACCCCTTCACCCGCCCAGTCCCAGAGGACGTGGAAAAGGTGCTCAAGGGTGAGATCTCCACAGACATCTGTGCTGAGGCCTACGACGTGATCATGAACGGTAACGAGCTCGGTGGCGGATCTATCCGTATCCACGAAAGCGACCTTCAGGACGCGACCTTCCGCGCGCTCGGTCTCGACGACGCGACGATTGCCGAGCAGTTCGGTCACCTGCTGAGCGCCTTCTCCTTCGGTGCGCCACCACATGGTGGACTCGCCCTCGGACTCGACCGCGTGGTCATGCTCATCGGAGGCTGCGACTCCATCCGTGAAGTCATCGCCTTCCCGAAGAACAACCGCGGTGCCGACCTCATGAGCGACTCTCCAGCCCCAGCCGAGCCAAACCAGCTGCGTGACATCCACGTGCAGGTGAAGCTCCCTGAAAAGCTCCGTCTGAAGCTCGAAGCCGAAAAACAGGCCGCAGCCGAGCAAGAAGGCTAAGCCTCGGCACTCCAAAAAAACCGCTTTTTTCACACGCTGATTTCTTTTGAAATCAGCGTGTTTTATATATTTGTTACACAGTTGTTACAGAACAGCAATGATATAACACGCTGCTCACTTGACTCTACGAAAGCGGCATGCTCTAATGAAGTCGCTATGAAAAATACGCTATTCCTTAGTCTACTCGCACTGTCACTTCCACTGCATGCAGGAGAAGTCGACATGAAGCCCACACACATCTCCCTTT
>CAYJJD010000176.1:0-2631 GCA_964370425.1 uncultured Akkermansia sp. | reverse complement strand
AAGGACTCGAGCGACTTAATATCCTCGCTCATGTCTTAACACCTCAGGAGTACGAACGCGTCATGAATGGTCGTCCTCTACCACGCATGAAAGAAATACACGAACTCACCGAAAACCAGCATGCCCCCCGCTATGCCCAGCCACGCTCAGTGACTCTGGCTGAACTAGCGCAGAAGCTGAGTCCCCAGCCCCCCTCAGTAGCCGCACCTGACACATCAGAACAACATAATCAAGCAAGCACAGCCAGTCAGACTAAAGACACCCCTCCCCCAGACAGCGACCAATCCCCCCTAGCCCAGACAGCACCTCCACCGCAGTATGCAAGCAGCACACATGCAGAAGCACCCGCCCCACCAAGCCCCGAAACACAACAGCAGCCAGACCACGAAGCTACACCTCCAAGCGACAAGCAAGATGCAGCAGCTCCAGCAGTGGAAAAAAACACAACAGGTGAACAGGACACATCACCCGAGTCCAAGGAGAAGCAAAACAGCGCGAAAGAGCAAAACTCACAAGGTACTCCTCCCACTCTCCCAGTGCCTACTTGGGTACTCCGAGCAAGAGGTATGCAAGACGATGCAAATGACGACACCCCTTTAAACGCAAGCATACAGCCCCCCTATGTAACGCCTCCAGTGCAAATTGAACGACTCATTAGCGAAATGCCAGAGCAGATCACACCGCCCCCCCATTTGACAGAGGAAGGTAAAAAAGATTACATCACGAACTACTTCAAAAGCATGGCAGCTATCTATGATGCAGCTAGTGAAAAATATAAAGGAAATGATGCCTACCGCGCTCAGAAGAACGCCCGCGACATATCCCAAGCATGGGAAAAACTCATGGCGTATGCTCCTATCACCGATAACTTCAAAAGCCCCTTTGAAGACGAGCTATTTACAAAATCCATTGTCGAGATAAGAAAAAGCGCAGACGAAGGCTTCATCCCCTATGATGAAAAAGAGCACGATATACGAACGATGAAGTGGTATGAGCTTCGCATCGACCCACAAATCGGCTTCCGCATGATTTATGATACGAAGGACGATTACAAAGATGGCAAGAACGCAACAGCCTCCTTACGCGTGAAACTCCTCTATCGTATCTATGGTGCAAAAAAAGCGATGAGCATTCTCAACAAGGATGAACCCGAGCGTTCTATAGAAATCCACAAACTGACAGGGAAGTATACACTTGAGAACACCCCTGTCTACCTAGAGTTTGTAGGTCTTCCACCAGGAATCACACGTACACACGATGAAGAAAGTGGAGAAATAGAAGACGTGAAACAAAACTCACACTTAGATAAGCAGAGAAGCTCACTGCTGACAGTGCGATCAGTTGCTCGTGATAAAAATCCCCACACCTATAATTCTCTCGCAAAGGAAGGAGAAAGCGATATAAGCACCACAGTAGGCACAAGACATGAATCACAAGAGCCCGAAAAACCAAAGATGGATGATGCAAGTCTTGTATATTTGGGAAAGGTAAACTCAACTCACTTCGGAGGTCTCGACGGAGGCTTTTCAAACTTAAGAAAAGATGGTGAAAACATCCAAAATGAGCTTAACTATGTGGATTCTTTACGCGCGTATAATAAGATAAGGCCTCGTATGTTAGCAGCTCTGTATCATGAGATGACCCATGCATCAGCATACTCTTCTGTAGAATATAACAAGGCAAATATATTTAAAGATGAAGAAACCGATGCTCCGAGGTATGAGGATTATACTATATTAACTAAAATGCCAGGCATACCGAAAGAATTATACAACGCCAATATAAATGAGTTTCTCAATATAGTTAAATCGACGAAGGACTTCGCCTATAGCTTAGGCATAGATATACAGAATTCAGCTGACCTCAAGGAATTTCACTCGACTTTCTGGGACAATGAAAAAACTGACAGTCAAGGAAATCCCATCAAATCGAAGTTCCCACTCAATGTACGAGAACTCATGCTCGTGCTTGATGAAACAAAAAAATCCGCCAATGATCACGCTGAAATGAAATACCATATTGAACAAGATTTTAAGACCCAATCATGGACAAAAGATAATTTCAAACTCGAAGTAATACAATCGGTGTTCCCTGCTGTAAGGGATTATATGGATTATATAGAAATACTCAGAAAGGAAATCATGGGGGACAATGAATCTATAAAAAACAATAACGGTGAAGAACCGGTCCCCCCCACAGAGGAGCAACTCAAATTCATGCAAGAACATTTAAATCTTTACCGTAATAGTCCTACAATGTACACGCCTTCACTTCAAGAAGAATTCGACCGCGCCGTAGATAGCGAAAATATATTAAAGCAGGTAAATATCAGCAAAAACTACTCTAATCTAGCATAGACTAGCATTAGCGTTACTATAGGCATATAAACGACTGAAAATTAGAATAAAATACATTTAACTCTTCAACAAGACGTATTGGCGACAGACAGGAATTTGTCGCCAATACGTCTTGTCTTTAGGTAAACCACTACCGGAGGGGACTTGCACATATCCCTCATACAATCTCATCCTTTCGGCAGAGATTCAAGCCCAGCTTAAAAATCACGATATCGCCATGCTATTGTTCTACTGGTTTTTTCAGAATGCAAGATGACTTAATCCTTAGATTTGA
>CAYJJD010000175.1:0-2665 GCA_964370425.1 uncultured Akkermansia sp. | reverse complement strand
ATTGCTTTAAAATGAGCTCTGCTTCTTTCTTTGTTTTCGCATCAATGCGCGTTTGTACAACTGTATTCATGAGTTGAATTTAATACAAAATCATTGCAATATCAATTTAATTGTATAAAAAGTGAATTAATCAGCACAAATTAGAAGCCCCACTCAAAAAGAGAGCGGGGCTTGAAATGAAATGCACGAAAGCTAGGTTTAAGCCGCCTTTCGCCTTCTGCGGGCGAGGAGTCCTGCGAGGGCTAGGAGGCTGAGGGTTGCAGTAGATGGTTCAGGGATGATGCTAAAAGTGTTGTTATCGTGATCGATGACGGTATAGAGCCCTAGCTCTCCGAGTGTTTCTCCATTGATGAGGATGCCGTCTTCTATTGTCAGTAATTCGGCTAAGCCCTGCACATCGGCATCATTTTGCCATTTAAAGAGATTAAAACTAAATCCTTCTGCGAGTTCACCTGTGAGCATGAGGTTAATACCTGTCACCGCAGTGAGGTCAAGTGATGCGCCAGCCTCAACAATCAGGGTGCTGGTGAGGCTGTTTTCTGCTGTGGTGTCAAGCATGAAGCTGAGTGCCCCTGTGGCTGTGAGCGAGCTGCCAGACGTCAAGGTGTTCTTACCACTCACGCTGAGCGTGCTATCTGCTCCCATGGAGACAGCTATTTGTGAAAGAGTAGCCTCATTTAGTGTGTAGCTGCCTGTTGAGAGAGTGAGCAACGTTCCTGCTTCTGCGCCTGTGAGAGAGGCAAGGGAGATAGCATCACTGCTATTCGCGGATGACATCGTGTTGCTGCCTCCAGCGAATTTTAGCTCATTGCTAATGTTGCTTGATTGAGAGGTGTTTAGAGTGATACCCTTACTTGTAAACTCAAAGCTACCAGAGCCTTCAAGGTCATCATTCAATGTAGTGGTAATGTAGCTGGTCCTGATTACCCCCTTATTGTTAATGCTTGAAACTTGACTAAGGTTCATGTCGTTAAAATTTGCTGTAGCGTCTTTATCTATTGTCAAGAGCTTCGTAACAAAGTCATATCTATTGTTGATAGAATAGTTTCCAGAGTTCGTGAATTGAATTTCCTTTGCGACGATTTTCCCCATGTTGATTTCAGAATCATCCGCGCGGTCAAATACAACTTTTAACTGATCGCTGCTATCATAAATTCCTCCTGAAAAGGTACTCATATCCCCTTTGAAAATATAGGTAGATGATGGATTCTCTGCAGGATAATGATACATACTACCTAAACCATCAAGGGCACCATTAAAAGTAAACGTAGTGCCTTGTGGAAGACCTTTAACATTCCACCCCTCCGTAATTAAGATATC
This sequence comes from uncultured Akkermansia sp., assembly GCA_964370425.1. Taxonomy (GTDB): domain Bacteria; phylum Verrucomicrobiota; class Verrucomicrobiia; order Verrucomicrobiales; family Akkermansiaceae; genus Akkermansia. The sequence continues at coordinate 1,345 of CAYJJD010000175.1, read as the reverse complement.
AGCGTCGATGGTGTAGTCGCCGTTTAGGCTATTGCTTGGATCAAAACTTGCACTGTTAATGAACAGAGCCAATTCAGCGGTGTAGCCCTTGTACATCCCGTTGAAAAGATTATACAAGTCACTGCTATTACGAATACTAACGTGATCAGCGGCAGCAAGGCTGGGTGAGCAGGTGAGGCAAAGTGCGAGGATGCTCATGCTTGCAAGCAGAGCTTTCTTGAGGCGGGGGGCGATTTGTGTTTTCATGGCGTATCTGACGTGGCGCTATTTTATACGCATTGGCTATGCGTATGCAAGATTAATAACTGATAACATTGATTTTTAAAAGAAATCCACCCATACTTTCTATCTTGTGAAAATTATTCATTCTCTCCTTACTGATTGAGGTAAAGGCATCATATACTTTCGCGAACCTCTACGCATTGCCAATGCGTAGCTAGTGCGTACCCTCACTTTACTAGGACTGTGCACATTCCCTTGTTACTGCCAGCCTTTCTCTGGTGTCCATCTCGCTGGATTTGGGTCACTCGCCATGAGTAGTAAAATGGTGTCTAAAATGGTCTAAAATGGTGTCAGGTAGTATAATGGTCTAAAATGGAAAATGGTGTCAGGTAGAAATGGAAAATTGGTGCCAGGTAGCATAATGTAGTTATAATAAGCGTTTAATGCTTAATTATTCTTTTAGATCTTGATTAAAGCTCAAGATTTCTTCCGTGGGCGACCTACTTTGAGTTTCATATGCGAACCTATCACATTGATAACGCTAGTTATAAAACTCTCATCACCGATGTGAGCATGTTCACTTCGAAATAGCAACAAATCATCTTCATGGGCGAGATTTAAATATTGGGCATAGCGACGTATGCTGGATTCACCATATTGCTCGAATTGCTTATGATAGGGATGCTCAAGAGGATTGATTAACTCATCAGCTTGCCCTGTTAAATAGAACTTTGCGGAGCTCCACGGATATTGTGCTAGATGACTGAAATCTATCATTTTAGCTCTTATAGGATTAAGCTCAATATAGCGACCAAGGCGACTGAGATATCCATCCTTTTGCACGAGGACACTTTTATAACGAGGTTGCCATAGTGAACCATAGCCTTTCACCTTCGTATGATATAGCATTGTAAAGCGAGAACACGCGGAGCGCATTAGGGCTGAAATATCATTGATATCCCCCTCAATCGCAAAGTGAAAATGGTTGCTCATAATACAGTAATGATAGAAATTGAGACTGTACTTTATGGAGAATTTTTTGGCACTGCGTCAGAATCGCTGCGTGAACGCGAAACCTCAGCCCTCAAAAAAGAAGCATGCCAAGCTAGCTAAAGTATGGTAT
>CAYJJD010000174.1:0-2670 GCA_964370425.1 uncultured Akkermansia sp. | reverse complement strand
GAATCACTAATGAAGTAAAAGGTATTAATAGAGTTGTTTATGATATCACCTCTAAACCACCATCAACAATTGAGTGGGAGTAAGTATAAAAAGGCTTAAAAGTGTCTTAAACACTGGGTTTTCGGCACATAAAAAGTTCTTGTGATACTACCATGATACTATTTATTATTTTAACTGATAATATCAGAGTATTCCCCAAATGAATATATACAAGAGGAAAACCCTCCTGTTTCGCGAAGCTTTATAACTTAGATGAAATAGGAGGGTTATTTTTTTATGAAGAAACATACTTTAATCGTCAGAAATTGGATCTTGAATTTCTATTAGCTTTGTTTGTTCAATTTCAAGAAGTGATGCATTGATAGTATTCATTCTATCAATTTGTTCCTTTTCAAAAGGAGGGTCAATGATATTGTTTGCAAAGGTATCACGATACTTTGTAGCATTACGTTCATTTATAAGCTGTGTGAGAATATCATTTGCTTTTTTTATTATCAAACGTAATAGAAATTGAGCGTATGGAAATGATAGATAAGGCTTTAGGTAGAGGAAATGTTAATAAAATCATCAGAGATTACAGGCAAGAACAAGTTCATAAAGCAAAAGATGAACAACTGCCAAAACCAAAAGAAGTAAAAAAACTACAAGAAAGAAAAATCGAGATTATGAGAGGTAAAATATTATGAAAGAACTAGAAAAAGAAATTTATGATGAAAGTAATGGCTTGTGGCACACTCTAGCTGAAGATGGTATGTACTACCCTAATTTGGCTTTGCCAGAGCAAGATAATACTTGGGTTGGCAAATATGGATTGCTTCGTAAACATGCCTTAAAGAGCATAAAAACAGTAGATATATGCATTTGTATTTTTCTGGTAAGCTTACGGAACATCTACTAGAGATAAATGAACAGGTGCAGGCTCAAGTGGACTTAATTGTGTTGCAAATGGCGAAAGCTGGTGGTTGAAATGAAGAACTCAAGGCAAATGACCAAATGCAATGGATTGGACTTATGAATAACTATCATGCGTGTGCTGAGGAGGTTGTTTTGAGGGATGTGGTTTATATCTAAGAATTAGAAAATAAATTTAAAATAGTGCTGATTAACATTAAAATCAGCACTATTTTTTGAGCTAAAATCAAAAATCATTTGTAGTTTATCAAAAATTATTATTTCAAGAAAAAAATCGACTAAACGCTCGAATTTTATTTGAAAATTATGTTATAATATTCTATATGCAGAAATTACACGGAGATAATATCATGATAAGCTATAAAAGATTGTGGATTATGCTTTTAGAACAAAATATATCAAAACCTAAGTTTAGAGAAGAATGTGAACTGTCAACTACAACGATGACAAAACTAAATAAAAACGAATATGTGTCAATGGAAATTTTAGTTCGTATTTGCAGAAAATTGAAATGTGATATTGGCGATATAGTAGAGCTAATAGAATTAGGAGAAAATGAATGATTACAGGTGAAATTAAAAATAAAATAGATAAAATTTGGACTGATATGTGGGCAGGTGGTATCACAAACCCGCTTACAGTTATAGAACAGCTTACATATTTAATCTTTATTCGCTCCCTTGATGATAAGGATTTAGAAGCAGAGCAATTTGAAAACTTTACTGGCGAAAAAATGCCGAAAATTTTCCCTGAAACTGACGAAGGGCAAGAAATTCGTTGGAGCAAGTTTAAAAATAAAGACTCGCGTGAGATTTATGAAATCGTAGGTGCGAAAGTTTTTCCATTCATTAAATCTATGGGCGACAACGAAACAAGCGAGCAAACTGCATTTTCAAAGTATATGAAAGACGCAATGTTTCTATTTCCAGAGGGTAAAAAGCAACTTCTTGAAAAAACCATAACTTCCCTTGATGAGCTTTTTGAACACGACATAAAAGAGCGTGATATGCTTGGGGATTTATATGAGTATATGCTTGGAAAACTTGCAACTGCTGGGCAAAATGGGCAGTTTAGAACACCTAAGCACATTCGTGAAATGATGGTAGAACTGCTTGCGCCTACACCAGATGATAAAATCTGTGATCCTGCTTGTGGTACTGCTGGATTTTTGGTGTCATCAGCTGAATACATAAGAAAAAATCATGAAAGCATGATGACAACTGAGCAATGGGAGCATTTCGCAAGTGACAGTTTTAGTGGATTCGACTCTGATAATACTATGCTTAGAATTTCTGCTATGAATTTAATGCTTCACTCAATAACTCACCCTGATATTGATTACAGTGATAGTGTGTCAAAACAAAATGAAATCACATCAAAATATGATATAATTTTAGCTAATCCTCCATTTACAGGAACAGTGGACGCTGAGAGCATTAACGACAATTTAAAAGCTATGTGCAACACGAAAAAGACTGAGCTTTTATTCTTAGCGCTCTTTATTCGTATGCTGAAAATTGGTGGTAGATGTGCGTGTATAGTTCCTGACGGTGTGCTTTTTGGCTCATCGAAGGCTCATGTTGCTATAAGAAAAGAACTTGTAGAAAACCATAAATTAAATGCAGTTATTTCAATGCCGAGTGGGGTTTTTAAGCCTTATGCTGGTGTGTCTACTGCTGTGCTTATTTTCACAAAAACTGGTGCTGGTGGCACTGATAAAGTTTGGTTTTATGATATGAAAGCCGACGGACTTTCTCT
>CAYJJD010000173.1:0-2689 GCA_964370425.1 uncultured Akkermansia sp. | reverse complement strand
GCGAAGACTCGCTCAAAGCTCTTGGTGTGGGTGGTGGTTTGGGTTTGTCCGTTGATAGTGTCGGTCGTCTCCCATTGCTCTGTCCAAGAAAGAGAATACCAGTTCTTGGGTGTTTTTACGCGTGAGGTGCGCAGTGAGGTGATGCGTAAGTACTTCACGGCTGCTGGTGGGCTGACTCGGTCAGCTGCCGTCCAACTGGTGCTGCCTGTGAGTCGCCAGTTTTGCTTTTGGCTGTTGTAGTAAATGGTCTCTGTAGCGGTCTTGAAAGGAGCATCACCCCCTCCGTGAATGGTGGTGAATGAGAACGTGGCTTCGCGTATCTTTCCTGTGCCAGAAAAGCTAATGCCTCCAATCGCGATGGTGCGCATGCCGAGCTCTTCACCTCCTTGGGTTGCCATGAATGCGCCATCTTGTCCTTCGCCTTGTACTTGGATGCTGTAGCGGAAGTGGGGCGTTTTGAGGTAGCGACTGCCTTCGTTGAGCTTGAGATTGTAGCTCACGCTCTGGGCGAGTTCTTGCACTTCTTCCTTGGTGCTGGGTTGGTTTGCCTCAATGTAGGATTCTACGCTGATGAGGTTGGGTATTTCGGTGAGAATGAGGGGGTAATCGTCCCCGAAGCTAGAGAGCTCGTAATCGTAGACATCCCCAAGGCTGCCTTCTTCTGGCTCGTCCCAATTTGAACCTCCATCGCCATCACCGCCTGTTGTGCCACCGCCACCACCGCCTCCTCCACCGCCAGTGGATTCTTCTACGATGCTTGTTTCGGTGAAGTGATAGCTTAGGCTGATGATGTCTTCGGAGCGGATGCTATTTGAATAAACACCAAAGGGGCGATTGCCTCCTATTGTTTTGAGCGCGTAGTTGATGCCTTGCTGAGAGGCATAGAAGCATTGAGCGTTGTAATAGGTCTTGCCATCTATGGTGTAGGCGGTGCGAGCTGGGATGAAGCCTGAATGCCCTGAGTGGGAGCTTGCAAGAATGGCGTTGCTCTCTTGCCCCTCTGCGTCCTCGATGCGTGAGTAGATGGCTTCGGAGGACTCGGCTATGATGAAAGATGAGGTGTTGCTATCGTAGAATACGCCTCCTTCATAGCCGAGGAGCGTGAGATTGGAAGAGATGTCGCCATGAGTGAGCTGCTGGGCTTTCTTATCAGAGATTTTGGCGAGAGGGTGCGTGAGCCAAGTCGTAGGTGTTTCAGTGTCGAGGCGCGATTGAAGCCAGTTCTCCATGCGCAGGTGTTGCGTTGAGAATTGCCCCTCTTTGAGTTCAAAGGCTTCTTGGACTGCTGCGTAGATGGGGTGCGTGGGGGCTGAATAGGTGTCTGAGCGTATCAATCCATTCACTGAGAAGCTGCTCTTGAAGTCGTCTGAGGTGGGAGGTAGCTTGACTTTCTCGCGCAGGGTGGAGTAGTTTGTGGAGCTGCTGCCGTCCTTTCGGGTTCTACTTCCCGATTTAGTGTACACGATGCTGCCTTGTTCATTGCTGTTGCAAATCGGGATGCCGACGAAGTAAAGCGTGTTGTCAATGATATTTGCCCAGTAAGACCAGATGTGCCCATAGTAGTTTTTTGTGGAGTAGAATGTGCCACCAGAGAGATGTTCTGTAGAGAGGATTTTTCCCTCTTCGGTCATTTCTATTTGTGTCTCTGAGACAGAGAGCCGAATGCGAGCCTTGCCCATGTCCATGAGCACGCCTACAAACTTGGGCAGAGCTGAGCGGATGAGCTTTCCCTTCTTGAGCAGCTTAGCTTCTGCCTCTTCTTTTGAGGCGATGCGGAGGGATGGGCATTGGTCGCCATTGATGAATTGTGTGGTCTTTCGGTCTTGGATGCGAGCTAGGGCGAGGCTTGATGTAGTATCTTTCTTCTCGGGGTGCTTTGAGAAGATACCAAAGCGCAGCTTGTTCTCGTGGTCAATTTTGGCGTAGATGAAGAAGTTTGTTGGTGCGTCAGCTGGCAGATAGGGCGTATCTGGGTGCATGCTGTAATCTGCTATGTACGTCCAACCCTGCTTGTCATTCTCATTGTACTCTGGTTCAAGCTGCGTGTAGGATTCTATCCATGCGCTGCGCTCTTCGTTGTTTGCAAATGTGTCAAATATGCTGGGATTGAGATAGATGTCGCCATGGCGTAGCTGCTGCGTAAGAAACGATTGTCCCTCTTCGCCTTCAATGTGAGCGAGAGGGTGGCTTAAAGAGGCTTGGTGATGGAGTTCTATCTCAGGCATTGTCTGGTGTTTTTTCTGTGACTTCTACGCTGGTACTAGAGAGCTTGTCTGCTATGCGGTACTGGTATTCTAGCTTGCCCTCAGCGGTCATCGTGAGCTCAAGAAGAAGATAGCCGTCCTTGGCTTCTAGCGCGGTTTCGGAGTCGAATGGCGTGCCTTCCTTAGCAGGTATTACTGCATGCCTCGCTTCTGGCAGAAATACGCGCCCTTCTTCAACGAGTACGCGGTATTCTGGCTCGGGGACTTCTGTTCCTCCTTGCTCGTAGATGTCTGCGCATTCATGCTCAATGAGAGCCACGCTTGCGTCAAAGGGCATGGCTTTTGCTGAGCCGCCAATTTCAATGCTGCCCAGATGATATTGCGTGAGGTAGTACTTGGTTTCTACATCCTCCTCAGAGCCCTCGGGGACTTCAACTTCTAAAAGAGCAATGGGAATGTAGATGAAGCCATCGTCCTTTTCTTCG
>CAYJJD010000172.1:0-2757 GCA_964370425.1 uncultured Akkermansia sp. | reverse complement strand
GCATGCGAACGATGGCGATGGGGCTTGGTGATTCTGCCCTTGGCTGTGTAGAATCTGGGCTTGATGGCCATTCGGCTTGAGGCAGGGTGGCTTGAGGCAGGGTGGCTACTGCGTTGATGCGTTCTGCGAGCTGTGAGTAGCCGTCCAGTGTGATTAGCCAAGGCTCATGGCTGGGGAGTAATTTCATGTTTGTTCGGGGTGTTGATGGTGGTGAATAGGTCTTTGGGGGATAAATTGTAGCGTTGGGCGATTTCTTTGATGAGTGCCATTTCGCGAGCTCTGTTTTCTAACTCCTCTGTGATGTCCATGCCGAGTTCCGCATAGTGGTCGGTGAGCGTTTTGAGACCTTGCTTGATGTCCTCTCGATTTTGCTGAGCTTCACGCCCTGCGTCTACTGTGACGCGTCTAGGAGTTGTGAAGTTGCACTCAGTCCAATTCTCAACTGCGCTCAACTTGCCTGATGAAATGGCATGTCCAATCACAAAGAGCCACAGAGGGCGCATAAATCTGTCAATGAGGAGATTTTGACGATGCGAGAATCTGCGGTCGGCTTTTGCGACAATGAGGCGAACTCCTGCACCACCAACTTTCGATGAATCCGAAGCGAACTCAAAGGGAATCATGCCTTGTGCGGAATCCCTGCGTAGGTGTTCTAGGAAGCCTGTAAAGGTGGGCGAAGGTCGATTGCTCTCGTAAGGCGTGAGGCTTTCACCTTGCTGCACTCTCACTACCTTGCCGCCTAGAATCTTTTGGATGCCCGCTGCGTCACTGCCATCTGGCGTGGGTGTTTCGCCAATGGTGAAGTCGTTGTCGATGGGGTTTTCGGTGGTGCTTGTGAGCACGCGGGCGATGTCTGCATTGGCTTTTACTGCATGCTTCTCTAAGGCGATGAGCTCCATTTCATCTATGAGATGGTTGATGCTGTGCTGCAATGAAGGATAGCCGCGAACTTGCGAAGGGGAATCGGGCTCAAAGATGTGAAGCACGTTGACAGCGTCTAATTTACTGCTCGTGCCGTCATCTGCTAGTAAATGGTAAAAAAGAGGTGCGCCAATAACTGAAAGCTCAATGCCATCAACGCTTGTTTCATCCTCAGAAGTAGAGCCGATGCGGTGGGTTTCAATGAGCTGAATCTTGGGCACGCCATCCACCAAAGTTTTGAGGGCAAAGATTTCACCATCGACATCAACCGCCTTGCAGACCATGTGCTGGCATTGCGAAAGATTGAAGCGACCTGTAATTTCACAATGCCGCGCCCAACGAGAAAAATATGCCTCAGCTTCCCGATTCCAAGCCGTGTCAGAGCTCTGAGCTTGAGGGCGTATGCCATCACCCACGGAGTACAGAGCCATGGAGCTGACGATTTCACGGAGGAAGCCTGAGTTCTTGATGAGGTAGCGCGTACGTCTCACCAATTCGCCCCTCACGCCCGCTGTAAGGTCGAGCTGTGCATCCTGCGGAGCTGCCCCCGCCACGCGATGGCGACGAGGGCTTGTGTTGGCGTTTTCAAAGGGAGAGCTCGTCCCAAAGAAGAAACGAGATGCCCAGCGTTGGAACTTATTCATAGCGGGAAGTGTGGGGGAATTGCTGTGAGTTTGGTGTTGTTACCTTGTCCGTAGGTGTCGGGGTCAAGTTGCGTGAGAGCATAAGCACATTCAGCAAGCACCTCTTGTACAGGCATGGCGAACTGGCGTGAGGCAGAGACACCGCCTTCGCTCCAGCTCATGATGGTCTTGCCTGTCTTGAGTAGCTTCTTTGCGCCATCTTGAATCTCAAGCACCTCAGCCACCGTGAACCCGACTACAAATAATCCTTTAGCCATTAGAATACCTTTCTTGCTGCCGCTGTGCTGCTGAATCGCTTGAGTTGATAGTGGGGTTTATCCACAAAGCTCTTCCAGCGACCGCCCCATTCAATTTCGCCAATCTCACCCGAGAGCTCACCGATGATGTCATAGAGCTTGTGCGTCCAAATAGGTTCTTTTCCGTCAAAAACGCAGATGTCCCATGCGAGTCCGAAATTGTGCCAGCTGTAGCCACCTCGTGCCTTAGTCACGCGTGGGCGTTTGCGGTAGAGCGCGTCTTGTTCGGCATATGAGCGCGTACCACAAATGATGCGGACGGCAAGCCCTTCCTGCACAGCTTTGCCAGCTGCGAGCATGAACATCTTGCGTGCGTAGTATTGCGCTACTGGTATGAGCGTTTCAAGATTTTGCTCGGTGCGTTCATCGAAGCAGCCGAACATGTCCTTGGCTCGTTGCACTTCCTCGTCCCAGAGCGCAGCTGCTGCCTTGCTCTGAGCACCGAGGATGCCGTCAATTCGACCATGATAGTAGCCAGCCAAGCGCATGAGGCGTTGCCAGTACTTGCGGTCGCGCTTAATCTCACTGAGCGTCATTTTCGTTCTTATCAGGGGTGACAATTCCGATGAAGCCCGCAAGGCTCACGCCCAAAGCAACGATGGGCTCAACCCACGCAGGGTTGACAGCCACACCAACGCCAGTGAGCAGAGAAATAAGCCCAATCCAAGTTGAGCGTTCCGTCAGTCGTTTAAGTATGTAATCCATACTATACGGCTGGTGTCAAAAAATTATCAGAGCAATAAAAAAGCCCTCACGTGGAGGGCTTGATGATTAGGAAAACTCATGCGCAATTTTATGCGCAAACTGCCAATTTCGGCAGGTGGAGTAGGCTTTCTTGTGAGCGTTGGGGTCATCGGGCGCGATGTCGTCTGCGCTGAAGGTGATGCGCTCGGCAT
>CAYJJD010000171.1:0-2851 GCA_964370425.1 uncultured Akkermansia sp. | reverse complement strand
ATTTCTGGCTGAATGTCAATCAAGTTAACGTATATGGGACGGCGTCCTTGCTGGGTTTGGGCAACGCCCAAGGAAAAGCTGTGCTCGCAGAGCACGGCAGCGTCAGTTTCCACATAGCCTGATGTCACACGCGCCCGTGAAGCAAACCCAGCATCGTGTCCACACCAGAAACTGACGCTCCGATCACCGCGCGCGAAGCGCGACTGATCTCTTCCGAGGCAAACGCGATAGCGTCCGTGCAAAGAAGACGCTATCGCAAAAAAGCCCACAGAAAGTGAGCTTAAATTACTACGCCGCTACGGCGATTCGACGACTCACGCCTCCTGCAACAAGTCGCGCTGCCAGTTCATCAGCTCAGCCCAGCCGTTCTCTGGATTAATAACAATTTGCTCCAATTGGCTACGGGAGGCGATGAAGGAACCCTCTATCCCCAGCTCCTCAGCCACGGCTTCGCGGCGAGCGATGAGCGAATCAAGCTTCTCCTCAAAGAGATCATCCTGCACGCGAACCTTACGCGGGGCGCGACTCGGGTAGTCTTCCTCGTCCATCGCTTGGAATTGCTCGACCGCCTTGTTAAAACGCGCGGCGCGCTGGGTGTGGAAACTCTTTCTCGGCGACGCTGTGCGGAATTGTTGCAGAGCATTACTCCACTGGATGAGCTCATCATTCGAGCAGACCATAAACGCGGGTCTATCCCAGCTCGCGGCTTCCTTGTCGCGCCATGTCCACAGGGCACGCAGAGCAGCAAGACCACGCTGTGTCAGGCGACCACTGCCCTTGATACGCCATGGGTCGCCTTCGGGATTATTAAAACGCTTGCGAGCCTTGTCCATATTATTCTGACAGGTCTCGATAAACCACTCGTAACGGCCTTTCTCAAGGAGCTCCTTCACGAAAATATCAGCCATGGGAAGCACGTAGGCGACATCAGCCTTCGCGTATTCTTCCATGGACTCAGGGATGGGACGCTTACCCCAGTCAGCCTTTTGGTTCTTCTTACTCAGGACTACATCAAAAAGCTTTTCGACGAGCCCCGCGAGACCGAACTGGCGGTAGCCTAGCAGGCGGGCTGCCACCTGCGTGTCAAGAATAGCGGCAGGAAGCACGCCGTAGGCATTCTGGAAGAGATTCATATCATAATCAGCACCATGCATCCAGACCTTTGTTTCGCTCATCCACTGAGTGAACAGGCGCATATCCTCGATACACAGTGGGTCGATGATCTCTACGCCATCAGCATCAGCATACTGAATCAAGCAGAGTCTCTCCTTATGGCGATGCAGACTATCAGCTTCCAAATCAAGCACAGTACGTGCGTCTTCCTGCTTTCTTGCCCTATTGCGCCATGCGGCCAGCTCTTCTTGTGTCGTTATCATTGCTAGTATGCGCACAGAATATCACACATCTTACCTACTAGCAAGAATAAACACTACCAACATGCAAGAATGAAACCTGTAACATTAAGTGCGACACGGTCGCTCTTAATGTTACAGGTTTCACTTTCTCTCTAGACCATATTCTTGCTTTGACAATGGGAAGAAAACACTATAGACTAAGTGAACATCTTATTTCTCTAGAGGCTAAACAGCCGCAAAATGTCTCGTAAAACATGTTTATACATTAGCGTATTTAGTATGACGAGAATTAAGCATACAGAAATAACCTTTAGCCCAATCATCATGTCCATAGATATCAAATCCCTCATACGCGAACGAGCCGCTCAAGTAGAAGCGAAGCTCGACGAACTCCTCCCTAGCGAAGACATCTCCCCCGCCACCATCCACAAGGCGATGCGCTACAGTATCTTCGCGGGCGGTAAGCGCATACGCCCCCTCCTCTGCATTGAGGCGGCGCGCGCCTGCGGTGGCAGAATCGAAGATGCGATCTGTGCCGCCTGTGCCCTTGAGACTCTGCATACCTACACGCTCATCCACGATGACCTCCCGAGTATGGATAATGACGATCTGCGCCGCGGGCGTCCGACGAATCACAAGGTATACGGCGAAGGTGTCGCCATCCTCGCAGGTGACGCGCTTCTGACAGAAGCCTTCGCCATGCTGGCACAGACCGCAGCGAATGCACGCTACCACGTGGGCGACTATGTGAAAGAGTTCGCCTTCCAGACAGGCAGCCAGCGACTCGTCGGTGGGCAGGTGCTCGACCTTGAAGGCGAGGGGCGCAGCCTCAGCATCGAAGAATTACGCGCCATTCATAACGGGAAGACCACAGCACTCATCCTCGCCTCCCTACGCCTCGGAGGCATGGCAGCGGGCTGCACCGACGAAGAACTCGCCGCCCTCAGCGACTACGGACAGAGCCTCGGGCTCGCCTTCCAGATCATCGACGACATCCTCGACATCACCTCTACCCCTGAAATGATGGGCAAGAGCATAGGCAAGGACGCGAAAGTACAGAAAGCGACCTACCCTGCCCTCGTCGGACTCGATCAGGCGCGCGCCGAAGCCCAGCAACTCACGGAACAAGCGAAAAAGGCACTGGAAATCTTCCCTGCCGAGAAACGCGAAAACCTCCTCGCGATCAATGACTACCTGCTGAACCGCGATTATTAAAATCAGGTCGCGTCCATCATCCACCTCAAGTTCACAAGCGCAGTTGTACAGAAGTATGACTGCGCTTTTCTTGATTTTAGCAGCATGAAATATGGTAAAAACATATTCGCTAATAATGAACACATTAAAGAAACAGACTTCTTATATATATGCGTGACGCAATACCCAGACGCGACACCTCAATGGGAGTCCAAAGGTGCTCAACTCCTCTGGAGGGATACAAGGGCGGCGTCCCATATACGTTAACTTGATTGACATTCAGCCAGAAATTGTGTACTATA
>CAYJJD010000170.1:0-2879 GCA_964370425.1 uncultured Akkermansia sp. | reverse complement strand
TTCGCGTTGTTTCCAAGTTCGATCCCTAGGTAACAAAGTGCTAAGTTATTGATAATGGTGAAAATATAAAAAATTAGGGTATCGAAGGTGATCGAACCAACTAGCCTGTAGTTCGATACCCATCGAGGGGTATAAAATTCAGAAAAATAAGCTAATTTATAGGTTGCTTTCATCCTAGATATATGCTATCATCTCTTCAAGGAGACATATTATATGGTAATCGACACAAAAAGCATGGTCGCCATGACCGAGGCAAATCAGAACTTTTCTCGCATCGTCCGCATAGTAGACGAGCAAGGCATGGCTGTTATTCTCAAAAACAACAAGCCAAGGTACATCCTCGTAGACTTTGAAGAATACGAAGAAATCCAATCCATCAAAGATAAACGAGCCGCCCTCATCGACTCTACCGCAGATGCACTCATAGAAGAAAATCTCGAAGCCTTTAAGGTGCTCGCCCAATGATTCTGCTCACGACAAGTGAAATTGTCTCGCTCCACAGCAAGCTCATTGCTAAAACTGGGGGCGTAGATGGCGTACGGGATTTAGGCTTGCTTGATTCCGCTGTAAGTAGTGCCCTCAACGCCTTTGGTGATTTTGAGCAATACCCCACAATTGAAGAGAAAGCAGCACGCCTCGCCTATGCCATCGTAGGCAATCACGCCTTTGTAGATGGAAACAAGCGAATAGGAGTCCTAGTGATGCTCATGACGCTTCGACTAAACAATGTGGAGCTGTTATACACGCAAAAAGAACTCATCGAACTAGGTCTTAGTATTGCCAGTGGCTTGTTGCAATATGAAGACATCTTTAAATGGGTGATAGAACATAAAGAGCAAGGCGTATAATCCATCAGACGAGTGGAGAACACACTTAGTAATGAAACTAATTGCTTGTAAAGACAAACTTTTTTAGCTATTCTGAATGTGCATTATGATAAATTTACCTACAACACTTTTACTTGTTTCTTTTGGTTTAATTTTCAGCTTCATAAGTAATTCCTGTTCTGATACGCAAGACTCAAAACAGAAGCTTATGAAAGTTCGAGTTTACACAGCTGATGAAATATATCAGCAAAAGATTTATTACATTCGAAACAAGATTGTTGTTGCAGAATACGAGCTAGATAGGCTTCTTAATGAACAGAAGTACGGCGCAAAGCCAATGAGCCCGTTAGAACAAATAGAGTTATCTAGAAAATTCCAAGCACAAACAGATCAAAGTCATTTGCCAGCAGATTTTCAAGAATATACTAAGCGCTGTAATGCACTAAGTGACTCATTAGAGGATAAAATTAAACAATTACCTAATAGACAGGAAACAGCATCTTCTTCATTTCCTAGTTTATCTGAGTTTTATTTTGAACATTTTGAACCTCTACGTGAAGAATTCCTTGATGCGGCTCTTTTCTTCGAAGGCAGCTCTGAAATTTCAAAAGCGCTAGAAGAGCAACTATCAGATGAGGTTGTGAAATTATGTCGTCAAGATCCACAACCTAATCTTTCACGTATAGAAAGTGATATTATCGAGGCGAAATACACACTCCGTGTTTTACAAAGCTTGTTAAAGGATATTGAGCAAAATCAAAAACCTAAATAATCTATCTTACATTGAAAATAAAGGGATTACTATTTTTCGCAGTAGTCGCCTAGTTTATTTTTAGCAAATCTCGTACCATTTTCACACCTGTGGCTTTATGGGCACGGAGCACATCAGAATACACAAAATTCGTTTGCTCACAAATCAGCTGCCCCTTCGAAGTGCGCTACAAAATGATGTTTGGCGAATACATAGATTCTATCACCCGAGCTGCTTATGCATCTCATGCTGATACAGGTACTCTTCAAAGCCATGTGTAAGCAAAACATCTATTAATTCGCTATAGCAGGTATCTATATTTTTAGCGGACAGCGAATCATACTGATTTGCAAGTTTTTTAATTATTGGAATCATCCATGATACATCGCTATATGCAAATTGGCAAATACGACCGACCTTGTCATGGATGCAATATGCTCGTATTTTGTTATCTTCAACAAGATAACTTGCGCAATATAAAGTACTATTAGCTGCAATGGACATAGCACTTTGTCCACAACTAGGTGGGATAAGAGGTATATGGCTCACTTGCTTATCCTTGAAGGTATCATAGGTGCATTGTTGCACGCAGCCATGCACATCTGCTGTTTCTCTACCAGCTTTGCGCATTAAGACAAAATCGCGTATAATCGAGAACCCCTTTTTCTTATACAATTCGATGGCTTTGGTATTTTGCTGCAACACTTCCAAATAGTAATGGTAGACCTGATTTTCTACAAGCTGCTTCTCCGTATGCTGTAACAAACAACTAAACACACCTTTACCTCTATACTCTGGAATAATGGCAGTAGCCGCGTCAAAAGCAAACTTTTCACCTTGCCTATCCTGTATAGAATTGATAATAAAACCGACTGGGATTGATGCATCAAATGCGACAAAGGATAATTGAGGGTCTACAAAATTGCTATTCAAAATATCTTGCAACTCTTTTGCTGTAACCTGAATCGGCACATTATAATCGGAAAATGCTAGATTGAAGCAAGGTAGCAATTCTAGCAAAGAGACTTCTAATAATGTTTTAATGAGATATTGAGTTGACATCTGATGAGGAATTATACATCATCGAGGCTCAATAAATCAATCCTGTTTTACACAAGCAATTCTTCATAACGTCCTAGTCTCCATCAACACCTCTTCCATCTCCTCCACCCCCATATTCAGCATCCCGAGCATCGTGCTCAAGTGCTTCTTACTCACGCCTATTGCTCTTGCTAGCTCGGAGGCATTCTTGAACTCGCCTGTCATCAATATCGCTTCAATCTTCAAGGCGTTGGCTAAGA
>CAYJJD010000169.1:0-2916 GCA_964370425.1 uncultured Akkermansia sp. | reverse complement strand
CTAAGCACGGTAGTTGGCTAAATATTGCAGAAATTGAGCTCAACGCCATGACACGCCAATGCCTCAATCGTCGCATCAGTGATATCAAAAAGCTCAATGGAGAGCTATCGGCGTGGTTAAATGATCGCAACAGAAATGCTGCTACTGTAGACTGGCAATTTCGTTCATCTGATGCTCGCGTTAAACTCAAATCACTCTACCCTTTTTTTGAATAAAATCTGGAAATTATCATAATTACTATACACTAGCAAGACCAATATTGCAAACACATAAAATAAAGAGATTTATTAAAATGCTGAGCTATTTTTTGATTTGTTGAGGGGTGAGATGGATGTTGATATTTGCTTGCTATCACTTTATCTAATTTCTCAACTGAATTAATTGTATCCTTTGATGCAAATATTTCGTTTAAAATATCATGTCGCGAATGGTGAAATACCTTACTAAAATTAAATGTATGTACATTTTTTACTGAATTAAGCAAGCAAAGTGCTGCATCATGATTTCCCTTTAAGTACATAAACACTGCTTGATTAGTACTTAAGCAATAAAGATGGTTACCAATTTTATTGTTAGCTCTATTTATAATTCTAAAAGCATTATCTATATATTCCGTAGCCTTATCTAAATTATTACTATACGCATAAAAACAGGCAATATTATTTAAAATAAAATAATCAGTATTTTCTAAACTCAGATGGCTATCAATAGAGTGGCTTAATTTCAAAAGATATCTACTTAATACCCCTTGTGAAGATTTTTTTTGATTTTCAAATAATGTCAATGCTAAAAGATTATATAATGTTACCTTGCAAAAATATTGAGGTTGTCTACAATAAATTATGTAAGCTTTTAACGCAAATTTATAAGCATCATCATATTCATGCATAAAACGGCAATTAGAAGAATGGTTAATTAAAGAATAGAAATATTCTTTTATAAAAAATAATGAGGATGTGTTTGATGCTTTTTTAGAAAAATATGTGACAGCCTTTTCAGTATCTTTATAAGCAGAAACAATATTATTTGAAATTAAATTTCTTCTTAATATAGAGTACATATGATAATTGTATTTCCCATCAACTTTACTTAGTAAAGATATATCATTAATAATATCACTCACATATGATGCAACTTGCTCATTTTTACCCAAATATAACTCACAAATACAAAGAATTAGTTTTATTCTTATATGGATTTCTTTTTCATCCATATCAATATTAATTTGATATTCCTCCAAGAGTGTTTTTATTTCCTCTAAAGTGTTGACATCTATTGTAAAAAGTAATATTTTACAGCGGAGATAATCTTTTTCAAATTTGAGTAAGTCAGGTAAAGGCATAATATTCATTTCCCCGATCATTTTACTTACATCACTGATAGAACCTCGATAATATGAATTATAGGCTGACTGTATACATTTTTTGAAGGAATAATAACAATCATTCTCAGATATGTTATACTCGACTTCTTCTATAGTATCTTTATAGCATTTTTGAACAAAATCTAAAGTTTCAAAAATATTCGCCATGTTGCTATTTTGTATTTTCCTATAAGTGTCAGCGCGTTCAATATAGTCTCCAGGACTAATAATTTTTAATACATTTGCATATTGCATGAAAAATTCATTGATTACGTTTTTATCTTTAGGCTTAAAATAATTTTTTAACTTAGGGTCTCTAAATTGAATAAGTCTTGTGCGCTCATTATCCGAAATATTAAATTTTTGGGGAGTTAGTAATTTTTTTTCGATAGCTTTAAATATTTCTTTTTTTATAAATTTTCTTTCATCGGGCAAAGCGGGTGCACATTTAGAAATTTGAAGACACTCTTCTAACAATAACTCGTTATTATCAGTTACTGATAATGCCGCCAATAAAGATTTTAAGCTTTTTTCACTCTCGAAATATTTGTTAAACACGATATCTAAATCACTTTTATTTAAGTTATAATTAGATATATCTAAATGGTTTCTAATATATGATATAATAGATATAACTAATGCTAAATTCGACTGCAAAGAAATACTCTTTATTCTATTGAGATTAATCAATACCGATTTAATCAAAGTCTCTGGTTCTGTTTTACATAAAAATATAATATCTTTTTTATTATATCGTTTAATTGAAAATATATTTCCTTTGCGGATGTTATTATAAAGTTCTTGTAATTGTTCAGAAACGTTATATTGAGGACAAAAACTTAAAATTATTTGTGTTGATGAAAATATTTTAAATTCATCTTTTAATTTATTGTTGAATAATAATTCCTTAATGATATTTATATTTTCGACACTATAGAAATTGATTTCATCAAAAATGAGTATATTTTTATATAGATTGTTCGTATTCTTATTATTTTTAAATTTATTTAATATTTTAAAATATTGCGTTAATAATAAATGATACGATTTTCTTATTATTAATGTTTTATATAATTGCTTTAAAAAGGAAGTGCTCGTTTGAGTATTTGCCAATTCTTCTATTGATTTGAATCTTCTTTTCCTATAACAAATAATACATAAAAAATGTGATATTTTTCTAAACAATTCTATCAGGATAGGAATTAGAACGAGAATAATAAGTGTGTAAGAAATTATCCACCCTAACAAATTGCTAGTTCCTGTTCGCAAAATTAAAGTATTGATATTTTTCGCGTTATCCTTTAATGTATAATTATTAATTGATTTTGAATTATCAAAATAATAAGCAATTAAATTTTTATTTTTGTGTATCTTTTTTAATATTTCGCTTTTTCCACATCCACCTTGCCCTTCAACAATTAACACATTAGATTTTAAATTTGGTGTTACGATTTCTTTCATTAATCGTTTAAATTTTCTTTCTTGTGATGGCAAAAGATCCATAATCTATAGTTATCCTTGGTTCACCCGCCACTTCTCTTCAAATCTCTAGC
>CAYJJD010000168.1:0-2928 GCA_964370425.1 uncultured Akkermansia sp. | reverse complement strand
TGCGGGCTTCATTGGAATTGTCACCCCTGATAAGAACGAAAATGACGCTCAGTGAAATGAAACGCGACCGCAAGTACTGGCAACGCCTCATGCGCTTGGCTGGCTACTATCATGGTCGAATTGACGGCATCCTCGGTGCTCAGAGCAAGGCAGCTGCCAAGCTCTGGGACGAGGAAGTGCAGCGAGCCAAGGACATGTTCGGGTGTTTTGACGCACGAACCGAGCAAAATCTTGAAACGCTCATCCCTGTGGCTCAATACTACGCACGCAAGATGTTCATGCTTGCAGCAGGTAAAGCCGTCCAAGAAGGGCTTGCTGTACGCATCATCTGCGGTACTCGTAGCTATGCAGAGCAAGATGCACTCTACCGCAAACGCCCACGCGTGACTAAGGCACGAGGCGGCTACAGCTGGCACAATTTCGGGCTAGCATGGGATATCTGCGTCTTCGATGGTAAAGAGCCTATCTGGAATCACTCGCTCTATGACACAATTGGAGACGTTGTGGATGAAATTGGCGAAATCGAATGGGGCGGTCGCTGGAAAAGCTTTGTGGATAAACCCCACTATCAGCTCAAGCGATTCAGCAGCACCACAGCAGCAAGGAAGGTATTCTAATGGCTAAAGGATTATTTGTAGTAGGCTTCAGCGTGGATGAAGTACTTTCTATTCAGGCAAAAGCCAAAAAGCTTCTCTTGGAAGGTAAGACCATCATGAGTTGGAGCGAAGGCGGGGTTTCTGCCACGCGCCAATTTGCCATGCCAGTGCAAGAGGTGCTTGCTGAATGTGCCTATGCTCTCACGCAACTCGACCCCGACACCTACGGACAAGGCAGCAACACCAAACTCACAGCAATTCCCCCACACTTCCCGCTATGAATAAGTTCCAACGCTGGGCATCTCGTTTCTTCTTTGGGACGAGCTCTCCCTTTGAAAACGCCAACACAAGCCCTCGTCGCCATCGCGTGGCGGGGGCAGCTCCGCAGGATGCACAGCTCGACCTTACAGCGGGCGTGAGGGGCGAATTGGTGAGACGTACGCGCTACCTCATCAAGAACTCAGGCTTCCTCCGTGAAATCGTCAGCTCCATGGCTCTGTACTCCGTGGGTGATGGCATACGCCCTCAAGCTCAGAGCTCTGACACGGCTTGGAATCGAGAAGCTGAGGCATATTTTTCTCGTTGGGCTCGCCATTGTGAAATCACAGGTCGCTTCAATCTCTCACAGTGCCAGCACATGGTCTGCAAGGCGGTTGATGTCGATGGTGAAATCTTTGCACTCAAAACTTTGGTGGATGGCGTGCCCAAGATTCAGCTTATTGAGACCCACCGCATTGGCTCTACCTCTGAGGATGAAACCAGCGTTGATGGCATTGAGCTTTCATCCATTGGAGCACCGCTGTTCTATCATCTCCTTGCAGATGACGGCACGAGCAGCAAGCTAGATGCTGTCAATGTGCTTCACATCTTTGAGCCTGATTCCCCTTCGCAAGTTCGCGGCTACCCAAGCCTACAACACAGCATCAACCATCTCATTGATGAAATGGAGCTCATCGCCTTAGAGAAGCATGCAGTCAAGGCTAATGCCGACATCGCCCGCGTGCTCACAAGCACCACAGAAAACCCCATCGACAACGACTTCACCATTGGTGAGACACCATCACCAGAAGGAAGTGACGCTGCGGGCATTCAGAAGATTCTAGGCGGCAAGGTAGTGAGAGTGCAGCAAGGTGAAAGCCTCACTCCCTATGAAAGCAACCGCCCTTCACCCACCTTTACAGGCTTCCTAGAACATCTACGTAGAGATTCAGCGCAAGGCATGATTCCCTTTGAATTTGCCTCCGATTCATCCAAGGTGGGTGGTGCGGGCGTAAGATTGATTGTCGCCAAGGCTGACCGCAGATTCTCACATCGCCAAAATCTCCTCATTGACAGATTCATGCGTCCTCTATGGCTTTTTGTGATTGGACATGCCATTTCATCAGGCAAGTTAAGCGCAGTTGAGAACTGGACAGAGTGCAACTTTACGACACCACGCAGAGTTACAGTTGATGCAGGGCGTGAAGCTCAGCAAAACCGCGAAGACATCAAGCAGGGTCTCAAAACGCTCACCGACCACTACGCTGAACTAGGCATGGACATCACAGAGGAGCTTGAAAATCGCGCTCGCGAAATGGCTCTCATCAAAGAAATTGCCCAACGCTACAATCTATCACCCAAGGACATATTCACCACCATCACCACCCCGAATAAACATGAAATTACTCCCCAGCCATGAGCCTTGGCTAATCACGCTGGACGGCTACTCACAGCTCGCAGAACGCGTCAACGCAGTAGCCGCCCTGCCTCAAGCCGAATGGCCATCCAGCCCCGATTCTACGCAGCCTCCCCCTACTGAACGCGCCCCCATCGCCATCGTTCGCATGCACGGCACAATGCTCTTGGGGCTTTCGCCTCGCCTACGTGCTCTGCTTGATTACTTTGAGATTGCAGTCACCGACACAGCTGACATAGGACGCACCCTGCGAGCCCTCAAGCAGGACGAACACGTGAAAGTCGTGGTGCTAGACATCAACTCACCAGGTGGGCGAGTCACAGGTACTCCCGAGCTCGCAGCTGCCGTGAAAGAACTCTCATCCAAAAAATACGTCTACGCCTACACCTCAGACATGGCATGCTCAGCTGCTTATTGGATAGCTTCACAATGCGATGCCGTCTACGCTGCGCCCTCCGCTCACCTTGGCAGCATAGGCGTATTGCTCCCCCTCATCGACAGCCGAGTGAAGCTAGAAAAGGCAGGAATCACAGTAGATGCCCTCACAGCAGGTAAATACAAGGGCGCAGGGCTCGCAGGTACTTCACTTACGGACGAGCAAAGAGAGCTGCTTCAAGCCCGCGTCAATGAGGACTGGGAACGCTTCAAGCAAGCCGT
>CAYJJD010000167.1:0-2945 GCA_964370425.1 uncultured Akkermansia sp. | reverse complement strand
AAATCTCTATGATGGGATTGAGAATGTTGGCGTTGGAGTGTATAATGTGAATATATGAAAGAGAAAGTAATCATAAGTAATTAGCTTAAGGGGATAAATTTATGAGTGATAATATTGAATTATTTGAAGATAAACGAATACGTACAGCTTGGGATGAAGAGAAAGAAGGATGGTATTTTTCCATTGTTGATGTTGTGAGTGTTCTAACTGAAAGTGTTGACGGCAGAAAATATTGGAATAAATTATAACAGAGATTAAAAGATGAGGGAAATGAAACGGTGACAAATTGTCACCAATTGAAAATGAGAGCAACCGATCGCAAAAAAAGATTAACTGATGTTGCTGATACCGAGCAGCTTTTACGTATTATACAATCTATCCCATCAAAAAAAGCAGAACCTTTCAAGTTATGGCTTGCACGAGTTGGCAGAGAACGAATTGATGAAACAATACAACAAGGATATGAGAAAAAACATTTCTTATGTTCCACAGTCTGTAGAATTATTCTCTAAAAGTATTTACGAAAACATAGTTCTTAGCAAGCCAAATTCTAGTCTTGAAAAAGTAATAGAAACAACAAAGATCGTAGGTGTACATGATTTTGTAGAGAAGCTACCAATGGGGTATCACACACACCTTGAAGAATCTGGAAAAGGTCTAAGCGGAGGAGAAAGACAAAGATTAGCACTAGCAAGAGTCTTTTTAAAAGATAACGCACTATTCATATTTGATGAACCCACCAGTAATTTAGGCTTTGAAGCTGAAAAGCACATACTTGACACAATAAACAACAAACTAAATGGAAAAACTGTTATTATGATTGCACACAGATTAGACACTATATAGAATTATGACTTGATAGTGGTGATGAACGAGGGGAAAATAGTAGAAAAAGGAACACATGAAGAACTATTATCCACAAAAGGAGAATACTATAATCTATGGCAACTGAAACAGTAGCAAGCTTGTCCAATGTGCTAATTCTAGACACAGCATTTTGTATATTAGTTATTGAAAAGTATAAGTTATACCAAACAAAGTAAAAATAACTAAAAAAAAAAGAGCTTGATTATGAAAACTAATAATGAAATGGTAATGCCTAAAAACGCTATAGTATTAAATGAAGAAAAAATGAGAAAGATTGAAGGAGGATCAATCGGAAGGCTAGTATGGGACGGAATTAATTTTATTATCCTGATTTCTAATGGCCCTGGTGCGAAAGTTTCAAAAAGTAGAAGAGGGAAATCGGGCAGATGGAGATAACACATTATACAAAGAAGTGAGCTAACTCCCGTGATTGATTGATATAATAGGAGGGAAAAGTAATGAAAAAATTCATAACGCAATTGTTTAAAGGGCTAGGATATTTTGCGATTTTTGCAACAATTCAAATATTTGTTGGAAGCATTTTTTATCATAACCTTAATAATATTAACATTGCAATACTTGCATCAGCTATTTCTGGAATAGTGTTTGTTTTAGCGATTTGCTTTTCCCTTAAAATACGAGATAAAAATGTATTTAAAGAGTTGCGAATTGTAAAAATAGATACAAAATTTATAATACCTATAATTTTATTTGGGATGGCATTTGGTTATGCAAGGGATTATATATGCTTTGAAGTCATCCCTTTCCCTGAAAGTTGGCATATTAGTTATGAGGAATCACTACAAAATTATGTGGATGCGTCTCCATTTTTAGTTTTTTTTGCTACTGTACTTGTCGCTGGAATAGCAGAAGAAATATGTTTTAGAAGCTTAGTATATAATAGATTTAAAAAAGGTATGCCTATAGCATTAGCCGCTATTTTATCCTCGGTACTGTTTGGGGTAGGTCATTTTTCGCCTATTTGGTTTATCACGAGTGTAACAAGTGCATTAATCATGGTGTTTTTTTATGAAAAATTCAACTCTGTATTACCCTCTATTATAATACATATGGTAAATAACTTCATGGCATGGCTCCATACATATTATATTTTTGAAGACGATAATTCGTCATTTACAATAACAAGAATCGCTATGATTGTGATGACGATAGGTTATTTCTTTTATTTTGCTAAACTGCCTAATAGGAAGTAAGAATAAAATTAAAAAATTTACGCCTATATGAATTAAGAAGTAATGAATATATCAAAAAAGAAAACTCATATATTTGGATACATTAGCATTATGTTGGCCTTGTTACGTATATAGCTTATCTTTATGTTTTATGCGACATTTTGTGATGGATATTCTCCTAAAGCCAAGTAAAACACTTATTATAAAAATAGAATATAACGCAAAAAATTGACAAAAGTTTAAGGAGTTTTTAAATTTCAATAACCCCTTAAGGTTGGATATAAATTTAAAAGAGAGTAAAAATGGATATAAATTTAATATAAATTTAATATAAATGACAATAATCCCCTACCTGGTACAATAACTTTAACGTGGGTAAATGAACATTTTGACAAAGGCAAACACTATTATTTTTTTGATGAAGAAAATGATAGATACATAAAAATCGAGCAAATTAAATCTGGAGAATTAGAAATTATATTGGCAGGCAAATATTTATTAACAGATGAAATATTATACGAAAAAGAAACGAAAAAAATATTTATTTTCGTTTTGAGTTTTGCCACATTAGGATTAATAATACATATTGTTATAAATAAGAGATATTGGTTTTGGTAGAACTATCGTCCTTTGAGTTTGGGGTACAAGACATAGTAAAGTTTCAAGAAGTTTAGTAAAACCCTAACCACCAACTAATGGTATGTCCCTAATATGTACACACGAAAAAAAATCGTTTTGAAATGCTATAATATAATTGTGTTATACACCAAAGGCTGCTGAATATAATAATCAGAAATACTCTTACTGATGAATGGGATAAACACGGTATAAAAAAGGAGGAATGAAAAATGCTTTTTGAATTAATAGATTTTCTCGATGAAGAAT
>CAYJJD010000166.1:0-2970 GCA_964370425.1 uncultured Akkermansia sp. | reverse complement strand
TACTCCATACTCAGGTGCTCATCAAAGCCCCAGAGAATGCCGAAGGCGCATTCCCCTTTGAGTACAAGGGCGAGTCCTACGCACTTGCCCTCTGGACAATCAAGGGCGTGGCATACACGCGTGCAGGAAAGAACATCATCACCGCAGCGCGTTTCTCTCTGAAAGACGGCATTCACAACGGCAAGTGGAGTCTTGGCAGCAAGCGCGAGAAGTTCGGTCGTAACTCAGTCTACGTGCCAATCCTGCGCAACGTGGGAAGGCACGATGCCGAGTTCTTGGAGTTCATCCAGAGCCTCGTGTAAGGATGCAAACCAGCCTCCCCTCAGCATTGAGGGGAGGCAAAAATACTAGGAACACCTTATGAAGAAAGTCCTCATCAATAAAACGGCAAAGAAAAAAGAACGCTCATTCTCACCCACCTTGCTTCGTATCGCCAAGATACTCGCCCCAGCCATCCGAGACATGATTGCTGACCCAAATATCGTTTTTGCGCACGATGACCCCACTGGAACTGCTCGCCTAGCAGCCCCTCGTAAAAAGAAGCTCTCACTCAAGTGAGACTAGTTTAATGCGTTGAGTATAAGTGAGAAAAAGATTAAAAAAGTGCGTGACTTTTGTGCCCAATGTGTCATAGTATACACAGCTAAACGGCTACTAATTATCAACAGATTACAAAATGAAATCAATATCTTACAGCCTCACACGCTACCGAAGCTCCCGCCACTGGGCAGTCTGGAAGCACGAAGGAGACAAAGCCCCGCAGCTCCTCTGCGTAACCCTTTACAAAAAAGGGGCACTCTGCATCATCAACGAACTAGAATCATGAAGAGAGAAACCAAAACCATGACTCACTCAAGCATCATCATAAAAACTAAACGCCTTCAGGGCAAAGGGAAAGGGCGCATCACGAGAGTAGAACTCGACCCTCGCTACCCTGAAAAAGTGTGGGAGTGCTTCTCCAAGGAGAAAGAATTCACACGCGAGTACGAATGGGACATCCCCATCACGCACCTGCTCGATACCAAAGTCTGCATGCTCCTCACCAAGAGAGACGCAGACAAGGTGAAAAAGCTGACTGGCAAGACCTACGAGTTTGTACGAAAGGCAGAATGGGAAAAGACCCTAGCTAAAAGAGCTAAAACCCAAAGTGAGAACAAGAGAAAGGCTCACAAGCGCAAACAAGACTCCATTGAGTACTGGAGCAAAGAGCCCGAAGAAAGGGATGAAGCCGAGCGATTCTTCCTCCTCCCCGAACATCTCCTTGACCCCGCTGAAATCCAAAAGGCAAGAGACGCAAGGAAGCGCGACCAAGAGTTTGAAAAAGCCCTCGCCAAAGCTGAGAAGCGCAAAGCTGATAGCACCATCATCAAGACCGAGCCCCAAGGCAAGCACAGAGAGTACCAGCTTAAAACGGCATCAGGCGTGGTTATCTGCACCCACCGCACGGCTAACCCAGAGTACTTGGAAGATTACGAAGAAGAAGCCCCCATGAGCGAGCCCGAGAATGCCCCGCAGCCTCCCGCTCCCCAAGCAGCGAAAACGCCCACTCAGCGCGTAATCCTGCCCTATACGGATGAAGAAATCCCAGTACCGCCCAATCTCCAAATCGCCCCCATGCTCACCCTCATCAGAGAGCACCGAGGGCACACCCACCGAGTCACAGTCACCCATGACTGCCAATTCCTCTATGAAGGCACAGTCTACCGCACCCTCACAGAAATCAGCTGGAAGGCTGCTAACTACCAAATCAGCGGAAACGCCTTCTTCGGACTCCCCAGTAAAAAACGCTCCCAACCCTCGCAATAATCATCATGACTCACGAACAAGCAGAAATCATCATCTCTGGGCTGCCCAGCCTCTCCCTCTCTGAGCTCAAGCGCAAATGGGCAGAGCTATTCGGCACTTACTGCTACTCGCAAGGGCGAGACTTCCTCATCAGGCGCATCACATGGAGGCTGCGCAATGAGCTCGCAGGGGGGCTCAGCGAACGCGCCCAAGCACGCGCTGAGCTCATCTGTGATGAAGCCCTCATCCGCCTACGCCCCCAACGCTACAAGTACCAGTACAATGACCCACAAAGCCTCACCCCACAAAGCGTGATTCAGCGCGAGTACAAAGGGCAAGTGCATGAAGTGGTTGTGCTCAACAAAGGGCGATATTCCTACGAGAACGAAATCTACGACAACCTCACCTCAGTAGCATGGAAAATCGCTGGCTACAAAATCTCTGGCAATAAATTTTTCAACCTCCCCGCCAAACCCAGACTCCCCAAATCACTATGAACAGCACTCCTCAAATCAACTGCGCCATCTACGCCCGCGTCTCCACCGACCACGGGCTCAAGCAAGAATTCAACAGCATAGATGCCCAAATTGAGTCATGCCAACACTACGTTGCCATGAACAAAATGCACGGCTGGCGAAATGACTCATCCCTTATCTTCACCGATGAAGCCCTCAGCGGGGGCAACACCGAACGCCCCGCGCTGCAAAAAATGCTCAAGCTCATACGCGCTAAGAAAATCAAAGTCGTCCTCATCTACAAAATCGACCGCCTCAGCCGCAACCTGCGCGACTTCATTGAGATGCAAGAGCTCTTCACCCAACACGGCTGCTCCTTAGTTAGCACAACTGAGTCCTTCGACACCTCCACCGCCATGGGGCGTGCCATGCTGAACCTCGTGGGAGTCTTTGCCCAGCTAGAACGAGAACGCACCCGAGAGCGCATCACCGATAAAATCGCAGCCTCCAAAGCACGCGGGCTCTGGGTGGGTGGTGTGCCCCCCTATGGCTACCTAGTAAAAGATAGCAAACTCCTCATTGATAAAGCCCACGCCGCCCTCGTGCAGCAAATCTACCATCAACGTGCCATGGGGATTTTCCCCCAAGACATCGCAGCAGCACTGCGCAAACAGCCCATTCCCTTCACCAGCAAACGCCATGGCAACACCCCATGGACAGCTCGCCACGT
>CAYJJD010000165.1:0-3006 GCA_964370425.1 uncultured Akkermansia sp. | reverse complement strand
CAATTTGCCATTTTTTAGGGAGCACTACTCCTGCGCGATTATCGAATCTGATAATCGCGCATTGATGAAACTCAACATCAAAAATCTTCGGATAACCTATATCTTTTACATCATACGTCAAATTCCTTTGAGTACAATCATGCCTTGATTGCGCCAAACATGCAATTCTTGTATCCCACTTCCATGCAAGGCTTCATTTTTCAGATGATCGGCATCTTGAATATCTTTTCCATTCACTTTCAGTAATACGTCATTTCGTTTTAAAGAAAACACTTTGGAAAATACGCCCTCATGTGGTGCGCGGATGACTAGTAAGCCTTGCTTACCGCTCATTCCCGTTGCTGAGACTTCACCATCAGTGCTCAGTTTCTTGACCACGCCGCCAAAGATAGCATGGCTTCGCTCACTATCTAAGCCACTTTGCTGTACGTGGGGAATTTTGGGCTGTTGGGAAAGCCTCTTGAGACGCGATGGGCGTACGCCAAAGTCTTGCATGTCAAAATTCTTCCACCCCGTCCGTAGTAAGGGGCTTTGAGCTGATACTCGAAAATCTCCCGCATCAGGAGCTATAAAATGAGGACTACCTGTATAGCCCTTGGATTCAATCCCCCATTGCTGAGAAGCCTTAAGATCGGATTCGAATATAAACCAGTTTTCATCGAACTCATGCCCCCAGTGATCCATCGAAATGGGGTGATGCTTTGAGCCTAAAATATTTCCTTTTACTACATCGCCACTTAGAGCTTGCCATACATGAGGGTGAATAGCGTTATTGAGACAAATGTTATTACTTACGCTACGGTAATAGCCCTCTCTCAGCTTGATACCACCGTGCAAGCAGAGATTGTCAGTAATAATATAGTAGCTTGAGCCATCATCAAGGTCAATGTCCCAGCCATGCTCGCAATGAAAGCGGTTATGGTGGATGCGCGTTGGTGCTAAGATATCAAGTAAGATAATTTCATGTCCAGCCTCGGCCACTATGCTATCTGTCTGTTTAATATCAGCCCCCCAGTACCGATCCCTCCCCCAGCTATTGAATGCTCCGTGATCGCTGGTCTCCAAGCCGGTGTTGAACACATCATTCCCCTCTAGTAAGTGTCCACCAAACGCCCCCTCTCCTATATTTATGCCAGCGCGTGGTACGTTGTAAACGCTGTTGTGTAGAATATCCAAAAAGGCAGAGACGCTTATTTGAATACCCGCTACTTGCTTTTCTAGTGTGCCCACATTGTGGATAAGGTTGTCAACGGCGCGGCAGTGTTGGGGGAAATTGTTGTTTTGAGGTCCTGGGGTTAGATCCATCTCAGAAAGACTCACGCGTGGACCATAGGGCACAAATTTGCCGTTGCGCACAGCACTAGTATCTCCCACAAAACAGATTCCATTCGCTCCCACGTCATGTATATGACAGCTCTTTACAGCACTCATTTTATTATATCCATTAAAAAATACAGCATTACCTCCCAGTTGTGTTAACTCACAGTCCTGTAACTCACAGTGCTGAGTTCCCTCAAAAAGAACAGCAGCTCCACGATAAATCGTCCAGTCACTACGCAGCAACGGCTCGGCATTCTTTAGAAACGTAGGACTTGTGCGAGTGAGGGTAAAGCCTTTTATCGTGACATATCTAATGGGCTCCGTCTCGCTACCGCGTAGCTCAATAAGGCTCTCAAGAGCCGCATATTCTATGTGAGCTTTGCTCAGATCAAGCCCCTCACTAGGATAGTAATATAGCGTGGAATTTTTGCGGTCTAAATACCATTCTTTAGGGGCATCAAGCTCCTCAAAAATGTTCTCAACGAAACGGTAGCTAGTATGTTGTCCATTTTCAGGACGGTTGTTCTGCTTACCGCCTCGCAGCTCCACTTCACCTTCAGCTCTCTTGCCTACTATTTCAAAATGAAAACCTCCCCAGCGCGAGCGTGTGAGTACATGAAAGAAGCCTCCTGCGGGGTTTTTCCAACGCTTAACGCGCTCTGGAGAAAGACAATCTGACGCATAGCCGCTAAAGGGTTTGACACTCTCATCGGCGTTGGGATAGCGCGCTCGAAACTGAGCTTCTCCATTGACATAAAGAGTGCTAAAATCTGTATCTTCAGGTACTTTAGCCTGATAGATCCCCCCCTGATAGTGCGACCAATGCAACGAAAGTGTGCGTCCTCCTTGCAGGCACACTTGTTCATGTGGGAACGCGCTATATGTTACCTGAGCCTGTGCACTACCGCTGCCAGCAGCATTCAAAATAATAGTCTCTTTAAGCCCATAGTTACCCTCTCGGAAATAAACTGTAATGGATTTCTCAGGGTGCATTTGTCGTGCTTTTATAACAGCACTTTGCGCGCGTCCAAAGCTTGCAAAAGGGGCTGCGATGCTACCCTCAGCAGCATCATCCCCCTGCGGCGAAACATAAAAACAAAGAGACTCAGCATACACAAAGCTAGTAAGGAACAATATGGATAAAACGAGGTTTTTCATTATAACAAAATTTATACTAGCAAATCGAAGCCACAGTGCAAGTTTATTTTTTTAAATAAAAAAAAATGTGAATGAAAAGGCAGACCTGTCCCAAGGATTTCTTCAGTAGAATAAATCTAAAAAACGGAGAAGAAGAGTAAAAATAAAAATGGAAGGTTGAGAGATTCACCAGTAAAGCGTATACTGATGTTGAACAAAACAAACAACCTTCCATGTCAAGTATACATCTTTTCGCCCAAATCGCAAAGCTAATTCAGCGCTTACTAGTTAATAATATAGCACAGCAGCACAATAGCGACAAAGGAAGCATAAGTATAAGAACATGGGAACACCTACTCTCCATAGTGTTTTGCCATATAGGAAATAGCAAATCATTGCGCGAGCTAAGCAACGCTCTAATGGTAGCCACAGGAAAGCTCAATCATCTAGGCATGCGAACTGCGCCATCACGCAATGGACTCAGCCATCAGAACAAACGTAGAAATTGGCATGTATTCCGAGACATCTATATGGAGCTCTACAAAGAGT
>CAYJJD010000164.1:0-3025 GCA_964370425.1 uncultured Akkermansia sp. | reverse complement strand
GTCATATTAGCAGACAGTGCCTACGCTTGCGAACATCAGCGTAAGAGCTTTAAAAAGAAAGGCATAAAATTACTTCATCCCTTAAAGCGCAAAAGAGGAGAAGAGTTGACGGAGGCGCAGAAGCAATACAATAAGTTGATTTGCTCAAAGCGGTGCCGCATAGAGCATGTATTTGGCATTATTAAGCATATGAGGGGAGATAAGGTACGCAGTATAGGATTACGAAGATGCAAAATTAAAGCATTGTTAGTAAGTCTGGTATATAATATGAGACGCTTTAGTTTTTTATGTAGAACAGGCGCATTGTGTCCTCAGTTCTAAAATAAAGGCAAAATGGGGGCATTTAGCTCGCAATAATGAGGAAATTTCGATAAAAAAGCATCCATAATCAAAATTTTGAAAGCTGCATAGAAGAAAGTGCAGATTCATTCCAAATAAATTGGTTCAAAAAACTAATTGAGAGAACCTACCTATCGGGCACCTTACAAAATTAGTCCGTGCAGAATGGTGATCTCGAAAATGAACAAAACAACACGACTTTTGCAGGGTTAAACTCATATTATACACTGTGCTCAATAAAAAGTCAAGTTACTATAAATCATAGAAAGGCATAGATTTAAAGCCACGCTCCGCAGCTTCATCAGGATTTCTTAGGCGCGGTGAAGTTCAGCAGTGTAATCTCGGCATCCGTACCGAGACGCAGAGGAATCCACGCACTCGTACCCTGATTCACATAGAGCTTCATGCCGCCTACATCGTAAAATCCTATATTGTAAGTCAGCATCGCCTCCGTCACCCATGTCCACGGGTAGAACTGCCCGCCATGCGTGTGCCCCGATAGCTGGAGATCAAATCCCTGCTCTGCGGCCTCCTGTGTGAGCTTCGCCTGTGGCTGGTGCGATAGCAGAATCTGGTACACGCTAGGCTTATCAGAAGCCGCCGCCTGCGTCATCGAGGGCTTCACTGCATCGGGATAATTTCGAGACACGGGATCAGTCACACCGCCGAGGAGCAGATCTGCGCCCTTGTACGAGAGAATGACATTCTCATTCACAAGGGGATAGAGCTGGCACTCCTTAAAGTAGTCGAGCACATCCTGCGACGTCGCGCGGAAGTAGTCATGATTCCCCAGCACACTGTAGACTCCGAGTGGGGCTTTCAATCCAGAAAGCAGGCGTAGCTTCTGCGTCGGGTCAGGGAGCTGCATCTCGACGAGATCCCCCGTCAGCACGATGATATCAGGGTCGAGCTCATTCACCCTGCGCACAAGCTGCTTGAGCCCTTCCTCGGAAGTATCGACGTTCATGTGCAGGTCAGAGAGCTGCACGATTTTCAGCCCCTCCAGCGCGCGCGCCTCCTCTGGTAGTTCGACATCGACAGCGATCACCTTCGGATCGTGGTGATGCAGGACACTCATGATTCCAAAGATCAGGGTGAGCCCCACGATAGCAGCAGATCCTATGCGCTGCGCCTTAATGGACTTTCCACAGCGGCAGATGAAAAAGATAAGATCCTTCAGCAGGGAGAACACGCAGGCATAGGCGAGAAAGCCAATAGCAGAGGCTGCGATGAGCGTCAGAGGGTAGAACCACAGCCAGTCTTCAGTCCTAATCTCCTGATACGCGATGAAAGTCAGCGTATAGAGAATCATCATCGCGCAGAGTACTGCTGTCACAGGTCGTTTCAACTGCATGGTCTTGATCAATCTCCAGTTCAGCAAGAATCCCGCACTGAGTACCACAGCAAATACAGGACGTGACGCAAAGAAAATCAATGCGATAATCGCAATCAGAACAACATAGTAAGCAATACCTAGGGCGCGCATACAGAGCATTATACTACACTAACAAAAAGAAGCAATCCTTAAATATTCTCCCCTCTACGCGATGACACAAAGAAGCGAGACCACGACGGGACTCGCTTCTTATCAATCTAATAAAGATATCAGTATATTACTAACCGAGTTCCTTGATCTTCTCGACGGCGGCGAGGAGCGTAGGCACGTCCTCGATAGAGATGACGGTGGCTTCCTTGCAGATGCGACCCATCATGCCTGCGAGGCTCGCCCCAGGACCGAGCTCGATGAAGAGGCGTTCGCCCTTATCGGTAAGATCCTTCATACTAGCAGCCCAGCGCACAGAACCACAGACCTGCTCGCCGAGCATCTTGCGGATGTCGTCTGTGCTGGTGACGGGACGTGCTTCGAAGTTGCAGTACACAGGTACGGGAGGCATTTGCATAGAAACATTTTCGAGCTCAGCGACGAGTTTTTCCTGAGCATCACGCATGAAGCGGCTGTGGTAAGCACCCGCGACATTGAGCTTCTTCGCGATCTTGATACCAGCAGGGCGCGCACCAGCGACGGCCTTATCCACACCTTCTACAGATCCAGATACGACGGTCTGACCAGGGCAGTTAAAGTTA
This sequence comes from uncultured Akkermansia sp., assembly GCA_964370425.1. Classification (GTDB taxonomy): domain Bacteria; phylum Verrucomicrobiota; class Verrucomicrobiia; order Verrucomicrobiales; family Akkermansiaceae; genus Akkermansia. The sequence goes on along the minus strand of CAYJJD010000164.1, from coordinate 601 downwards.
GCGACATCAATGTCGCACTCAGCAGCGAGAGCCGCGACAGCTTCATCGCTACCGCCTATCATCGCAGCCATGGTGCTAGGGGCAGCCTGACAGGATTCTTCCATGTAGGCACCGCGCTTCTGCACGAGGGCCAGACCTTCTTCCATGCTGTAAGTACCGACAGCAGCATGTGCGGTGAACTCACCGAGGGAGAGACCAGCAGCCGCAGCAGGCTCGATATCGACCATGCTCTTGAGCACTTCAAGGAGGGCAAGACCATGCAGGTACAGAGCTGGCTGGCAGTTGCATGTGCGTGTCAGCTCATCATTCGGACCTTCAAACATGATGTCCGTGAGTGAGTAGCCGAGTGAGGCATCTGCCTTCTCCATCATCTCACGTGCCTGTGGGTAGGATTCGAAAAGATCCTTGCCCATGCCCACTTTTTGGGCGCCTTGTCCTGGGAACAGTAGTACAGCTTTCATAATACAGTAAACACCTATAGTGCGCAGGTATACTAGCGAAAGAATAAAAAAATGTCAAGTGATAAGAATACAAGAATACAACAAGTCACACGTGTCCCAAATAGTGAGCACGTAGAAATTTGCCTCAAAAACATCAATAA
>CAYJJD010000163.1:0-3029 GCA_964370425.1 uncultured Akkermansia sp. | reverse complement strand
CGCCCACAAGAAAGCCTACTCCACCTGCCGAAATTGGCAGTTTGCGCATAAAATAGCGCATGAATTCCAGTACATGTAATCTGGCATATTATTTCTTGTGATATTAAAATGTAGGCTGTCAAAATATTTTAGAAAACATTCATATAACAAGAATAATCACAGTAAAGTATCCAAGAAGCATTACTGTAGGCTATAAGCACGTAAATGCCACTGAATAACCAGATGAGCGTAATAATCCAAAATATAATGGGACAATCCTCTCGCTTAACATCTTCGATGATAAAGGCATGACCCGATTTTAAACCGAGAATAGCCCATACGATATAAAGAATGCCGAATAAGAGGTAAACATCAAGTATTAAAGCACCTAATACAACGATAATAGCCAAAATACTTTTCCAGTTTTTTATCAACAAAGCTTTCATTTCAAGTGGAGCTGGTTATTAAATACCCCATAAGAGGTGCGTACTGAGGAAATATATGCAAGCCGCCAGCCATAGAAGCATAGAAACCCAATAAGCTTCGGGGTTTTGATTTTTTTCTATGGTACTCAGCACGAATGTTCTCTTGCATATGAAACCTTCAATAAACCAATAGAGGAATAAAATCCCCCATATGAGATTAGAGTCAATGAAGAGGGCGGTTGCAATCAAGGCGATGCTTATAAAAATATAAATACCATTATAAAGTGAATGAGAAGGAATTAAGTTCTTGCCCTTGGCAGTCTTGGTTAAATGCTCTGACTTCTTCCAAAAATCATAAGTCTTATTTTCTAGCTCACTTGATGTCATTTGTTTAGGTTTGAACACCGCATGAGAACCACCATATTTTGACCAATCCTTACTTTTCAGTCTACCCTCTTTTTCCATTTTAGCATAAAACGCACTCCCTGGAAAAGGAATCACTAAATGTGGATAGATTTCATCAAACCCAATATCTCGAATAAACTCTAAGGTGTCATCAAAAACATTCTTATCATGCTCATCAAAGCCAAAGAGGAAATCTGAGATAACCCTAATACCATATGATTGTGTATGATGCACGAGCTTTTTAATTTCTTCAGGTTGTACAAAACCTTTACCCTGCTTTGCAAGAGCCTCTTTGGATATGGTTTCAATGCCAAACATCAAGACTTTGATGCCCGCATTTCTTGCCGCATCAAGGAGTTCATCATCTTTAGCCATCAAAATGGTAGTTTCAGCAAAGAAATTCTTCTTAAGTGGAGCAAGTGCCTTAAATAATGCAAGTGCATACTCTCTGTCGGCAGTGAGATTGTCTGAGTGCAGTTCAATCCACGAAGCGGGGCAATCCCTTATTTCCTCTACAACATGCTCAATAGGTCTTAATCTAAACTCCTTAGAAAATCGGTGGACGAGACAAAAGGCACAGCGATTGGGGCAGCCTCTTGAAACGACTACTGACCAGACATCATTATAGGCACTAATAGGGATTAAATCAAGAGGGTAGGGTTTTAATTCTGCCAAATCAAGAGGTGTTTTGCGTTGATAAATTTTCTTCACCTTGTTATGCAGATAATCATTGATTAAATCCTCCCATATACCCTCTGTTTCTCCAAGCATAATACAGTCTGCGTGCTCTAAAGCCTCGTCCTGCATAAAGTTGGTATGCAAACCCGCAAGCACCACAAGGCTTCCCTTCTTTCTAAACTTGTCTGCGAGTTCGTAGGCGCGGTAGGCATCAGGAGTAGACATAAAGATAGCGACAATATCTGCGCTAAAATGGACATCTGCTTTCATACCGATGGTTTCATCCGCCATTTTTATACCAACTCCTGCTGGCGTACAGGCTGCGGTGGCAAAAATATTCTGAGGTGGACCACCAGTCATTTTTTTATATTCGGAATAGGCAGAGCCTGCCGAAGCTTTAATAAGGTATACATTCATTGTTCTCATTGTCGCTTTTATGGTTTTATGGTTTCATTGAAACATATTTTCTATTACAAAGCTAATAATAGCTTGAGCCCTGATGGGGTAATCATATAAAAGTGCCACATCTAACCCAAGATAGATAGTCAAAAGTAATTCTGCATGATGCTCTACCTCAAAATTTTGTGCAAATGCGCCTAACTTGACTCCGTGCTGTAAGTAGGCTTGAATGAAGGCTAGTGTCGCTTTATTGCTGCGATCTACAATCTCTTTGATGGCAATCATGCGCTCTGACTGCAAATCAATTTCAGCACACACCTTACGCCAATGTTCATTTTCCGTGTAAGAATTAAGAGTTGCATAAGCAAGCTGCAACAATTTATTTTTATACTCTTTAACAGAGCTTGTAGACTCAATCGATCGCAACTCCTCTTCATAATTTGACGTATAGCTAGCTTTCACAATCTCTAAAAGCACCTGCTCCTTCGATTCAAAAAAATGATAAAATGATGATTTTGCCACTCCTGCATAGCTGCATATTTTATTGATGGATGCTTTTTCATAACCAACTTGAGCGATGAGCTCATACATGGAGCGGATGATATTATCAGCAGTTGTATTTGTAGTCTTCATAATTAAACCGACCGTTCGGTACGGAGATAATATGAAAAAAGACTTACTCTGTCAACGCCTTTTTGAAAAAATGTAAAATAGTCCCCCCTTAAAAAGGGGGGTATCTGAAAATCACTCAAGCAACTAGAACAAGAAAACAAAGAGAGCGATGATGTGGTACGACTTTCGCGTGCCGTACTAAAAAGGTGGTAAGATAGTGGACAAAGCCAGTGAGGGGGTAAGATGTGCGGGGGAAATTAGGCCAAAAAAGAGCTCTCAGTACTCTTTTGAAGTTATAAGCAGCAGCGGCTAGCATGACATTGATATTATCGCCAAATATGCCTTTGTACCAATTTCGGCAAAGGCGATGATCTTGCTTTAAGTGACCGATGCGCGGTTCGATTGCTGCTCTTTTTCTCATCAGCTTTGCTTTCTTTTCACGCTTGTAGCGGCTGTCACGCTTTAAAGGGGCTTTGGGTAAGCATAGTTGCAAAAATAATTATTGCAAAAAAATATTCGAGATGTTATAAT
>CAYJJD010000162.1:0-3047 GCA_964370425.1 uncultured Akkermansia sp. | reverse complement strand
AGTAGATAGCCACCATGTAGATGTCGCATTTCGGGTCACGCAGGTAATGAAAAGTGCCTTGCGTGGTGATGCTTACTTGCTTGTCGTAGTAGCATTCAAAGTCAATTGCGTAGGTCTTCACTTCTTCGCTCCTTTCTTGCCTGTAGCATCATAGAACTCAACCTTGCCAGTGGGTTTGGGCTTGTTCATCTCTTGCAGCAAATCACCTGTAACGTGGTAGACAAGGAAAGTGCCACGCTCATCACGCAAGTGCTCAATGGCAATGTCAGGGAAGCCCCATTTCTTCTGCATGGCTTTCGTTTTCGTCACGCAGGTGAATGTGATGCTATCGCGTTCCTTAGCTATGGTGAATGAGGCAAGCTTCTTGTCTAGCTCCTCCGTAAGCTTTTGGCTAATCTCAGCTAAGCTCAGCATGGAAAGCCTCCTTTCTAGTCAAGCGTTGGAAGGAAGGGTACTGAATTTCTGGTAGCAAGATGCAAGCCTGAACGCGCCCATCTACTCGCCCCCACACAAGGGGGAGCGAGCAAACGAGAGTACCAAGCGCACCTTGAGGAATGCAGAACTCCTCACGATTGCCAGTGATTGAGAGCTGGGTCATTGCTGATTCGCTCCTTTCTCATTGTACAGGCATTCAAAAAAGTGATACATCCCTATCCCAGTGAACATGTATTGGAAGCGTGAAATCTTCATGCCATGTTGAGTTTTCGCAGTTAGTTCTTGCAGGGTAATGTACTTTTTCTCAAAGGCAAGTTCTGTGGGCTCATTCTCGCTGTCCACATAGCCTTTGTATACCAGCCATGCGAGAAATTGATCCGAAGAAAGCTCAATACCGCATTTGTTGAGTACTTCTACTACAACATGCAAGGGTTGTAGGTAATCGGCACTTGAAGCAATGCAATCGGTGAAACGTACCTTCATTTCTGGGGTGAAGTTCATGATTACTTGCCTTCCTTTCCGCTCACGTTCTTGATGGTGATGCTTGCCATGCCATGGACAGCCATGTGCTCAAGCACAGGCATAAGCAGGGCTTGCAAGTCCTCAGTTGAGTCATCCTCAGCTTCAGCCTCCTTCATCAGGGATAAGCAACGCTCTTTGAGAGCATTGACTTGGGCATTCAGAGCCATCAGAGCTTGATGGCAAAATCCAGCTTCCATCTCACGCCCTGCCAAGCGCAAGAATGCTTCAAGCAGGATGAGAGCTGCGCCATTGACAAGAATGCTGCGTGCCTCATTGGCACAGTTCAGAATGGCGGTTTCGGTGTCATTGGTGGACTCTTCATGGAGTCCAGCAATCACGTTCCAGCCCTTGAGGCTTTCAGTGAACGTGAAAAGAGCGGTCGCAGCAGAGCTGCACGTCTGTGTTGTGATGTGTGGGGTTGATTTCATATTGAAGTGACGAGTGATTCATCTCGCTACTTACATATGCTCATAATTTATTCTACCCTGCCAAAATAGTTGAAGAAGGCAGAATTTTGGCAGATAAAATACAAATATTTTTATCAAACAATCTCTTAATATATGCGTCAAAAGGCTTTGCCTACATCTCAAAAATGTGGAACAAACTATTTTTTTGAGATGTTGTAGATATATGTGTGATAGGTCATTACGAGGGTTACATATTTTAAAAACCATACAAAAACACCTTGCTTTCACTCTCAAAAAGTAATATGCTCACCAAGTCAACACAACAAGCAGTTATGAATACCGACGACAGACAAAAACAGGAAGCTATTGACTTAGCGATGGAGAGAAACGAGCAAGTACGTTCTGAAGGAAACGGACATTTCCTTATGGGTGGTTCCCCCCGTTATCAGAATATGGAGAGCATCCCCTACGAGATCAAAATGCTGTACTGGCAATTTGAGGAACTAGCAAAACTATTCTCTCTAGATAACGAATTGCCTGATCCAGAAGATGTTCGAGAAACACACTTCTTCCTAGATACTAGCAGTAGAGTTAATTATCGCTATGTCAAAAGCATGCTCAAATTTACCCAATCTTTTATAGAAAAGGCGTCCACTCCCAGATACGCCAATGCTCTCTTTAATAGGCACTATGCATTAAGATTAAAGCTCAGCATTGATTGCTGGCATGACAATTTTAACGCGATGTTTGAACCGGCGCAGATACAAGTTGCGGAGCGTATCGAGGAACTTGGTACTGTGAGTGACATAGATGCACTGATTTGGGCTATAGATTTTCCTATCTATGGAGAAGCACGAGTATATGCAAAAGCTATTCTAGTTTATGCAGCTACGTTTGCTAAACGTGATATATTTTGTCAACAGCTGTTATGCAGAATGATGCCATCTAATTGGTTAAATCATTTAACACTATCTCAGTTGCTTAAATATATCAGAACAGAAAGTAATTTAACCGTGAAGAGTTTAACTGTAAATTACCAGTTTGGCGAAGAGGTACAAGATAAATCTAAAGAGAAAATAGTCAAGCTATATCGAGATATAGAAAGGGGCAAGGCAAATCAAGAAGATATTTCTGATGAATTTTTATCATATCTATCGAAGACTTTAAAGATACCATGCTATGTATTACATGAGCTACGCTCCAAAATAGAGAAGCCTGTATATGAAGAGACCCTAGGCTATAGCCTCAAAAAAGCTCGCCTTGATTGCGGTTTATCTATGCGAGGGGCATGCAAGAAACTACAAGAGCAACAGGATCAAGAAAAGACATTTCTTAAAGAACGTTGGATTGAGAAGAAATTGCATGATGCACGAATAAGGATAAAAGAAAACGTAAAGGATAACATGGTTCAAGAACTCAAAAATAAGGAACTATATGGACTCTACGAATCACATATAGACATTGCACGTGACTATATGGATGAGCTTTGCGACATACAGTTTAACAATATGTCGCTTTCGGGTGGGTTAGAAGCAGAGGAGCTTATCTTCAGATGTACTTGTCAAACCCTAGTTTTAGAAGAGATGGATAAGTACGTACCTCATCTGACCACACCAGAAGATATAAAACCTGCATTCCCGAAACACGTAACGAACAAAGCGAGTATAAATTTTCATATCTGAT
>CAYJJD010000161.1:0-3049 GCA_964370425.1 uncultured Akkermansia sp. | reverse complement strand
TGACTAGTCATTTCAGGAAGGATTTTGAATAAATCTCCCTCGATTGCATAATCTGCAACTTGCATTATTGGTGCTGTTGCATCTTTGTTTATTGCTATGATTATTCTAGAATCTTGCATTCCTGCCATATGTTGTATTGCACCAGATATTCCACATGCAATATATATTTTAGGCTTTACTGTTGTTCCTGTTTGTCCTACTTGTCTAGAATGATCTATCCACCCTGCATCTACTGCTGCCCTTGATGCTCCTACTACTCCGCCTACTTTGTCAGCAAATGTCTTTAGGATTTCAAATCCTTCAGGTGACTTAAGTCCTCTTCCGCCTGATACTACGATTTCTGCTCCTGCTAGGTTTACTAATTCTTTCGCTTCTTTTACTACATCTTTTACTTTTGTTCTGATGTCGCTATCTGCTAACTTTACATCAACCTTTACTGTTTCTCCTGTTGCTCCTGTCATCTTTTCTATTTTTGCCATTACTCCAGGTCGAACTGTTGCCATTTGTGGTCTTGTGTTAGGACACACGATTGTTGCCATCAGGTTTCCACCAAACGCTGGTCTTGTTTGTTTTAAGCCTGTTGATTTATCTTCTCTATCTAGCCCTTTTAGATTTGCTGTTGTTTTTTCTTCTAAGTAATCCATATACTCAGACACTTTAATGTCTAGTCTAGTACAGTCTGCTGTTAGGCCTGTGTTTAATCTTGCTGCGATTCTAGGTGCTAAGTCTCTTCCGATGTGTGTTGCTCCGAATAATACTATTTCAGGCTTCTTGTCTTCGATTAATTCTGTTATTACTTTTGTGTATGCATCCGTTGTGAATTGTTTTAGCTTATCATCTTCTAAGTGGTATACTATGTCTGCACCATATTCATATAGTTCAGGTATTAATTTATCTACATCTTTTCCTACTAGTATTGCTCCTAGTTTAGTCTCTGCACTGATATCTCTAGATAACTTACGACCTTCTCCCAAAAGTTCTAAGGCTACATCCATAAGTTTTCCATCTCTTTGTTCTGCGAAAACCCATACGTTTTTATAATCATTAAAATTCATTTATGAAACCCTCCCTTTATATTATTTGCTTATCTTTTAAGATACTGTATAAATTGCTTACTATTTCTTTTGGTGTATCTCCGCTAACTGTCATTCCGGGATCTTTTGGTTTAGGCGTGAATGATCTAAATACGTTTGTTGGTGATGCTTTTAGTCCTACTATCGCTAAGTCTACTCCGATGTCTGCTGCATTCCATACTTTCACTTCTGCTTTTACTGCTTTGAATACATCTTTTACATTCATGTATCTTGGTGTGTTTAATTCTTTTATTGCTGTTATTACACATGGCATTTCGATATCGATTAATTCATATCCATCTTCTAGTGCTCTTTTTACTTCAAGTGTGTTTCCTTTTTGTGTCAACCCTTTTACGTATGTAACTTGTGGTAAGCCTAGTTTTTCTGCCATTTGTGGTCCTACTTGCGCTGTGTCTCCATCTATTGCTTGTCTTCCTGCCAATATTATGTCGTAGCCTCCTACTTTGTTGATTGCTGCTGCTAGTGCATTTGATGTTGCCCATGTGTCAGATCCACCTAGTGCTCTATCTGATACTAGTATTGTTTCGTCCGCTCCCATTGCGATTGCTTCTCTTAGCATTTCTTCTGCTTGCGGTGGCCCCATTGTTATTACTGTAACTGTAGAACCAGGGTTTTGATCCTTTAGCTCTAGTGCTAGCTCTAGTGCATTACTATCGTCGTGGTTCATTATACTTTCTACGCCATCACGTATCAATGTTCCTGTTTCAGGATTTATCTTGATTTCGTTTGTATTTGGTACTTGTTTTACGCAAACAATTATTTTCATATTTTTTATCCTTTCATTCTATTTAGATTTTCTTGCTTCAAACCTATTCTTATTTGAATACATTACCCGATATTACCATCTTCATTACTTCTGATGTTCCTTCATATATCTCGGTAATTTTTGCATCTCTCATCATTCTTTCTATAGGATAATCTTTGATATAACCATATCCACCATGGAATTGTACTGCTTTTGTTGTTACATACATTGCAGTTTCTGAACATGCTAGTTTTGCTTGTGCTGCTTCTAATGTACTTGGGATTCCTCTTGTTCTATAGTCACATGCTTTGTATAGTAGTAGTCTTGACATATCTATTCTGTTTTTCATTTCCGCCATTTCGAATGCTAATGCTTGGAATTTATCTAAACTCTTTCCGAATTGCTTTCTAGACTTCATATATGTCACTGTTTCATCGAATGCTCCTTGTGCGATTCCTAATGCTTGTGCTGCTATTCCTAGTCTACCTACGTCTAGTGCTGACATCGCAACCTTAAATCCACTACCTACTTCTCCTAGTAAGTTTTCTTTTGGTATTTTGCAATCTTCGAATAGTAATTCTGCTGCGATACTTCCTCTTATACCCATCTTGTTTTCGTGACTTGGAATAGAAAATCCTGGTGTATCTTTTTCTACGATAAATGCTGATATTCCTCTTGTTCCTTTGCTCTTGTCTGTCATTGCCATTATTACGTATACTTCTGCTATTCCACCACCAGATATGAATATTTTACTACCATTGAGTAACCAGTGGTCTCCCATGTCTACAGCTTTTGTTTCTTGCCCTGCTGCATCTGATCCTGCATTTGACTCTGTAAGTCCGAATGCTCCTAATTTTTTGCCTGAACATAAATCAGGAAGATACTTATCTTTTTGTTCTTCTGTTCCATAGGTTAATATTGGCCATGTGCAAAGTGCTGCATGTGTTTGTACTATTACACCATGTGAACCACAAACTCTTGAAAGTTCTTCTACTGCTATTATATAGCTGATATAGTCTGTTTCACTTCCACCATATTTTGCCGGAAAAGGCATACCCATAAGTCCCATTTTTGCTGCTGTTTTCATCGTTTCATAAGGGTATTCGGCTTTTTCGTCTATCTCTGCTGCGATAGGCTTAATATCAGTTTCGGCAAACTGTCTTACCATTTTTCTGATCATCTCTTGTTCTTTTGTCGGGCTAAAATTCAT
>CAYJJD010000160.1:0-3069 GCA_964370425.1 uncultured Akkermansia sp. | reverse complement strand
TGGGCTCTGCCCAGACCCGCCAAGGGCGTCGCCCTTGTATCCCACCAGAGGAGCTGAGCCCCTCTGGACTCCCGCTCTAGGTGTCGGTGTGTTTTGAGGCGTGAAGTGTTTGTGTAGAGAAGCTTAGATAGCGTAAAATCAGGGTGAACTCTGTGGCGCTCTTCTGTCTTCGGGTCAATGAAGCTTAAAAGCTCATTTAACGCTCTCGTGCGCTGCTTTGCGCCTTCTGCGTGCCAGTAGCCCCGCGAGGGAGAGGAGACTCAGCGTCGCCGTGCTAGGCTCGGGTATGAAGAGTATGCGCAGCCCCCCATTGGAATCTGGCATCTGAATAATGTAATCCGTATTGAGTGTTAAAAGCTCACCTCCTAAGTAGAACTCGACATTATAGGTCTGATCAAAGCTTGTTTGCACATAGCCTGTTCCATCGCTGATAATGAGGTCAAAATAGTCGAGATAGGTCGCCGAGTCTATTTCTAGGCGTACCGTATCAAAATCAAGTGTAGCAGAGGGATTAAGTACGATCTGCTCATGCCCATTGATCTCGTGCATATTAACGCCTTCATAAAGCAGGGTGTTGACGTCGACAGTAGCTCCCTCTGTGATCTTCAGGATATCATCCATGACGACGTTGTCTGCATAGACCTGCTTGTTGGACGTAACTGTTGTCTCGTCGAGTATGTAGAGGTCACCTGTTTTCGCTCCACTACTATTGATATGCTGCGAGAGTGTCCCTCCCATGAACTCAATAATGCCTTCATTCGTGATGCTCGTGGCACTGCTGATGTTCTCACCTTTTGTATTCACGAGCCCCGCTTCGCTGATGCTGAGTGTTCCACCCTTAAATGAGCCGTGGGTATCAATCTGCCCATGCACGACTTCAGTCACGGTTTCCCCATCGATCACTTCCTTGATCGTTTCTGTATATTTATGCTCGTAGCTGCCTAGAATGAGACCGCCCTCATTGACCGTGACATTCATGTTTCGGATCTCGGCATTGATTTCCACATCGTATTTCAGGATGGATGTGGAGTCTAGGATGAGATTTGAATTAATCTCTGATTCGATGCTATCATCTATTGTTATTTTATGGCCTGTAATGACCTCTTCTCCATCGACGATGCTTGTGCTGTTCTGGGCACGCAGGTTGATTGTACTATTCTTTGCGTAGATGGCGTTATAATCACGGACACCGCCTGTCACGGTACGTGTTGCGTTATCCCATGTACCTCCGACGACTTCATAATTGTCACGTATCACGACATCTTTGCTCCTAGCGTCGATAAAGACAGAGTCAGCAAGCTCGATATAGAATGCCCCGCCTAAGGCTTTAGCCGTGGTAGAAGCCGTACCTGCCATGTTTCCTTGTACGTTTGTATCAATGAAATAGAGTGGTTGATTTGCAGTCGGTCTGATAAGGTGGAATGCTCCACCTAAACCATTATCTAGATCAGAGAAACTAATATTGTCGCGGAAATTGCCTTCAATGTAGCCTTTTCCGCCTTGGAATGATGCTCCATTCAGCGCGATAGCACCACCTTGCGCCGTGCTTCCTACGCTTTTTATGGCGTGAACTGTATTGCCGATGAAATCTCCCTTGATGGCACTCATGGTTGCTTTATAAAAACGAATAGCTCCCCCTGCCGCACCACCCGTGTAAGCACCATCCTTTAAGGATGACTCGGCATGGTTATTCTTAAATACACCCTCAATTGCGCCAATATTTCCACTATTACCTACATACACCGCACCACCGAACTCAGCCGTGTTGTTGGTGAAATTACCATACACCTTACCCATGCTTGCGCCGACACCTTCTACATAGATAGCCGCACCGCGGGCATAGGCTAAATATGCTACCTCTGTTAGAGTGGAAGAAAAGGTTGCTTTATTGTTCGAGAAATCTGCGTAAATATCACCAACCACACCTCCAGTATGGACAGCGATACCAGCACCGTCAGCATCATTCCCATCGCTCGAGGTTGACTGCCCATTAAATTTAAGACGATTATTCCTATCATAGCCTTCAAAGTTCAGAGTGGCGTTTGCTGTAATATGAAAAGCGGCTCCGCCTTCAGGCGTACTTATCTCACCGTCAGTATTACTTACAAATCCCTTAAATTCTGCAATATCCCTGACGGTAATAGTTGTACTATTTGTAAGCTTTTCAAAATGGAAACCTTGATGCCCATTGCCATCGACAATGGTCGTGCCATCCCCCTCGATGAGAATGGTGTCAGGAACCGCTCCTGTGTATTCCAGATAATCAGCTTCCAAGGTTGTGGGGTCTACGGTGTAGTCGTAGTGGTCTTTTGTGTTTGGTGGCTGAATCGTGTCTGCCACAGCAGGTGAAAAGAGCACTGCGGTTGAAGCGAGTAGATACGCTAAAGGGAGTCTTGATTTTATATAATGAAGACAGTTTGGCTTTTGTTGATTAAAGCGTGTTAATAATATGTCTAACAAATAATTTTGCATAGGATCTATTTTAGGGTGGGTTGAATGGAGGTGTCTAGCTAGTTTAGCGGGTTGTATGCTGTTTTTAATAGACTTGCCTCTGGACAGATGATAAGCAATAGAGGGATTTTGTAAAGGAAAAAAAAGAAAAAATAATATAAAATTTATAATTGTAATATAATATATTTTTAATAAAAACTGTCATTCTCTTGACTTCAGTCTATAAGAAACTGACGCTGCTGTGCTCTGTGAGTACAGCTTTTCCGCGAGGGCTGAGCCCCTCTGGACTCCCGCTCTAGGTGTCGGTGTGTTTTGAGGCGTGAAGTGTTTGTGTAGAGAAGCTGCGATAGCGTAAAAGTAGGCTGAATACTGTGGTGCGCTTCGCGTGGGCGACGGTAGAGAAGAGCTGCCCTGCGGGCAGAGGATAGGAGAACGTCAGTGAGGGTGCTGACACGATGCTGTGACTTCGACGCGGGCTTTTGCGATTTTTGTTTTCTCACTGACGTTCCGTGATCTGCGATCACGGTCTGCCTCTGGGCTCTGCACAGACCCGCCAAGGGCATCGCCCCATATACGTTAACCTGATTTCAGAAAATCCCCCCAAGATGCTACTTGTGA
>CAYJJD010000159.1:0-3110 GCA_964370425.1 uncultured Akkermansia sp. | reverse complement strand
ATCATCCAAACTGCAAGCAAAATCCGAAGCTGCTAATTTTGCAAGGTCCCCTTAAACATACTGTGTCATAACATGTCATAAAATTTCTTCTTGTTTGACATACACTGCTAGAAAATATAGAGTTAGACAACCTCACATCTTCTTATATGAAAAAGACCATATTTTTAACACATTTTTTTGCAGCCCTTCTATTTTCCCAGTTACACGCGCCACTTCACGCGCAGGCTAGCTCGCAGCCCCGTATCAGCTTCGAAATAGATGGAGTCACCTACACATTAGGCTACACCATTACAGATTCAGAGGAGTACATACAGGCGAATAAGATGAACAATATCAGGCGTATCATCAGGCTTTCAGGAAAAGAAAACCTCGCCCAGAGCTATGAGTTCGCCCGCGAAGCGGATAAGAACGGTGACCCCCTCGGTAGCTTCATCCTCGCCTTGCAAGCACGCTACGGACTGGGCATGGACCAGTCGCTCGACAGGTACATATTCCGTCTGAATCTCGCGGCTAAGAAAAACTACCCCCCTGCGCTTTTTGAACTCTCGCATGCCTACGAGCACGGCATCGGTGTCGAAGCCGACTTAGGCATCAGTCGCGGACATCTCCAAAAAGCAGCCTTAGCTGGTTATCCAGAGGCGATGGAAAAGCGCGGTCTCATCCTCGCGCAGGCGGATGCGTATGAAGATGCTCTTCCTTTCTTTGAAAAAGCGGCGAAGGCCGGACTCGCAGAGGCGAACTACCAGCTCGGAGTCGCCTATGCTCGCGGACTAGGCTGCAAGGCAGACATGAAGCGCAGCATAGAGGCACTGACCGCGGCATCTGATAAGAAACACGTGCGAGCGAAGGGGGCTCTGCTCACCATCTACAGACTGGGTATAGGTACAGCGAAAGCACCAGAAAAGGTAAAGGAGCTCCGCGCTGAGATAGAGCTCGCACTCAACGACCATGACCTCGAACTCGCCGCCCACTTCGCCTATAGTGCCGCCTGTCTCATCAGCCGTCAGGTTATTAAAAGTGACAAGGAAGCTATAGCCATCCTCAGAAATGAGGCGAAAAAAGGCGGGGCTAACGCCGAATACAATTTTGGACTAGCCCTCTACTCGGGATTAGGCATGAAGCAGAGCAATGAGAAAGGAGCATTCAGCTTCGTTGAAAAAGCCGCGAAAAAAGGCTTCCCCCATGCTATGGCGACGCTGGGATTCTACTACGCCTACGGTGTAGGCTGTAAGATGGATTATAAGAAAGCCGTCCTATGGCTAGAACGCGCTGCGGAGAAAAACATGACGAATGCCCTGTATTTACTAGGCTTCGGCTACCTTGGAAATGAGGACTACATCTTTCATCTCCCGCGCGACTATAAAAAGTCACTCGAATACTTCATGCGTGCAGGAAAACTCGGTAGCGGGGCCGCTCAGAATCAAGTAGCCTACATGCTCTACCATGGCATGGGCAGAAAAGGCACAGAAGAAGAGATACAAGAGTGGTTCGAAAAAGCAGGGGAGAATAACTTCGCTAACGCCCTCTTCACCTTAGGCGAACGAGCCTCCATTCAGATGCACTATAACAAGGATGCCAATGGGAAGTTCAAGCCCGAATTACGCAAAATCATGTACGACTACTACAGAAGAGGTGCGGAGCTAGGACAGATCAAGGCTATGGACAGACTCGCCAGTTACTATGTAGGCTACACGGGCGCAAAACCAGATGTAAACAAGCAGATCTACTGGCTAGAAATCGCAGCAGAGTTCGACAGTCCTTCAGCGATTTATGAATTAGCCCTTATCTATCTACGCGGAAAAGGCGTGAAGAAAGATGTCGATCGAGGTATGGAAATGCTCGAAAGAAGTGCCGAAACAGCTGGCGGTAGACATGCGGCTAACGCTCTGGCTGATATATACTTCCAAGGTCAATACGGTGTACCTATCAACCTAGAGAGAGCAGTCATGCACTATGAAAAAGCCATGATCCCGCAAGACCGCGGACGAGTCCCGAAGCTCGTCCAGATTTATATACAAAATGCAGCGGGAAAGATGCAGAATCCCGTGAAGGCCTACGAACTCATGAAAGAGCAGTTCTCTTTCTTCCAAGGTGTTCACAACTATCTGCTCTGGCTCGCCTACGACCAATTGGTAAAATTGGACGACAAGAACTTCCCTCGTCTCACCAAGGAGCAGTGTATGTCCTTAGCGGCGAAGGCTAAGATGAACGATGAGAAAGCCATGTACCAGCTCGCGGTCGCCATGCTACGCGGTGACACAGGACAAGTAGAGCCGAAAAAAGCCCTCCCCCTGCTCACGAAACTAGCAGACAAGGGGAACGTCGATGCTCTGATAGACCTCTCACTCTATGCCCAGCACGGTGTCACCGAACCACCAAACATGAATAAGACCCTTGAGTACACCAAGAGACTCGCTCAGATTAAGACGGAGAAAGCACAGCTCTTCGCTGGGCTCATCGCCTATGCGAACAGCACCACGCCTGCGCAGCGCGCCTATGCAAGCTGCCTCGATGAGGCGAGTAAGATGGGGAATATGGACGCGATTTATGTCCAGCACAAGAAGTGCCACTTCATTAGGAAAGAGCTTAAGGAAAAAGCCCCCGCGGTCTTCGAAGAGCTGGCAGAGAAAGGACATCTGGCATCACTCATCGAAGTAGCCCTCATGCTACAGAATAATCACAAGGAGCAGATCCCTGTTCTGGAGAAACTCGCTGACAAAGGGATAGGCAAGGCTTTGGACTCGCTCTACAACATCTATTATTTTGGAAGCGGAGGCGTAGCGCGCGACAGGGAGAAAGCCGCAGAGTACGAAAAACGAGCCATAGAAGCTGGCTTCCCTGATGCCATTGCGCGAAAAGCTAAAAGGGATAGAGCGAAAGCCCCTGCCACTCAATAGACAGAGGTGTTATCAGTCAATAATCAAAAAGCAGCACTCGACGAGACACTCTCGGGGTGCTGCTTTTGCGTGCAGAGGAGGCGGTCTATTGGGAGAAGCTCGCTCAAGAAAACCGATTCTCTTTAACACAAGTCCTCTTAAGGGGATCTTGCGAAATCAGCAGCTTCGGATTTTGCATGCAGTTTGGATGATAATTTACGGCGTTTGGGCGCG
>CAYJJD010000158.1:0-3207 GCA_964370425.1 uncultured Akkermansia sp. | reverse complement strand
CTCTGCCTCTGCCTCTGCCTCTGCCTCTGCCTCTGCCTCTGCCTCTGCCTCTGCCAATGCCTATGTCTATGTCTCTGGAGGGGCGATTGATAACCGTGGCGTGATAGGGAGCATTACAGGCAGCTTTATCGGCAACTCTGCCATCGCAACTAATGCCCAAGGTGGGGCTATTCGTAATGACGGTGGCTCTATTGGTTTTCTAGCAATAACTGAATCCATGTTTTTTGAGGGTAACTACACCGCCGCATCGAGCGAGGATAATAAAAGCTACAATGCCATCTACAATGATGGCTCTGAGTTGTTCGATGATGGACGCATCATCGCCGCCACCCTACGCTTTAACGCTTATGGAGATCACCGTATTGTCATCAATGATGGTATTTCAGGAAATGCTAATAAAGTAGACTATCAGCATATCTACATCAATGATGGGCTCAATGGCAAGGGGGGAAGCATCATTGAGCAGACGGGGCTGATCAGCGAGTTTTCTACTGTTGAGTTGAATCATACGGTGAGCAATCAGAGCATCTTTCTCAAGGCAGGCAAGCTGGTGCTAGGAGTGAATGCTGGCGAGCATGTGGGCGGGCTGCAGCATGTAGACCCCGTGATAGGCAAGCTAGTAAACAGCAGCCTAACGATTAGCAAAGGGGCAGAGCTGAGCACCTTTGCAGCAGGGCTAGGCAGCAACAACAGTATTAGTAATGAAGGTCATATCAGTATCGAGTTTCATCACTTAAATATCAATACTCTTGATAGCGCCATTACTGGCAGTGGTAGCATCGCATTCCATACCACAGCTACCAGCAATCAAGCAATAGAGGCGGGCACACTGCTCTTTAGTGCGTCAAAAATTCCTGGTCCCTCGCAGCCCATCAACATCAATACCTCACTGCACATGGGTGCAGGTAGTACGCTCCTCGTAAGTGAAAGCATCTGGATTAACTTTGGCGACGGCGCGACGCAGGCGAAAGACTTTATCACTTGGGATGGTGATGCCACCATGCTTGGTCTAAAAGAGGTGCAAGCTCTTGTGGGCAATGCCTTTACCACCATCACACAGAATGGCAATAGCTACAGTGCTGAATTGAAGGAGGCCTACAAGGCTGATGCGGGCTACATCCTCAGTCCACTTCCGCCTTTTTCCTCTTCGGTGAGCTTTGAAGTGAGCACCGCGATTGGCAATACGAGTACAGGCACGTACTTTGAGGTGAAAAACGCGCTGAGCTTTGATGGTATACTGGGTGATAATTTTGGGCAAGGCTCACCCGAGCTCACCCAGCAAAAATCCGCCCAGTACAAATGGGTGCTGCGAGATGGCATGCGCCAGCTGGAAGAGGTAGGGCTAGATGAGCAGGGCGACTTCTTCGCCTATTCGCGCGAGAATAGTCGCGGCGACCTTGGACTTTCGCGAGAAATTTCGCATAGTTTTTTGGGACTAGTTGACGTGGCAGCGAGCTCTAGCTACGCCACCGCGCAGGGAGGGGCGCTCTCTGACACAAGCACAAGCTCAAGCGCAACACCGCTCATCCTACACGGTGATTTTATTAATAACAGCGCGTACAACATCGCGCAAGAAGGGCTCAGCTATGCTCATACGACTCTATCTCAGGGCGGTGCTGTTTATACAAAAGCCGCTACGCAGAGCATCACAGGCGATTTTATTGGTAACTTTGCAAAAGCCACCAGCGCAGCGAGTGCCGAGAGTATAGTGAGCAGTTCATACGCCGAAGGTGGGGGCATCTACACAACAAAGTCCATCGAAAGCATCACTGGTGATTTTATCAGCAATGGTGTGATAGCCTACAGCGAGGATAGCAGCGCAACTATCATCGCGCGAGGTGGCGCACTCTATAATGAGGGGCGCATTGAAAGCATGACTGGTGACTTCATTGGCAACTATGCCCTCTCTGACCACACAGCGCATGGTGGGGCGATTTATAATACAGGCATTATCAGCTCGCTCACAGGCCACTTTCTGGGTAATATCGTTGAGGCAAGGCTGAGCAACTCTAGCACAGAAGGCAGCGCCATCTACAATAGCATGGGTAGCATAGGGCTGCTTGCGCAGAGCCGTAGCATGAGCATCACAGGCAATAGCGAGGCGCAAGGTCAGGCTATTTTTAACAGCAGCGATGGCACAAGCGACGCCACAATACGTCTCAACGCCTATGGAGAAAACGCTATCGTCATCAATGACAGTATAGGGGGTAGCAGCGAAAATATAGCCCAGCAAAAACTCATCATCAATGATGGCAACAATGGCGCAGGTACAAAGATAGATGCGCTGGGGCTGCTGCACTCCACCGTGTGGTTCAACAACCGCGTGGAGAACCAAAGCATTACTGTAGCGGGCGGCACGCTCCAGCTCGGCGCGTATGAGTCCAGCTCAGCCCTGCTGGTGAACAGCAGCCTCAGCGTGCAAGATAAGGCGCGTGTGAAGGCACAAGCCGCCTACCTAGGCAGTGGTAACATAATAAGCAATAGCGGAACAATAGCCCTAAGCGGCACGAGTACACTGAGCAGCAGCATCACCCTAGAAGCTGGCGGCAAGATAGAGCTCAGTGACAACACCCGCGTCGCCACAGGGCACAGCATCAGCGCGACAGGCACAGGCAACCACATCACAGGCACAGGCACGCTCTCTGGTGGGGGAATCACACTCACCGCTAACAGTTCACTGCAAATAGAAGGCATTAGTCTTACCGAGATGCATATTGAGGTGGGCGACAACACGCAGCTCACCCTTCGGCGCATCAGCCTTAGCCAGAGTGTCACAAGCAACAGCGCATTGAGCCTGACGGACAGCACGCTGCAACTGCGCAGCGATGATGCGCCTACACTCACCAGCACGCGCATGCTCAATGTAGATAACTACAGCTACTACACAGTGGGCAGTAGTATAGACATCGCGCAGGTATCAGGTAGCCTTACGCTCAATATTGAGCTGACAGACACACGCTTGCTGGGTATTAATGGTGCACTTTTTGGCATCTTGCTCACCGACATCAATGGGGCATTTGATGCCAGTTCAATCGCAGGTATGAGCTCCGTGAACATCATTATTAATGGAGACGACTACAGCAGCCATGTGCTAGGCTGGAGTGTGCAAAATGGCGGGCTTTTCGTAGTCGTCCCCGAACCATCTACCGCCACATTAAGCCTCCTCGCCCTCGCAGGGGTTCTCGCCCGCAGAAGGCGAAAGGCGGC
>CAYJJD010000157.1:0-3279 GCA_964370425.1 uncultured Akkermansia sp. | reverse complement strand
GAACCCACGACATCAACCTTGGCAAGGTTGCGCTCTACCACTGAGCTACACCCGCCTTGCATCGTGCGAGGGGATTATAGCGGATTTTTTCTACGGATCAAGTCTTTTTTTCTATTTTCTGCAATTTTTTCATTTTTGACGTAAAATGGTGCGTTTGTAAAAATTCTAGGCTCTCCACTTTTTATTCTCCATATCTAACAACACAGAGCACAACTAGCCTTAATTTTAGCGCATTAAGTTAGCGATTTGCGCTTTTTTCTCGACAGATTAGAGTGCAGATGCTAGCATAACAACCAGCAAACCTCTATATACATGAAACACTATCTCACCTCAGCGCTCCTGTCAGCAGGAATGACTGCCCCGCTTTATGCGAATTTTTCGCATGATGCTCAGAAGCCTAATATCATCTTCTTCATCGTCGATGACATGGGCTGGCAGGATACGAGCCTTGCATTCTGGCGTGGTGAAGAAGGGAAGGCGAAGGAAACATTCCTGAATAAGCGTTACCGCACGCCTCATATGGAGGCTCTGGCGGAGCAGGGTATGATGTTCACGCGCGCGTACTCCTGTCCTGTATCGACACCGACACGCGTCAGCCTCATGACTGGGCTGAACGCCTCTCGCCACCGCGTCACAAACTGGACACTAAATGCGGATAAGAGTGTAGATACCCCTCACCCGACCTTAAAAGCCCCCGCGTGGAATGTCAATGGACTCCAACCCCGTGGTACGAGAA
The DNA here is from genome assembly GCA_964370425.1 of uncultured Akkermansia sp. GTDB lineage: Bacteria > Verrucomicrobiota > Verrucomicrobiia > Verrucomicrobiales > Akkermansiaceae > Akkermansia. The sequence continues at coordinate 2,543 of CAYJJD010000157.1, read as the reverse complement.
GCTCTGGTAAGACAAAACTCCCCATCACAGAGGAATCGGCAAGCTATGACATGAAGATGCCCTACCTGACCGCGCCTTCTAAGACACTAGCACAGGCTATTCATGACGAGGGCTACATCACGATCCACTGCGGAAAAGGGCACTGGGGAACGAAAGGCACACCGGGTGCGAATCCTCGGAATCTTGGCTTCGATTACAATATCGCAGGGAAGGAAACAGGCGGTATCGCCGACTACAGAGGGAAGAATAGCTATGGTCAGGGACAGTTTCAGATCACAGGCCTTCGCAACATGGCGAAGTACAAGAAGGAAAACACCTTTGTCACCGAAGCCCTCACGCAGGAAGCCCTCAACTTGCTCAATGAATTGAAACCAAAAGCGAGCGGAAAGCCCTTTTATCTCTACATGAGTCACTACGCCATCCACAGCCCACTCGACGAGAGGGCGAATGATGAACGCTTCATGAAGAACTACCCCGCTCCAGGTGTGGGCACACACCCTGCCGATGGTAAGCCTTGGAATCTCAAGGAGCGTAACTACGCCACCCTCATCGAGGGCATGGATAAGAGCCTCGGTGATCTCATGGCATGGCTGAAGGAGAATGATCTGGAGAAGAACACCGTCATCGTCTTCGTGTCTGACAATGGGGGGCTCGCCATTAGTGGCCGCATGCAAGAGGCGAACTATCCTCTACGCTACGGGAAGGGCTCGCTCTATGAGGGAGGCATACGCGTGCCTGCTATTGTAAAATGGCCAGGAGTGGTGGAAGCATCCAGCACGAGCGACATGCCCATCATTATCGAAGATTTCTACCCGACCTTAATGGGTATGGTGAAGAAATCAGCGAAGAAAGTAGACGGCATCAGTCTCGTGCCCACTCTACAGGGGAAGAGCACGAAAGACAGCACTCGCCCTCTCATCTTCCACATGCCTAATATGTGGGGAGAAGGTGCGGCGAGTGGTCCTGGCTATGGCGTACGCTCCGCCATCATTCTCGGTGACTGGAAACTCATTTATGATCATGCGACAGAAAAGAGCATGCTGTTCAATCTCGCTGACGACATCCATGAGCTCACAGATCTCTCTGCGAAGAATCCTCAAAAGACGAAGGAACTCGCACAGCTACTCACGCGCACGCTTAAAAGCCGCAAAGCTCAGATGCCCCTCTACAAGAAGGATAACAAGAGCGTCGCATGGCCTCATTAATCACGGACTATTCCTCTATCTATGTCAACAGAAAACAATCAATCGAAGCCAGCGAGCGGTCTCATGGATAATATCCTTGAAACCGTCAGTCAGCAGGCACCCATAGAGGATGTTGATATAGACATCGCCCCTAAGGAACTCCCCGATGGCTACCGACTGCGTAACTACAAGATACACCGCACGCTGGGTGCAGGAGGCTTCGGCATCACCTACCTTGCAGTGGAGGATCTGCTCAATAGACCTGTCGTCATCAAGGAGAACTTCCCTGACACACTCTGCTACCGCGAGAGCAACAATCTGCGCGTACGACTCAGCGACCCAGATAAGAATGACATTTACGAATGGGCTCTGACAAACTTCCTCCGCGAGGTCAGACTGCTTGCGACACTGGATCATCTGAATATCGCGAAGGTATACTCCTACTTCGAAGCACACGGCACAGCCTATTACGTCACTGAATACATCGACGGCAAGAATCTCGGAGAGGTCGCAAAAGACTATGCAGATCACAACATGAGTATCCCACAGGATGCCCTGTACGGCACACTCATCCGCATCCTTGACGCGCTTGATTACCTCCACCAGCGTAATCTGCTCCACCGCGACATTAAGCCCGATAATATCCTCGTGACGCGACAGGGACGCCCTATGCTCATCGACTTCGGAGCGGCTAGGGATGAGTACGGCGACTTAGATGCGAATGTCATCGAATCACAAGGATTCAGCCCTAGCGAGCAAGGTGAACCGGGGGGGAATATGGGGCCGTGGACCGACATCTACGCTCTAGGAGCGACACTCTATTTTGTACTGACGGGACAGTGCCTGCCCGCGAGCAAGCAGAGATTACTCTTTGACACAGTAGACCCGCTCGCCGCCATGCCTCATCTACAAAAGATTTACCATCCTAATTTTTTACAATCCATCGACAAAGCACTCTCTCCTACCATCGAAAAACGTTATCTGAATATATCAGAATGGATAAACGACCTTAACGCGAACCTTTAATATTCTTATACTAGCATGAAAAAAACAAGAAGACGTAGCAAAGCAAAATCGAGCGAGCATCCGGAGCTCGACATGACTGAGACAAGCACAGAAATCAAGGCTTATACAACTGAGTCAGAAACCGCAGCTTCCGAGATAACATCAGAAGAAGAGTCGAGTGCTTCTGATCTCGAGGCTCAGCCAGCACTCGCAGACATTCTCAATAGCATAAATCTAGAGAAACTTGTACCAGAAGACGAATCCCCCTCCGCAGAGGAAGAGTTATCCACCATTCTAGAAGAAACCCCTGTGAAGGAAGAGAAAGCCCCTGTGCAGGAAGAAGAAGCCCCTGTG
>CAYJJD010000156.1:0-3307 GCA_964370425.1 uncultured Akkermansia sp. | reverse complement strand
CATGAATGTGCATGATGACTGGATAGCCAGCGGCTTCAATGCGCAGAATGGCTTCAGCGAGTACGTCACGCGCTACGGCAGAGGTGAGGTTTTCAGCGAGCTTTCCTCCGAAGAATGCCATGCGTCTTCCTTGCACCGAGGCTGCAATGCCACGCGGTGAGCTCAGCACCTTGCGATAGTTGAGGCAGCGTCCAGATGGCAGAGGTAGCTTGAAATCCTTGCCAAGATTCGCCTTGAAGGCGCGTTCTAAGCGCAGCCATAGTGACGTGATGAGAGGATTTGAACGTCTGAAGTCCGTCACTATGCGCTGCGCCTCTTTCGCTGAAATATCCAGTCCAGCCATGGTCTTGGCAATCTGCACGAACACCTTTGCTCCCGCGCCATAGCCTAATCCCAGCACACGAGCTTTCGCAAGGCGGTAGAGGTCAGGATTGGCGTGTTTGAGCTCTTCTGGCTTATCCCAGCCCATGGTAGCGCGTGCGTGCGCCTCATAGACTGAGATGCCAGTGGCTAATTGCTCCATCATGGAGTTGTCACCAGCAAGCCAGCTAAGGACTCGTTGCTCAATCTGCCCGAGGTCGGATATGATGAATGTCTTGTTTGGACGAGCCGTTAGCATCGAGCGGAGATCTACCCCAAAGCGTTCAGTGCGGGGGAGATTCTGGATGTTGAATCCCGCATCGCCAGACCATCTGCCAGTGTGTGCGCCAAAATACTTCAAGCCAAAGCCGAACGTGCCATCAGGGCGAATGCGAGAATGCAGCGTGGTAAGTTTTTTGAGCAGGGTGTTTGATTTTCGGTATCGCCTCATCGCATCCACCCAAGGAAACTCAGAGCCATACTTTTCTTCCCAAGCTGCACATTCTGGGGAGTCCTCAGCCAATGACTTAGGCGCAGGAATACCTGCCTCAGCGCAAGCTTCTCGAAGGGCTTTAGGCGAAAGTGGCGGTGAGGAAGCAGACCAAGGAATGCCAAGTTCTGCATCAGTGAGCGCATTGTCGAGAGCAAGCATGCCAGCCTCAAGCTTCGCCTTGTCCACATATACCCCACGCTCACACATCATGCGAGTATGCTGTGATAGAGCACGTTCAGTGGGTAGCCATTGAGTAGAATATGCGCACCAGAGTTGGTAGGCAGCCTTTGCATCATGAAGGCAGTAATGGGCGAGCTCATCCGCTAGCCCCAATTTCACTGCATCATCCCAAGTCTTGCTCTTCATCTTATCGCGTGTCGCTTTGGCCAGTGTCACTTGAAGCAGCTCCTCACAGGCAGCCGAAAGGCTACGCCCAGAGCCAAGGAAGGCAGCCAAATCAGCCGTGCAATCCCAAGAGGGGGCAATGGAAGCTGGGATTATGCCTAGCTCCTGTAAGCGCACAAAGCACGCCTTGTCGAAGGCAGCATTGTGAGCCACGAAATGCGCAGTAGAAAACTGCTCCCAGTCTAGGTCTGAAGGATGCCCTACAAAAGCAAAACCCTCTTCTCGTGAATAAACTGCCACCATGTAGATGTCGCATTTCGGGTCACGCAGGTAATGAAAAGCACCTTGCGTGGTGATGCTTACTTGCTTGTCGTAGTAGCATTCAAAGTCAATTGCGTAGGTCTTCATTTTGAGCCTCCTTTCTTGCCTGTAGCATCGTAGAACTCCACTTTGCCAGTGGCTTTGGGCTTGTTCATCTCTTGCAGCAAATCTCCTGTAACGTGGTAGACAAGGAAAGTGCCACGCTCATCACGCAAGTGCTCAATGGCAATGTCAGGGAAGCCCCATTTCTTCTGCATGGCTTTCGTTTTCGTCACGCAGGTGAAGGTGATGCTATCTCGTTCTTTCGCTATGGTGAATGAGGCAAGCTTCTTGTCTAGCTCCTCTGTCAGCTTTTGGCTAATCTCAGCTAAGCTCAGCATGGAAAGCCTCCTTTCTAGTCAAGCGTTGGAAGGAAGGGTACTGCACGTCCTTGAGGTAGATGCAAGCCTGAACGCGCCCATCTACTCGCCCCCACACAAGGGGGAGCGAGCAAACGAGAGTACCAAGCGCACCTTGAGGAATGCAGAACTCCTCACGATTGCCAGTGATTGAGAGCTGGGTCATGCAGCCTCCTTTCCAGCGAGAAAGAGGTTGATAAAGTACTGCTGCCCCTTGCCTGTCACTTTCGTAGTGCGAGTAATCAGGCTAGAGCCGTCAGGCTTCACAATGGCACGCTCAATGACGTGGAAGAGCTCACGCTCCATAGCGTATTGCGTAGGAATGTTCTTCTTCGTGAGGTACTTGTTCTCACGCAACCACGCAAAGAGGCGATTCTGCCCGATGTCTACGCCATTCTGCTTGATGATTTTGGCGAGCTCGCCAATGAGGCAGGTGCTCTTACTATCTGCCACAGCATCCGCGAAGATAGTCTTGGGGCGGTCGGCAAGTTCCTTTGCTTTCAATCGCTCTATAGTGTCATTGGCAATGAGCAGGGCACGTGCCATGATGCTTTCAGGGCTCTCATCAGGCGTGGCTTGCATGTAGCCGCCAGTTCTGCGCACAGAGGGCAGCACTTCTTCAAAGACCCAGCGTTCAAACTCCACCGCAGAAGGCAGCTTGGAGTGAGTAATGAGACGATAGAGGTCTGGCTCGTTCAGGACGCGAAGCTCTTGAGTACCACCGCTTGTGGAAAGGGGGTAACGTTTCGTTACACCCTTGCAGTGGTCTGTCATTGCCTTGCGAGAGTTCGTGTAGCCAAGAGCATCACAGATGTCCTTCCCCACAAAGTAGGGCTGGTCATCAATTATGACGCTGCGGATTGTGCCCCCGAAGGGGCTAGTGAAGCTTTGAAGGGCAGTCGTCATGATTACTTGCCCTCCTTTCCGCTCACGTTCTTGATGGTGATGCTTGCCATGCCGTGGGCAGCCATGTGTTCCAGCACAGGCATGAGTAAGGCTTTGAGCTCAGGCTGAGAGGCTTCGTTTTCTTCGCCAACCTCCTTCATCAGCTCAGAGCAACGCTCGCTGAGAGCATCAACTTGGGCACTCTGAGCCATCAGAGCTTGATGACAAAGCTTCGCCTCAAGTTCGCGTCCTGCTAAGCGCAAGAACGCATCAAGCAGGATGAGAGCTGCGCCATTGGCAAGAATGCAGCGTGCTTCATTGGCACAGTCCAGAATGGCGGTTTCGGTGTCATTGGTGGGCTCTTCATGGAGTCCCGCAATCACGTTCCAGCCCTTGAGGCTATCGGTGAGGTTGAGAAGGGCGGTCGCAGCAGAGCTGCACGTCTTAGTAATAGATTGTGATTTATTATACACGTTATAAATAGAGGGGTTGCTTATCCTCGCAA
>CAYJJD010000155.1:0-3332 GCA_964370425.1 uncultured Akkermansia sp. | reverse complement strand
GGGCGCAAGAGCACATTGAGGCGATACCCTATTCCCCAATGCCTGGGCGATTTCAGATAGAAAACTCGCCCCAGATTAGAGACGTGATGCAGGAAATCGTGAACCCCAGAACTCGCCTTGTCAGCATCATCGCCAGCGTGCAATCAGGCAAAACAACAGCCCCTGAAATCACGCTAAACTACATTATTGCAAACTTGCCTGGTCCCACTTTATGGCTTTGCCAAACTGATGACGATGCCAAGGACGTGTCTGAATCGCGCATGCAGAAACTCTTTGAGAACTGCCAACCTGTGAAGGCTCTGTTCCCGCCTGACAAGAACAAAAAGCGCAATACCACCATTCACTTCGCCAATGGCATGACTCTATGGATGGCGGGCGCATACAATAGAAAAAACCTTCAAACGCGCTCCATTCGTTGGCTCATCGGGGACGAAACTTGGCTCTGGCCACAGGGGCACATGGCTGAGGCAGAGGCTCGCGTGACAGCTTTCGGTTGGCTGGGCAAGTGCGTTTTCATGTCACAAGGTGGCTTCGCAGGTGATGACACGCACCGCAAGTTTGAAACCACCGACCAGCGTGAATGGCAGTTCCAATGCCCAGAATGTGGCAACTACCAGCCCTATCTTTGGGAGTGCATCGAATGGCCAAAGGAATGCCGTGGGCTTGATGGCGAGTATGATTTCAACATCGTTCGTACGCAAACGACCATGCGCTGCGCCCACTGCGAACACTCTTTCACCGACTCCGACTTAACACGCAGAAGTCTCAATGCCTCGGCAAAGTTCATCCCTATGAACCCCAAAGCCGCTGCCGAATGCGTAGGCTTCCACTGGAACGCTCTTTGCGCCATGCCATGGGGCATGCTCGCTGAGCTCTATCTACGCGCCAAAATGGCAGCAAAGAAGGGCGACTACAGCCTTCTGCAACAATTTTATCAGAAACGCCTTGGTTTAGCATGGGACGAATTTAAGGAAGACTATAAGATTGAGCTCGTACCCAGCGACTACCACATGGGAGACTCATGGGCAGAAGAAGGGCAAATTGGCGGCATCCCTCTGCGCGTTCTCACTGTTGACGTGCAGCGTGACCACTTCTTCCTTGTGGTGAGAAGCTGGTCTCTCATGGGCTCGTCTCGCATGATACACTGCGAGCGCGTTCTTACTTACGAAGACATCCATGTTACCTCAAAGAAGTTTGGTGTTCACCCTAGCCTCGTCTTTGTCGATGCAGGTTACAACACCTACGAAGTCTATTCAGCGTGTGCCGAACATGGCTGGATTGCCCTCATGGGTGACAACCGCAAGAGCTTCCCACATCGCATCAAAAATGGGCAAAGCATGGAGCGTTTCTACTCGCCTAAGAGACGCGTCAACCTCGGCAGACAGAGCAATGGCAGAGATAAAATTGCCCAAATGTTCTTTTGGAGCAACCTCAATATCAAGGACACGCTCGCACGCTTAAGGAAAAATACAGAGGGTGCAACATGGGAAGTCCCAGCAGATAGCCCTGTAGAATACCTCAACATGCTTGATTCTGAATACCGCGTCTTTGAGCGTGGGCGTTGGATATGGCAGCAAATCGGAAACCGCCCCAACCACTATCTTGACTGCGAAGCCATGCAAGCCGCAGCGGCTACCATGCTCAAAATCATCGGAGCTGAGAGCATAGGAGCATTGGGCGATGATTCAGTGCCTCGCCAGTAATTTTTGACATAAACCCCATAGTATGGAAACACCTCAAATATTCTGCGCCCACACCGACATGGTGGAAGTTGCCGCCCTCGTAGAAAATCCTCGCAACCCCAATCGCCACCCTGAGAATCAGATTGTGGCTCTTGCCAAAATCATCAAGCATCAAGGCTGGCGCAACGCCATTGTCGTGAGCAAGAGGTCGGGCTTCATCGTCAAGGGACACGGCAGACTCAAAGCAGCTCAAATGCTCCAATTGGAGCAAGTACCTGTCGACTACCAAGACTATGAAAATGAAGCTGCTGAATGGGCTGATATGGTAGCCGACAACAAGATTGCTGAGCTATCCCAAATCGACAAAGACGAACTTGCTTCCCTCGTCTCAGACCTTGACGGCATCCTCGACTTAGAGCTCACAGGCTTTGATTCAGCCGAAATTGACGAACTGCTTGCCTACGCAGACACGCCAGCAGACGTTCCTGATGAAGTTGAGCTAGACGCAGAAAAGACAGCCCCCAGCCAGCAAGCAAGCCTCTCTTACGGTAATCGTAAGTTCTTCATGCAAGATGACGAAGTAGAACGCTTTGAAGCCTTCATGAATGCCTATTTTGAGAAGAACGGCAACGGCATCGGGCTTGTCATGGAATTACTCGAACACGGAGACTCACGCTATGCGAACTGAATTCATTGAAGAGTTCCCCCTCTCAGAGCTCAAACCTGCGGACTATAATCCCCGAAAGCTTGAAGAAGACAAGTTTCTACTTCTCCAAGAAAGCCTCGACCAATTCGGGGTAATCAAGCCAGTCATTGTGAATGGTGACAACGGCATTCTCACAGCAGGACACCAACGCACAAGAGCCATGAAGGCAATCGGCATGACGCACTGCCCCGCCATCCGAATCAAGGGCATCACGCGCACCGATGAAATCACCTTCAACCTTTTTCACAACAGCATTGAGACCGACAAGACCCCAGCCAAGGTCAACGTAGAAGTCACTCGGCAAATCGCGGGCACGTATCAGTACATCCCCCACACGGCAGTCACGCATGAGCGCAACAACAATGGGCTTGTGATTAAAAACATGGGCGACCTTATCACACGCTATGGTGAATGGGGTTCAATCGTGTGCAGCGAAGATGGGCGCATCCTTCTCAACTCTGACTATGCCGTGGCATGTTGCCAGAACCGCTGCCAAATCCTCTGTTTCATGCTTCCTCGCGAGCAGGAAGAAGAAATGCTGCGATACCTCGGCTACGAATATGGACAGTACTTCTACGATGCTCTGGACGTAAAGAGCTACAACCAGCTGCATTGCCAGATGCACCGCCTTGAGGGCAAAAAGAAGCGCAAAATCACCTCCACGCTCTATGAAAACTACATCATCCCTGAGCTCAGCAAGAGCTCCCGAACTGTAGACTTCGGGGCTGGACGCTGCGCCTACGCCAATCTACTCGCCTCTCAAGGCTACAATATCTGCGCCTATGAGCCTCACTTCCAAACTCACGGCAAGCTCAACGTTCGCGAGGTGGTGCGCCAAATCAACACCTTGACCCGCAGGCTCAAGAATGGAGGTCTCTTCGACACAGTCATTCTCGATAGCGTGCTCAACTCAGTCGTCAATGAAGGCTTTGAACATGCTGTGA
>CAYJJD010000154.1:0-3335 GCA_964370425.1 uncultured Akkermansia sp. | reverse complement strand
CACGTGCTGTGCCTGTGTAGGTTTTGAGGTTGTTGAGATGGTGATGAAATTGAAGATTACGCGTGCCGAGATAGATTGTACCGCCTTCACGCAAGAGCGCGTTACAGGTGGTCATGACGGCATGTTCAAAGCCTTCATTCACGACAGAGTTGAGCACGCTATCAAGAATTACTGTGTCAAATAAGCCCCCATTTTTGAGCCTGCGGGTCAAGGTGTTGATTTGGCGCACCACCTCGCGCACGTTGAGCTTGCCGTGAGTTTGGAAGTGAGGCTCATAGGCGCAGATATTGTAGCCCTGAGAGGCGAGTAGATTGGCGTAGGCGCAGCGTCCAGCCCCAAAGTCTACTGTGCGAGATGTTTTACTCAGCTCTGGGATGATGTAGTTTTCGTAGAGCGTGGAGGTGATTTTGCGCTTCTTTTTGCCCTCTAGGCGGTGCATTTGGCAGTGCAGCTGGTTGTAGCTCTTTACGTCCAGAGCATCGTAGAAGTACTGTCCGTATTCGTAGCCAAGGTAGCGAAGCATTTCTTCTTCCTGCTCGCGGGGGAGCATGAAACAGAGGATTTGGCAGCGGTTTTGGCAGCAAGCCACGGCATAGTCAGAATTGAGCAAGATGCGCCCATCTTCGCTGCAAACGATTGAACCCCATTCGCCATAGCGGGTGATGAGGTCGCCCATGTTTTTAATCACAAGCCCATTGTTGTTGCGCTCATGCGTGACTGCCGTGTGGGGGATGTACTGATACGTGCCCGCGATTTGTTTTGTCTGCTCGACATCTACGCGAGCTGGGGTCTTGTCAGTTTCTATGCTGTTGTGGAAAAGGTTGAAGGTGATTTCATCGGTGCGCGTGATGCCCTTGATGCGAATGGCGGGGCAATGCGTCATGCCAATGGCTTTCATGGCTCTTGTGCGTTGGTGACCTGCGGTGAGAATGCCGTTATCGCCATTCACAATGACTGGCTTAATCACCCCGAATTGGTCGAGGCTTTCTTGAAGCAAGATGAACTTGTCTTCATCCAATTTGCGTGGGTTATAATCAGCGGGCTTTAGTTCGCTCAAAGGGAACTCTTCAATGAATTCAGTTCGCATAGCGTGAGTCTCCGTGTTCGAGTAATTCCATGACAAGCCCGATGCCATTGCCGTTCTTCTCAAAGTAAGCGTTCATGAAGGCTTCAAAGCGTTCAACTTCGTCATCTTGCATGAAGAACTTACGATTGCCGTAAGAGAGGCTAGCTTGTTGGCTAGGGGCGGTCTTTTCTGCATCCAGCTCAACCTCATCAGGCACGTCTGCGGGAGTGTCTGCGTAGGCAAGCAGTTCGTCAATTTCGCCTGAATCAAAGCCTGTGAGCTCTAAGTCTAAGATGCCGTCAAGGTCTGAGACGAGGGAAGCAAGTTCGTCTTTGTCGATTTGGGATAGCTCGGCAATCTTGTTGTCGGCTACCATGTCAGCCCATTCGGCAGCTTCATTCTCGTAATCTTGGTAATCGACTGGGACGTGCTCCAATTGGAGCATTTGAGCTGCTTTGAGTCTGCCGTGTCCCTTCACGATGAAGCCTGACCTCTTGCTCACGACAATGGCGTTACGCCAGCCCTGATGCTTGATGATTTTTGCTAACGCCACGATTTGATTCTCAGGATGGCGATTGGGGTTGCGAGGGTTTTCTACGAGGGCGGCAGTCTCCACCATGTCGGTGTGAGCGCAAAAAACGCTGGGTGTGATTTGTTCTGTGTCCATACTATGGGGTTTATGTCAAAAATTACTGGCGAGGCACTGAATCATCACCTAATGCACCGATGCTCTCAGCTCCGATGATTTTGAGCATGGTAGCCGCTGCGGCTTGCATGGCTTCGCAGTCAAGGTAGTGGTTGGGGCGGTTGCCTATTTGCTGCCATATCCAACGCCCGCGCTCAAAGACGCGGTATTCAGAGTCAAGCATGTTCAAATACTCTACAGGGCTGTCTGCGGGGACTTCCCACGTTGCGCCTTCTGTGTTCTTGCGAAGGCGTGCGAGCGTGTCCTTGATATTGAGGTTGCTCCAAAAGAACATTTGGGCAATTTTATCTCTGCCATTGCTCTGTCTGCCGAGGTTGACGCGTCTCTTAGGCGAGTAGAAACGCTCCATGCTTTGCCCATTTTTGATGCGATGTGGGAAGCTCTTGCGGTTGTCACCCATGAGGGCAATCCAGCCATGTTCGGCACACGCTGAATAGACTTCGTAGGTGTTGTAACCTGCATCGACAAAGACGAGGCTAGGGTGAACACCAAACTTCTTTGAGGTAACATGGATGTCTTCGTAAGTAAGAACGCGCTCGCAGTGTATCATGCGAGATGAGCCCATGAGAGACCAGCTTCTCACCACAAGGAAGAAGTGATCTCTTTGCACATCAACAGTGAGAACGCGCAGAGGGATGCCGCCAATTTGCCCTTCTTCTGCCCATGAGTCGCCCATGTGGTAGTCACTGGGTACGAGTTCAATCTTGTAGTCTTCTTTGAACTCGTCCCATGCCAGCCCTAATCGCTTTTGGTAGAACTGTTGAAGCAGGCTGTAGTCGCCCTTCTTCGCTGCCATTTTGGCGCGTAGGTAGAGCTCAGCGAGCATGCCCCAAGGCATGGCACAAAGAGCGTTCCAATGGAATCCTACGCATTCGGCAGCGGCTTTGGGGTTCATGGGGATGAACTTAGCCGAGGCATTGAGACTTCTGCGCGTTAAGTCGGAGTCAGTGAAAGAGTGTTCGCAGTGGGCGCAGCGCATGGTGGTTTGTGTGCGTACGATGTTGAAATCATACTCGCCATCAAGCCCACGGCATTCCTTTGGCCATTCGATGCACTCCCAGAGATAGGGCTGATATTTGCCGCATTCTGGGCATTGGAACTGCCATTCACGCTGGTCTGTCGTCTCAAACTTGCGGTGGGTGTCGTCACCTGCAAAGCCTCCTTGTGACATAAACACGCACTTGCCCAGCCATCCGAAAGCCGTCACGCGTGCCTCTGCCTCTGCCATGTGTCCCTGCGGCCAGAGCCAAGTTTCGTCTCCGATGAGCCAACGAATACTTCTTGTCTGTAGATTCTTGCGGTTGTATGCGCCCGCCATCCACAGCGTCATGCCATTGGCGAAGTGAATGGTGGTGTTTCGCTTCTTGTTCTTATCGGGTGGGAAAAGAGCCTTCACAGGTTGGCAGTTCTCGAAGAGCTTTTGCATGCGCGATTCTGAGACATCTTTCGCGTCATCATCGGTTTGGCAAAGCCACAAAGTGGGACCTGGCAAGTTAGCAATGATGTAGTTGAGCGTGATTTCAGGGGCGGTCGTTTTGCCTGATTGCACGCTTGCGATGATGC
>CAYJJD010000153.1:0-3771 GCA_964370425.1 uncultured Akkermansia sp. | reverse complement strand
AAATTACGGCAGAAAACATGCCCCGCGTTCACGCAGCGATTCTGACGCAGTGCCATATTTTGTTCCGAACGACTAAAATTAGCTAACCAACCTTTATAATCTAACTTTGAAGATGGAGGCCACAAATGTATATCTGAAAAAAAATCCGCACGTTTACTTGTACTATAACTATCCATTCGCTCTCTTTTCTATCTAAATTAAAATCATTGTTTCAGCTATGCAAGCATAATTTCATACTATATTTACATAAACCACTACTAAGTTATCATGTTTTCATGGCTACTTCAATAACAAATTAAGTAATACAAAATAACTTTTTAAATCACATATTACGTTATCCTCAACTATCGCAAGGTGCTGAGCTCTCCGCGTGGCATAGCAGCCTCGGTACAGGGCAGACGCATGGCATTCTTTGGAGGAAAGCTCGCTGAAAACCTCACCTCAGCCGTGGCGCGGGACGTACTCGCTGAAGCTATTCTTCGCATTGAAGCTGCTGGCTATCCAGTCATCATGCACATTCATGACGAAGTGGTGGTGGAGGTGGATACAGATAAAGCTGAAACAGCCCTTCCCATCATTGAATCCCTCATGACCACGCCCCCCGATTGGCTAGAAGGACTCCCGCTCTCGGCTGAATCCTTCATCTCTACCCACTACACAAAATAACCCATGTAGCCTCCCTGTCATTAGATGGGGAGGCGTTCCACCCCCTCATAATTTGACATTTCCCCTAATGATATGTACACACCCCCTCCTTTAAACGTCCTGCCTTGTATTGCCAATTTGACATCTGACCAAGTAGAATGGAAAGAGCCTTGGAAGCACGCAGAATGCCCCAGAGTCAACTTCCCTGACAAGGATGCCTACAAGGCATACATCTCGGATGAAAAGACGCAGAGCTGCCTGATTTCGGGCATCAGCGGCATCAATCGTCACCAGAGAGTGAGTCGCAATAATCCACCTGCTCGCTTGCATGCGATTGTGGCGGATTTCGACTCACGCATTGACGATGTCAAGCGCAAGAAATACCTCGACCGCATCTCTATCAAACCTTCCTACATCTCACGCTCCTACTCGGGCGGTACGCATGCCATCTGGCTTTTGGAAGAACCGCTCCCCCTGCTACCTGACCCTCTTTCTCAGCAAAACTTGCTCAAGCACATTGCCAAGGAGCTCAAGCTTAAATCAGCCTTTGGCACGCTGGATGAGAACGCCTACTACAACACCTCTCAGGTCTTCCACGTGGGCTGGGAGTGGCAGGAGGGAGGCGGTAGCCCTATACCTGCGACTAGAACTGCTCTGTGGCTTGATGCTGCGTTGAAGAAGGCTAATCTAGGCGATGATGCTCTTGCCATTCCTATCGACCGCGTGGCACGTGAAGTGGAGAAACGCTTCCCGAATCGCTGGACAAATGATTTCCTCATCGGGGCTCGTGGTTGCCGCTTCTGGGATGCCTCAGCAGACAGTCCAACAGCTGCCATTGTGACAGAGAAAGGCATGGTCTGCTTCACTGGCGTGCATCCTTTCCGCTCATGGCGAGACATCTTTGGAGAGGAGTTCATCGAGCAGTACAAGCAAGACACCCTCGGTACTGCCGTACATGATTGCTATTTCATCAATAATAAGTTCTACGTCAAAGTGCCAATGCTTTCCCCTGATGGGTCATCTTCTCCGACGTGGCAATGTTATAATCGGCAAAACTTCGAGAGCTTCCTTGCTTCCAGTTACGGCTTACGCGCACGATGTAACAAAGACTCAGGCGAGCAAGAAAGCCAAGTCAAGCAAGCAATAGGGCGCATTGTGAGCCAGAAATCCTTATCAGGCGCAGTACCATTTATCTACAACAAAGATGAGGTGGTGAAGATGGGTGACAAGTTCTTCCTAAATACAAGTTTCATTCGTGTGATGAAGCCCGATGAGGCAGCCTCCACAGAATGGGCAGAGAGTTTCCCTTGGATTGCTCAATTCTTGAAAGAGCTCTTCCCTGACATCATCCAGCGAGAACGATTTATCTGCGAGTGGGCTTACGCCTACCAAAATGCCTATCATTTCAACCCCAAAAGTGGGCGCACAATCTTTATCGCAGGTGAACCAGGTGTGGGTAAAAACTTCCTCACCGAAGTGCTTATTGGACCATCTCTCGGTGGTTACGAAGATGCGTCAGACTACCTCCTTGGCATCTCTCGCTTCAATATCCAACTCTATGAGACTGGGGCATGGATTCTCAACGACAGCGTGAGCAAGGACGATTGGAAAGAGCGAGCACACTTCACCAAAATGCTCAAGAAGATGGCTGCTAATAAACGGCATGCAGTAGAAGGTAAGTTTAAAGATGCTGCTGCTATTCAGTGGTCTGGGCGTATCTATGTCACACTCAACACAGACCCGATTTCGCTCGGATTACTCCCAGAAATTGACATCAACAACAGAGACAAAATAAGCCTCTACCGCACCAGCGATACCGTGATGCACGACCCCAACGCTGCAAGAAATGCCAAAAAGGAGCTGCCCTCCTTTTGCAACTATTTGCTTCATTTAGAGTTTCCCGAGCACTGTCAAGGCGACTCAAGATGGGGCGTGAATGGCTACCTTCACCCAGAGCTCTACGAAGCTGCTGAGAATAGCGGACAATCAGCAGCTTTTGAAGAAGTCCTCACCATGTACCTCAATAGCGTTTTTGCTGCCGATAAAAGCATCACAGAGATAGCGGGAACATCAGCCGAGATATTTTCTCGCCTCAGCATAGACGAGGCAACCAAGGAGCTGCTACGCGGCAAAAACAGCACACGTTGGGTTTCCATCTCACTTGGCTTGCTCAAAAAGCGAGGCGATTTCCCCCTTGCTTACAAAAAAACGAATACAGTGCGCGTATGGGTGGTTAAGCGAAGCGCGTGGGAGAACTATCTCAATAGCGCAAAATCAAGTGTAATTGATGATGTCATGCCCTTCTAAACTCTGTGTGGCGTGGCGCAAGGTGGTGCTGTGGCAGAAGCGAAATCCTTCTGCCACCACCTTGCGCCACTGCGATAAGCCATTGAGCAAAAAGACCGAATCACCCCATAGTGGCGGAGTGGCAGATAAATTCACTAATCTAATATATGTGTGTGTATGTATATACGTGTGTGTATATTATATAAAGGGATGATAGAGGCTTCCGCCACCGCCACTCAAGCTTTAAATCCATCATTTAAAAATCTCTATATAAGTCGATTACACGAAGTGGCAGAAGAAACCTCAAGTGCCACCGCCTGACGAACGCTTCATCAAAACACCCACATTTTCCCATTTTCACGCCCATGAACACCGACCCATACGCCCAAAACGCCCCTATTCGCTTCCGCAAGTACGCTGAGGCATTCGATTCCGCTGAGGCGAAAGCATGGATTGCATCACTTAGCCCCGAGCAACGTAAACTTGCCGAAGAAAAAGGACTTCTCGTCCCGCTTAGTGACCACGATAGCCACGAACTCCCGATTGAAGAGGAGCACGTGGGCAATCCGCTTATCTCAGAAGCCTCCATGGATGCCCTCATACGCCTCTTTGAAGCGAATCCGCTCAAGCTACGAGCTCTCAATTCTCTCATGCACAGCAAGAAGTACGGAGCTGAGCTCAAGTGGGCAGCTCTTCGCTACCTCTGTGGAGAGGGAACATGCCAGAGTCACGCCATCCGCTTTGGCATGACCAGACAGAACTTCCATGCCGTGGTGAAGAAGTTCAAAGCCCTGCTTTGGAGCTTGCACAAGCCTCAATCTGAAAATTTTTGACACAGCC
>CAYJJD010000152.1:0-3899 GCA_964370425.1 uncultured Akkermansia sp. | reverse complement strand
GCTGAGTCCGGCGGGGCGATTTCCAACTATGGCGGAATGGGAGTCATCACGGGTGATTTCATCGCGAATTCGGCTGATGAAGGCGGGGCGATTCTCAACGAAGGCGGCGAAATTGGGGCTATCACGGGTGATTTCATCGCGAACTCGGCTAGCTTGAATGGCGGGGCGATTCTCAACATTAGCACTTTAGCTCTTCTCGCGAAGGGGCGTAACATGCAGTTCACAGGGAATTATATCAGTGCAGATGAAGGAGTGAATAAAACTTACGAAGCTATCTTTAATGCAGGCACACTTCACATGAACGCCTATGGTGTCCACAGCATCACCGTGAATGATAGCATTAACGGTGATAGCGAATACAAGGCTACTAACACCATCCATATTAACAATGGGTTAGATGGATTCGGGCTGACCATTACAGACGATAAAGGGGACGCCATCTCGAATTTCTCCACCATCGAGTTCAACAACAAGGTGAGCAACCAAAGCATCACCGTATACGCTGGCACGCTGAAGCTAGGTGACTTTGCAGGCTATGGCGAAGAGAGTGATGCCGACTACCTCCCATCAGCCTCGGCTCTGCTGGATAACAGTAATCTCACAATCAATGCCGACGCTAGCGTCACTGCTGGCAGCGCGAGCTACCTTGGCTCGGGCAACAGCATCTCCAATGAAGGCACTCTCACCCTCGGTACAGGCACACTGAGCAGCACGATTTCAGGTAGTGGCGAGGTCTCTATCCTGAAGGATAATACCATCACGACCTCGGCAGACCGCTTAGAGGACGGCCGCATCAGCAATGAAGGCAAGCTCATCCTCGCTACAGGCACGCTGGGCAGCGCGATTAGTGGTGAGGGTGACATTCAGCTGGATGGGGTAATCTCCAGCAGTGTAAGTATAGCCGCGGGTGAGCTGATATTCAGCTTTGATGGAGTGGAGAAGAACTCACATCTTCACATGAATGCATCAACCTCGCTAAATGATATTGACCAAGTTAGCATTAACTTTAATGGCGTAAATATCCATAGCCTTAACAATCTGGCGAGCTTCATTAGCTGGGATGCGAATGCGACGGTACTTGGTTTGGCCAGCATGCAAGACATTGTCACCCTCAATTACTCGGGGGCAGAGACATTCATCTACAGCGTGACAGAGGGGGATCACTCTTACGGCTTATCAATTAGCGATACACCCACGCGTGCCTCTTCCTATGACCTCGATCAAGTAGATGGCGACACGCAGGCAAAGATCTTCACTGTGGTGAGCTATGACTACGATGAGACTACGGGCTGGAGTAGCACGCTGAACAATGTCGAGATTAACGGCTATCTGGGTGATGAGATGTCAGGAGCTGTCAACTCTCATGATATCATCAGCTTCCGCTGGGAGAAAGATGGCGAGCACATCGTCATTAAAGAACTCGCCTCTGGCGACGCGCGTGCCGACTTCACCGCCTATTCCAGTAATAATGTACGCATCACGGCCGGTAATGGAAAAAAGCCCATCACCCACAGCTTCGTGGGGCTGAGCTGTAATGATAAAGGCTCAGCGATTCATCTCGGTAATTCTGCGCAGTCACTAGGCAATATAACAGGCCACTTTGTGGGGAATTATGCTGCTGCGAGCTCTAGCTCTGGCTCTAGCATTAACTATGGAGGGGCGATTTATAACAGTGGTAGCCTAGGCAATATCACAGGTCATTTTGTGGGGAATTATACTACTGCTGACTCTCCCGTTTTCCCAGGTGCGCGTGCCGATGCCAAGGGCGGGGCGATTTATAACGACAGTTCTGGCAAGATTGGCAACATCACAGGTCATTTTGTGGGGAATTATACTGCTGCTACTGTTAACTCTCCAGCTCCCCATCACGAGAGTAATACCGAAGCCTGGGGCGGGGCGATTCACAATTATGGCATCATGGGCAACATTACAGGTCATTTTGTGGGGAATTATGCCACTGCTGACAATGGCATCACCTCTGGCGGGGCGATTTACAATTATGGCAATAAGAATGGTGACCCTGGCAAGATAGGTAATATCATAGGCGATTTTATAGGTAATTATGCCTCTAGCTATTACGCATCCTATGGCGGAGCGATTAATATTGATGGAGGTGAACTGGGTAACATTACTGGCGATTTTGTGGGGAATTATGCTAGCTCTGACAATAGCTACGCCTACGGTGGGGCGATTGTTAACAACATATCTACGGTAGCTTTCCTTGCTCTAGATCGTAGCATGCAGTTTACTGGCAACTACACGCAATCTGGTGAAGTGAAGGTATACAATGCTATTTATAATAAAGGTTTTGTTGGCTATACCTCCACCATCCGCTTTAACGCCTATGGCGATTACAGCATCGTGGTGAATGATACCATTGATGGGGGCGTGTACTCTGTGCCCGATCAACAGCTCCACATCAATGCGGGTATTGATGGCACAGGTGCAATCATTACAGACGATGAGGGGAAGGTCCCCACGAAGTTCTTCACTGTCGAGTTCAATAATAAGGTGAGCAAGCAAAGCATCACCGTGTACGATGGCACGCTGAAGCTAGGTAGCTTTGCAGGCTATGGCAAAGAGGGCGATATAGGCTACCTACCCGAGGCATCAGCCCTGCTTGATAACAGTAATCTCACAATCAAAACCGACGCTAGCGTCATCGCGGGCAGCGCGAGCTACCTTGGCACGGGCAACAGCATCTCCAATGAAGGTAAGCTCACCCTCGGTACTGGTACACTGAGCCGCACGATTTCAGGTAGTGGTAAGGTCTTTATCCTGAAGGATAATACCATCACGACCTCGGCAGACCGCTTAGAGGGCGGCAGTATCAGCAATGAAGGCACGCTCATCCTCGGTACTGGTACACTGAGCAGCACGATTTCAGGTAGTGGTAAGGTCTTTATCCTGAAGGATAATACCATCACGACCTCGGCAGACCGCTTAGAGGGCGGCAGTATCAGCAATGAAGGCACGCTCATCCTCGGTACAGGCACACTGAGCAGCAGCATCAGTGGCAGTGGGGATATCATCCTCAATGGGGAGATTACAAGTGATGTGCTGTTGAATGAAGGCAGGCTCATCTTTGAGATAGCTGCGCAGGGTGAATCAAAGCTGCACCTTGGCACGGCAGGTGAGCTCGGCATCGGCAGCCTCGTTCACGTGGACTTCTATGATTCACTCGACACGGCAAATGGTTTCATCACATGGGCTGAAGGTAATGAGAATGTCATCAGTGCGGGAGACTTAGAGAGCATGATGAGCGTATCTGGTGCGGATTATGACTTCGCAGTGATCACGAAAGATATCGATAGTAATAGCTATAGCCTCAGCAGCCGTAGTCTCGAACAGCTCAATCTAGGCTCATACAATCCAGATGCAGGCTACGAGCTCATCCGTGTGGAGGGGGGGATCGAGCGAAAAAACTTCAGCCTTGAGATCCCCAGCTATAATACCCTGACAGGAGAATATAGCTCGACGATAAATAATCTGGTTTTCACTGACACGCTGGGTGATAACTTCGGGAAAGAAGCTTCCGCAGGGTCTATAGAGGAAGTCGCACGCTACAACTGGAAACACGATGGTGACACATACCTTCTCGAGAGGGTCTCTCGAGCTGATGAAAATGCAGATCTCACCGTCTACTCCAGTAATAATGTACGTGTCGTGGGCGACAGCTCTGGGACTGACATTATGCACAGCTTCATCGAGCTAGCAAGTGAAGTGGGTGGGGCTATCTTTAATGACGAAGGGATGATAATAGGTGATGTCACGGGAGATTTCATCGCGAACTCGGCTAGCTTCGCCGGCGGGGCGATTTTCAACGATGGTGGCGAAATGGGATCCATCACGGGAGATTTCATCGCGAACTCGGCAAAAGACGGCGGGGCGATTTTCAA
>CAYJJD010000151.1:0-3954 GCA_964370425.1 uncultured Akkermansia sp. | reverse complement strand
CTAGCCTCAAGCTGCCATCCAAAGCATGAAGCTGCTAATTTCGCAAGGTGCCCTTGGTTTCTATCTCCAAACGCTGGAACATATCAAAGTCACTCACGTAGAGTCGATCTTGTATAATGCGGAATTTTTCAAACTCGCTTTCAGCATGCAATTTTTCCATTTCTGCTGATACTTTGCCTGCATCTTGCAGCACATCGCTATCTAGTAAGGGGGACTTGCGAAATTAGCAGCTTCGGACTTTGCATGTAGTTTGGATGATAATTTACGGCGTTTGGGTGCGCATAGCGAGCTATGTAAGCCCAAAAAGCTGTAAATTCTCGCCAAAATGCGGAAAAAAGGCGTGCTGTTTCGCTTATTCTTGAGCTTAACATTCTACTCGGACTAATTTCGCAAGTGTCCTTAATCTACACTTGCCAAATCTTAGATTTCATGCTATACGCCTGCGCGTGCCCACAAGGCACAAGAGACATCATGAACGAAATTATCAAGAATCCTACATTTGTCTTATTCGCCATCCTGTTCCTAGGCATGGCATTAGGGAATTTTAAGGTGAAGGGCATCTCGCTGGGCAGCTCTGGCGTACTGTTCATCGCCATGATAGCGGGGCACTTCGGGCTGAGTGTACCGCAGGGGATATCGGGCTTCGGGACAGCCTTATTCGTGTACTGCGTCGGGCTAGGCGTGGGGAATCGCTTCTTCGCCGCGCTTTCTAGTCAGGGCACACGCCTCGTGCTGCTCACCTTCTGCGTCGTCTTCTCCGCATGGCTGACCACTCTGGGGCTGTGCCAGTTCTTCGACGTATCCCCTGAGATAGCAGCAGGGATATTCGCAGGGTCGATGACGAGCACCCCTGCCCTCGCGGCAGCATCCGAGGCTCTAAATGAATCCCCTCTCCTGAACATAGGCTACGGGGTCGCCTACCCCTTCGGCGTGATAGGTGTCGTGCTCTTCGTGCAGCTGCTGCCCCGCTTGCTCAAGCAGGACTTCGGTACGAGCACTGCTGAAAATAACGCTGAAAGCGAAAAGGGAAAAGACCCAGAAAAGATCATCGCCCGCGTCATCACGGTGAATAACTCGGACCTCTTCGGTAAAAGCATCCTTGAGTTTGAAAACGACAGCCGCATGCTCTGCCGCATCACGCGCAAGATCGAAGACGGCCGCATGCGCCCCTTGCAGGACGGCGACCAGTTCGAAAACGACTCCGAAATACTCATCGTCGGCTCTCGCGCAAACATACGCCGCGAATCGCTATTCTATGGGCATATCGACCGCAGCAAGCAGCATCCACGCAGCTTCGGTGATGAATGCGAAGAACTCATCGTCCTGAACCCCAAGCTCTGCGGACTCGCGCTCAATGAGCTCAAGCCACTCAGCCAGTTCGGACTCGTCATCTCTCGCATCACGCGCCTCGGTGCGACCTTCGTCCCCAGCGGTGAAACCTCCCTCGTGCGTAATGATGTCGTGCGCGTCGTCGGACCTGCGGAAGCCATCGAGAAGTTCCGCACCACATGCGGGCACCGTAGCACGGCGCTGAATGCCACAGATATTCTCTCGCTCACAGGCGGCATCAGCCTCGGCATCCTGCTGGGTAATGTGCAGTTCTCCATAGGCGATAGCGCGAGCTTCTCGCTCGGCATGGCAGGCGGACCGCTCATCGTTGCGCTCATCCTCGGTCACTTCGGTAAGATAGGCCCTATCGTCGGCTACATGCCACGCCCTTCCCGTGTCTTCGTCATGGAGCTCGCGCTCATGCTCTTCCTCGCAGGTGCTGGCATAGCAGGTGGCGGACAGCTCGTCGAGACACTACAGCAGCAGGGGATGTCCATGCTCTTCATCGGCGCGATGGTCACCTTCATCCCCATGCTTGTCGGGTACATACTCGCGAGAATCTACTTTAAGATGAAGCTCCCCGAGAGCCTCGGCGGCATATGTGGTGGCATGACCTCCACGCCGGCCCTCGGTGCGATCACGGGGAAAACCGACATGCAGTCACCTGTCATCGCCTACGCGACGGCCTACCCTGTGGCTCTGATCCTGATGACTTTCTTCGTGAAGATACTTCTTCTCTTCTAAATGGCTAAAAGATTTTTTCAATTTAGAACAAATTTTGCTTGCCAAATGCGTCAGAAAAGTTTATAAATTGCCACCCCGATATCGCAGCGATGCGGTTTCAATTTCATTTTTTACAAAACAAACATACAGACATGTCCAAGCACTCAACACTCAAGGCTACAGGTACCGTAGGCGGTAAGCGTTCCGTTCTCAAGCGTTTCGAACGCGTAAAGGTTCTCAAGGATCGCGGTCAATGGAAGCAGGGTCAAAGCCCAATCGGTCTTCCTAAGACAAAGTTCGAAGCCTAATATCAGCCTTCATTCCTCTCACAGGGAGGATTATTCCACAAGAAAAGTTTTCGAGTCTCTCGGTCAAAACGCCGAGAGACTTTTGTTCTTATCGTACGGACAGCGCATTACTGAGCGCATCGCTGTTTCTTTCTAGCTCCACACACTTACACACACAATATTGACTAGGAAACTAGTCCTCATCACATCACACCTACCCACATCATAGATCGATCATATCATATGTCAGAAGATAATAACTATCCCGCGCCTCCAGAAGGCAGCGTCCGCCTCAATAAGTTTCTAGCCTCCTGTGGCTACGAATCACGCCGTGCAGCCGATCGTCTCATCGCCGAGCACCGTGTCGAAATCAATGGACAAGTCGTCGATACCCCAGGTATCCGTGTCCTTCCTACCGACTTCGTAAAAGTCGATGGCCGCCATGCTACTCCTAAGGAAGAAGTAGTCATCCTTCTTAACAAGCCACGTGGCGTCGTCACGAGCCGAGAAGCACAGGGTGCAGCAGCTACAGTTTACGACCTCCTTCTTCCCAAGTACCGCCACGTATCCTACGTCGGTCGTCTGGACGCAGACAGCGAAGGTCTCCTCCTCTTTACAAACAATGGTAAGCTCAGCCAGAACCTTTCCCACCCCAGCGGTGGCATCGAAAAGGAATACTGGGTCACGCTCGACCAGAACTTTGACAACAGCGTCCTCATCCAGATGCTCAAGGGTCTCCGCCTACCAGAAGGTCAGGCGAAGGCGAAGTACGTCTCCCGCCTCTCCGCTCGCCGTGCAGCCATCGTGCTCGAACAGGGTCTGAAGCGTCAGGTGCGCCAGATGTTCTCCTGCCTCGGACTTCGTGTGAAGAAGCTCGTCCGCGTTCGTATCGGCTCCCTCTGGGGTGGTGATCTCGAGCCAGGTCTGGCACGCCTCCTCACACCTGCGGAAGTAGAACTCGCTGGAGTCAATCCAAAGCGCCGCAGCAAGATGCTCGGAGCGAAGCAAGTATTCAAGCCTCGTCCAGTACCTGCACCCGATGCAGAAGCTGATACCACAGTTGAAGAAAACGACGATGAATACGTCTTCAACGCCGATGATTTCGAAACAGAAGATGAAGCCGAACTCGGCATCAACACACGCTTCGCCGAAGGTGAAGCCTACGAGCCAGAGCGCGAAAACCGTCGACCATTCGGCCGCGCCCCTGGTGGTGACCGTGGTGGTGACCGTGGTGACCGTGGTGGCTTCCGTCCTCGTGGCGATCGCGAAGGTGGCTTCCGTCCTCGTGGCGAAGGTGGCTTCCGTCCACGCGGTGAAGGCGGCTTCCGTCCACGCGGCGAAGGCGGCTTCCGTCCTCGTGGCGAAGGTGGCTTCCGTCCTCGTGGCGAAGGTGGCTTCCGCCCACGCGGTGAAGGTGGCTTCCGCCCACGCGGTGAAGGTGGCTTCCGTCCACGCGGCGAAGGCGGCTTCCGCCCACGCGGCGAAGGTGAAGGCGGCTTCCGCCCACGCGGTGAAGGTGGCTTCCGTCCTCGTGGCGAAGGTGGCTTCCGCCCACGTGGTGAAGGTGGCTTCCGTCCTCGTGGTGAAGGTGGCTTCCGCCCACGCGGTGAAGGTG
>CAYJJD010000150.1:0-4006 GCA_964370425.1 uncultured Akkermansia sp. | reverse complement strand
ATTTAACCAACTAACACTAATTCATTTATAAGTTCGATCCCCACCGAGCACCCTATTTTGGAAGAGCCTCTTAGTAGAACAACTAAGAGGCTCTTTTCATATACTGCCCACACCACCAGCGACTTAGCAAGTCACTACTTGTGCCCACAATCTGCCCCTCAACCGCCCCAAACGCCCCCTCCTAGCCCGCTTTAAGTGACTTCTGCACTCCCCTGACTCGTTTCGGTTCAACCCCCACCAAGGGAACCTCGATGGACATGAGGCGCATAAGAAGCTCATAGAGAGACCGCAACAAATCAAGCCAAGCTCTAAAACGAAGCAATTCGCGTTGTTTCCAAGTTCGAACCCTAGGTAACAAAGTGCTAAGTTATTGATAAAGAGGAAAGTATAAAAAATCAGGGTATCGAAGGTGATCGAACCAACAAGGGCAAAGTTCGATACCCATCGAAGGGAGTTCGATGGATGCAAGGTAACTAAACGCCTGAGCTAAGCAGAAAGCGAAGGGGCAGGGTCTCCCAAAATAAGACGTAGTGCTTTCACTACACGCCAGTCGCATCTACTAGGATTGCTCTTGATGAAGTATTGGGCTTTAAGCTTACCCTGCTTCCCTAGCCTCATATGTGATTCTTGCTCATCTGGTCGGGGTGATACTCAAGAAATCAAAAAGGTGAAATTTTAAAAAACGAGGCTAAAAGTCGCGATTTGTGGGTCGACCCCAGCGAGCATTCCGCTAACTTGCTGACTGTTAAAAAGTTTCAAAAAAACAATATGTATCAGACTCTCACCCCTTTTAATCACAAACTCATTTTAAAAGAAGAGGTCTTCGTTTTCAATTATTACTTAGACTGTTGACGAATATTCAAATTTTTTTTGAATTTTTCTACATCTACTACTTGCGGTAAGATTATTTCCTTTCTGTCAATTCTATCGTAATCTTTGTTTTTTACTAACACTTTTACGATAAAAGTATAATCTTTACCATCTTGACGCTCCTTGTATATCAATTCTAATAGCCCAGCATCAAATAAAGCATGTATATCAGGACGCAATAACACCCCATTGCATACATCGTTAATTTGCTCAATATTTTCTCTCTGAGCATATGGTACTATGTGCGCCGCCTCTAATATCTCTTCTATTGAACAACCAGTAACAAAACACTTTTTATCATAAGCATGCAACACGTCATTCCGAAATTGGGATTGATACAGCCTTCGTCGAACTCGCGAAAATATATCATAATCATTGTCTTTTGTTTTTAAATAGTTTTCTTTAGACTTTTTATCTCCAGATACCACATAATCAAACAATTCTTTATTAAAATCATTGCTCGAAATCAGTAGATAGCTTTGTGGATTTTGAGAATCTTTCCTGACAGCTACCATTTTATCTATTTCAACATTTGACTTTGATCGTTCCAGCTTCATTATAGAATTTTCTGTTAATCTTCCGCTTGCTGGTTTTGAACGCTTGTAAATATTAACTCTTTTAATGCCAACTGCATGCAATCTTTCAATTAGAATTTTCTCACCATCCTTTAATTTTTTTTGGGAATTGCCTCCACTTGACGCAAAATGAAATAAGCATAAATTACAATCAACCTTGCAAAAACGTCCGATATAACTAACATCGTTTCCATTATCATCGCGAAACTTATAATCTTTGCTCACACTAGCTCTAACTTCAGGATTCATGGCGACAGTCTATCATACAAATTATTTGCATTCAAACTATATTCCCCCAATTTATCTAAAAATCTGATTGCTCACTACCGCCCTTCACCTCCATCAATACTCTCACCACCTTCACTAAGCAATAATCATTCTCAACTAGGATCTACCATAAGAATAAATACGAGAAAATCCATAATTTTATTTCATTTTATAAATGTAAACACTACTGAATGACACTCTATAGTATGTAATAGTACCAATATTTAAATATACTATTTTCAGCAAAGTATACGAACATGAAAGAGGCGTACATGCCACACTAAAATTAAATAAAATCACTAAGAAGGATAACGTAAATTATTGGAAAGTCGGGTCACGCTGGGACAATAAAGGAGCTTCAAATCAGAGTATTTTCAAAGAATTTAAACACAACTATATGATCTTTATGGATAGAGCTGATGCTCGTGGTGAACGTTTCGACGATGAGATCAAGATTGGCGATATTGTAGCCATTGCGGATGGTTGCAAGAGTTTGAGGTCTGCCTTTTCCTTTGAAAGCTGAGAATATCGAACGAGGCAGTGAAACAGGCAGGGAATGTTGGCTTCACCATTTAACTAAAAAAAGATATAATAGCAGTGAAAGTCTGTATGACCGTCCTTGAACCTTGCGATCAATTCAGATATTCTCAAGGTAAATTTTTTCGAGTTACTAAATCAGATGTGATTGCTGAAATGGATCGTTTTGCACCCAATTTCCCAAGCGGCTGGCTTAAGCAAATTTAAGCCTTACCTTACTCTTGTTTCAAATAAGATACGCTCTATCTCGTTTACGTCTAGGTCTAGCATTTTGAGCATGGTGCTTAGGTGTTTTTTGCTGACTACAACTGCTCTTGCGTGTTCGGCTTCGCTTTCAAATTGGCCTGTCAAGTCCTTCCCTCCGCAGTTTGATGGTAGGCTTTAAAAGGCAAATATTGGTGTTGTAAAAAGAAGCAATTCTTAAAATTACTTATCCGTATAACAGTCTAAATCTATTTTATTTTTTGCAAAAATATACCGTTTAGCATTTTGTTTGGCTATTTTTTTTATGTCTTGTTTAAGTTTAGATTCATTGGAATCTGCGTGTATTATTCCATTATTTCCATAATTATTCATTAATAATAACAAATTGGGTGCAAGCACGATACCGTTAGTACCAGTTAGGGGTCCAACACCATATAATGGGTCATGATTTTCTGGGGCTAAAACAAAAACTGGGTTATCGCTTGTAACCAGCGAACCATCGCTGACGTGCACAAATCTCCAAAACATGTCTGCAAAAAGAGGAGTTATTGCATTCGCGCTTTGAAATAACACATACCACATTGCCTCTTTTGTAAAGTTCAGCGAATGACCTATTTTCTCAGCATCAGGAAACATTTTGTTATCTTGGAGCGACTTGCATATAAAATTCAAAAACTCCTTACCGTCAGTTTTCATTTTATCATGTGAGGCAGGAACACGTACTTTCTGGGTAGCGATAAATTGAGCCAAGGAACGTTTCTCTTCAACTGAAATTTCTTCCTTATTTCTAACTTTTGGTATAATTCTACCATATTTGGTTTCAATTTGACCTAGCCAATTCTCTATGCTATAATCTTCTTTGTCATTTTGTAGATTGGTATACAAATGGTGTTCACATGCAATAGTTTTAGTCGATTTTCTTTCGCATCTACATGTTTCTTTATCATACACCCATACACGCTTTTCTGGATCCGAGAAGCAGTTCAAGTATACGCGTGGTAAATAGTGCTGATTAATAGGAGTATGTGCCATTCCTTGAATATTGTACATAAAATTGCAGTAAGTACAAGTTCATATGAAATTATGCCATGAAATTATACCAGACACGAACGGATGGTATCTTCTAAGCTCTTGCCTCAAAAAGCACCTTCTCCATCTCCTCAACCCCCATATTCAACATACTTAACATAGTACTCAAGTGCTTCTTACTCACGCCTATTGCACGCGCTAGCTCGGAGGCGTTCTTGAACTCGCCTGTCATCAATATTGCCTCAATCTTCAAGGCGTTGGCTAATAGGATGGCGCGTGCGGTGGGTGTCTGTTCTCGGGGCTTGGCTTGCGCTGCTAGCTCGTCTCCTTTGGTGCGGAGGCGCAAGAGGCGGTGCGTGCCTTGGGAGGCGTAGGTGAGCGTTATGGGCACGGAGCTGTCCCAGCCTTCTTTGGTGGGGAGGTTGGCTGGCTCTTCGAGGCTGGCGAGGGAGAAGATTTCGCGGGCGGAGGGCGGCTCTTGCTGCGTTCGTTGCTCTCGTTGCTCGGCTTTTCGCTTTGGTTTG
>CAYJJD010000149.1:0-4085 GCA_964370425.1 uncultured Akkermansia sp. | reverse complement strand
TCAAGCTGCCATCCAAAGCATGAAGCTGCTAATTTCGCAAGGTGCCCTTAAGGGCGTATTGTGAAAAGCAACTAGGAGCACCAAGGAAGCAAGGGGCAGCCTTGCTCTATCCTTGCCCTTATGGCACGCACGAACGCCCCAAGGTGAAGCTTTCGGAAAAGAACGGCATCGGCTATGCTCGATGCTATGCCTGTAGCAAGGGTGGCACAGTCTTTGATCTAGCTGCTGAGGTACTGAACCTTGACGCTAGAAAGAACTTCAAGCAGATAGCCGAGCACATAGCGGACACAGTAGGTTACAGCCTCAGCCTTGAGGATAGAAGCTACACGAAGCGCAAGACGCGCACTAGTGGCGTCCCCTCAGCCCTGAGCATAGCGATGAAGCAAAGCCATCAAGAATCCCCTATAGAATACCTTCCTTACGATATGGAATGCCGCGCATGGGAGAGCGTGAGGCGAGCGATGAGGCAGGAAGAGACGATGAAGACGCACTCTAGGATTCTGGGCTTGCCTCTCCCTGCCCTGCTGCATCACTGTGATGAGTTCGAGCCCGAAGCAGGATTGCTAGGGGTGGATGAGAAAGGGGCGTTGCTCTATCTGTACACGGCTCATGATGGTATCAAGTGGCGCGTAACAGCAGTGAAAAGGCGATCTCTACCCATGGAAGCCATGAGAGAAGGGACACCGCGCTTCACCGCATGGAAGGGAAGCAAGAAGCAGTCTCTTTGGGGTGCATCTCTCATCGACTCTAGCTTGCGTAGAGTGATCATCACAGAGGGTGAAAGTGACGCGCTAGCCGTGCGCTATTCTCTGCACACGTGGCTAGAGATGCTACGCATTGACAGCCCCGAAGAGTGCCCATGCGCGGACGACATCCCCCTAGTACTGGCAAAGCCTGATGCAGGGACATTCAAGCAGAGCTGGGCAGATGCTCTAAAAGGGCTCGATGTCATCCTTCTAGTCGATGCTGACGAAGCAGGGAAGAAGGGCGCAGCATCGACCATCGACACCTTAAAGCAAGCAGGGGCGGCACGCGTCATGACGTGGCAGCCACTGGGAGACGCGAAAGACCCACGCGCATGTTTTACCCCTGATAGCCCCCTAGCTCTCATAGAAGACATTTTAATCAACAAATCCCTACACTATGATATTACGAAGAAATAAAGGAGGAAGCTGGAAGATGCGCGTACGCGCGGATCAGGGGGAGCGTAAGGTAGCGAGGCTAATAGAGATAGGCTTGCACACGAGGTCAATTAAAATAGCTCTGCACTGTGCTCTGTCAACGATTAAGCTCTATACAACTTTGAGTATTATCAAAGATAAGCATATTCGTGTTAGTGATTCAGAGCATGCAGCCTTCTACAGCGTGCAGGAGTTAACAGACATACTAGAAAAAGAATTTCATTCAAGTAACAAGAAAAAAGATCAAGATGAAAAAGAAACTAAATAAAGCATCCGAACAGCTAAAGCAAGACGAAGAGGCAAGAGTAAAATCAAACTGCGCACGCGCTGATCAGAATGCAGCGGAGGAAGAGCGCAGGGAGAAAGAGAGCTTGCCCCCCATCATTCCCCTAGGTAGGGATGGCAAGAAAAACGTCTATTGGTCACGCACCTACAGCGTAGTAGAAAGCCTCACGGCACAAGAGCACCGAGAAAGAGACCTCTTGCGTATGGCTTCACTAGAAGACTATGCCCGATGGGTGCGCCCTGAGCTCAGCCCCGATGATCATAAAAAGATGCGTAATGTCATCATTCAAGAAGTAGCCGAAAAGCTCCTTCAAGAGACAGGGGGCGAGATGTTCGACCCTTCACGCATTCGAGCGCGTGGCGTATGGAGGGACGATGAAACAGGGGGGCTTGTCTACAATGCGGGCAACAAGTGCTATCTCTCCACGCCATCGACACCGACACCCCAGAGAGTGGACAACGTGAGGGGGCATCATGTCTACGATAAGGGGGCTTCTCTCCCCAAGCCATCGACTGAGCCCTTGAGCTATGAAGAAGGGGCTCGCCTCATCGACTTCTTAGAGGCTCGCACATGGGCGATGAAGGGTAGCGGATCATTACTTGCTGGATGGGCTGTATGCTCCTTTCTCGCTGGCTCTATGCCCTTTCGTCCGCATATCTGGATCAATGCCCCTGCGAACACTGGCAAGACCTTCTTGCGAGATGATCTAATACCCCTCTTTGGAGGCGGTGCAATCGCTCCCGATGGAGCAGAGAGCACAGAGGCAGGAATAAGGCGAGATCTTGGCAGCTCTACCCTTCCTGTTATCTGGGATGAGATGGAGCAAGAAGCAGGGGACAAGGGCAAGCAAAACAATATTAACAAGGTGATAGCTCTGGCACGAATAGCCACGAAAGGGGGAGTTACCAAGAAAGCTAATGTCGCAGGTGCTGGCGTAACGTCCTATTTCATCTGCTCTGGCTTCCTCTTCTTCTCCATTGCTTCCACGCTAGAGAAAGATGCAGACATTAGCCGCTTTCTCCAGCTTCGCTTGAAGCCATCGACACCCCAAGGCGTGACTAAGCTAATAGCCACCCAGAAGGAAGGGCGCGAGATGGTGAGGCATCCAGAGTTCACTGGGAAGTTCATCACGCGCTTGCTTATCGAGCACCCCTTTATTCTGGAGAATGCAAAGAGCCTAGAAGACAGCCTCAGAGAGCAGGGAATCAAACCAAGACGTGCCGAGATGATGGGCGTACTACTAGCAGGGGCTCACGCCCTGCGCAAGGGTGGTACTATGTCCCCCGATGACATAACGAAGGCATGCGAGCAAGTAACACGCTACGCAGAGCAAGAAGAAAGCATGAGTGACGCAGAAAAAGCACTAGAGCACTTCTTGAACTATGCCGTGCCACATGAGGGGCAACGCCGCCTTATACGGCAGCTTGTGGATGTCGTGCGCAAGGGCTCACCCCAAGGCGCGGAAGATGTCAATTCTTTTGAGGGTGCGCAGAAAGTGCTAGAAAGCTTCGCTCTTGATTGGCATACTCCAGCGTCAGGCAAGCACAAGGGGAATCAGTACTTGCGACTTTATCCGAAAGTCTCAATATTGAAACAAGTCTATCGTGGCACACAGTGGGAGCACGGAAAGCTTGTCCCAGTCTTCACCGAAGGAGCAAGCAAGGGGGAAACAAGCCCCCTAGGGATCATCTACACCAACGCGAAGCGCAATAGCTCATCGGCTATCGTCCTTCTCTTTCCTGAAATCCTCATCTATCCAGAAGAAGCGGCAGATGATGAGGAAGACGAAGGGGGATAGCTGGAGATCATGCCAGAACTCAAGACAACAAGACAAGGGGGGCTTTCTGCTCTCCTTTTTTCATTTCTCATGCCGTCATTTTCAACCTTATTCAACCTTTACAACCCTTAAACGTTTGACTATAAACAAGGTTGAAAATAAAAGCTTGATAGTTGAAAGCATATTTTCCACCATTAACAAATTGACTTACATTTATTTACAGCTAGGGTTGAAAGAAAATGAAAAATAAACCCCTTTAGAGGGGGGGGGAATTACACCGCACACAAAACAGAAAAAAAAGCGTTTTTTCATCAAAGGGGACACAAAAGGGGACATAGCAAAATCATATTCTATTGATATTTATAATTTCTAATTCCCACAACTGGTAGTAAAAACAAGAAAACATAGGGCTTCACTGGAAACGGTGAAGCCCTTATTCATGCCCTGTTACGTGATTTTTGATTGCATACGTAGATTTATACGACATAATAGAAGGGACACACAGGGGGACACCGCTTGGGATATATTGCTTGCCTACGTTGGGAGGCGGAAGACTTCGAGAAGGGGCTTGTACGCTTCTATACTGCTAAGACAGAAAAGAGATTAGTGCCCCGATGACTCCAGCCTTGAGGGAGTGTCTACAGAGTATCTATGATACAAGAATGGATAATGTCCACGTGTGGGCAGACATGGCGACAAGATACATCCGTAGCAGTGGCGTGCTCTCTGTGGAGTTCGTGGGCATCCTACGTGCCCTTGGTATAGGAGAGGCTGCACGCGCTCCACAGAAGGGCAATAGAAGGGCAATAGAAGGGCAATAGAAGGGCAATAGAAGGGCAAT
>CAYJJD010000148.1:0-4097 GCA_964370425.1 uncultured Akkermansia sp. | reverse complement strand
TCACCCCAGTCTTAGGACTCTTCTCCCAAGACATGAGCTACATCGCCCAGCAAATTTCAGCCGTGGGCGTAATGGCGTTCTTCCTCTGGCGAGAAACCAAAATCAACAGAGAGCTGAGAAACGAAGTCAAAGAGCTTCAGAAGACAATCGTCGAGTTGTTGAAAGATAAATAGCAAATGACATAACTATCATTAAAATACAAAGCAACAATAAAAAAATTTATCGTATTACAAAATAACATCTCGCCTTTTATTCAGTTAAAAAGTAGAATGATTAATAATGGAGTGCAACATGAACACAGACTCAGACGACAACGAAACTAGATGGATACATATTTCTGATCTTCATATTGGAAAGAGAGATAATCTGTGGCTAAATCAGACGCTATATGAAAGGCTAGATGATTTTTTTAAAGATATTGGAAAAATTCATTTCATTATTATTACAGGAGATATCATCCATAAAGGTCAGTATTCCAATACACAATATTGCACAGAAGCTACAAAGCTAATGAGTAAATTAAAAGAAAATTGTGAAAATCTTATTTTTGTCCCTGGAAATCATGATTTTACTAGAGAGAATGGACGAGATCAATTGCTAAATGCATGGCAGAAGTTTTCTATAGAAGAAAAAAATCAAAATAGCGAAAAATATTCTTCAAAACTTAAGCAAGATTTCAATGAATTTTCCAAATTTTGTAAACAGTTTCAAAACAATACAAAAACAATAACAAAATGCCCTAATTGCACTATTGTTAACAAAATTAATATAGTTCAATTAAATACAAGTATATTTTGCGGACAAAAAGAAAATAATCGAAAAAATAGCGGAGTTAACGATGAAGGTAAACTATGGATATGTGATACAGATTTGATAAATGTAACAAACTTAAATAAAAAATTCCCAACTATAGTGATAGGTCATCACCCAATACAGATGTTTGATGAAAATTCTTACAATAAACTATTAAACTTTTTTGAAAATCTTCCAGCAAGATTATATTTTTGCGGTCATTTTCATAATGTATCTGTAAATACACTGAATAGCAAAAAAATAAAGCAATATACAAGCTCATCTTTTTTCAATGATGCTCACAACGAAGCTCTAATTGCATTATACAAACTCAACGCATGTATAAATGAAACTCCAACCTGTAATTTATACAAATTCAAGGAAGGTTTCTGGGTACATGAAAGCATAAAAAAGAATAAAGATGAAAGTATATCATCAAATCTGAATAAAAAACATTTAAAAAATGCAAATACACCTAAACGAAAAGAAACAATAGTACCAATTTCAGAAGTTAGTGATGGTGCTTTTAGAATTCCGCATAATAATTGCATACTTAATATATATCTGACAACCCCCAAATCAACAGATATTGCATCTGCACACCTTCACTCTAATTTAGATGAAATTACCATTGTAACTAAAGGGATTTTATGTGCGATAATTGGAAATAATACTACAATTTATAAAAATAATTCACATATAATAATGCCAAGAAATAAATTGCACGCCTTTATTCCCTTGGAGATACCATGTGAATATATTACACTTTCTGTAGAGCAAGAAAACATAGCAAGCTATAATTCACAATGGGGAGATGATTTAAATCAGCTTAAACAGCTAAGAAAAAAAATAGACACATCACATGGAACTATATGCGAGCATATAAAAGAAACATGCAAACATCTGTCTTCAGAAATTCTTGAAATAAGGTGGGAAGCAACGCACATACTTAAAAAATATATAGCGGAGAGAGAAAATCCCTTTGCGGGAGAAGGAGCTATTATAGTTAGTACAATAATTGAGATTTTATCAAACAAAACTAATTTAAATAAAAATATTTGGGGTCTTGTAATGGCAAGCGAATTCGGATGCAATATTAGCAATGATATTATTAAAGAAATATTTGTCAGTAACAAAAATTTCATGATTGCATGGACTTGTGCATATTATTTAATAAAACAGAAACATAAGTTGGATTATATTTCTATCTATGTTACACTGAATACACAAAAACAAACGGTTCACATTAAATATAAAAAAATAATTTTATCAATAGTCGAACTAATAGTAAATAAAAACTCTGATCTTTTAGAAAAAACTTCAAACAATCTAAATCTAAAAGACGAACTTACATTGGAAGATGTTCTAATACATTTTGCTTGGTGGCAAACTGCATTCATAGTAAACAACGAAGAATTTAGTTTCGCGCTAGCAGCACAACACATCAAAGACAAGCTAAATTTTATTGATAGCAAGACACTACTACGCACACTATTAGATAAATCAAATGAGAAAGAAAGATGGGAAAAATTACAATTATGCAAAAAGAAAAAAGTATTAATCGATGTACTGTCAATATTTTACAAATCATTTACTCCTAAAATCTCTATGCACGAAAAAGCAAGCGCTCTAAAATCAAACATAAAATCATACTTAAGAATAATAGTTTCAAATAAGTGTAATTTGCGATGTAGTTATTGCCATAATGAAGGGAGAATTTCGTCTCTTGTGGGAGATAAAATTAAAGATAACTCAATGTTTGATCTTAAAAGTCTCCTAGATAAAGCAAAAGAAAATAATTTTAGAAAAATTAAAATAAGTGGAGGTGAGCCTCTTCTTGTAACTGATATAATATCCATTTGTAATACATTTCAAAACGATTTTGAAGATATTGGATTCACAACTAACGGAACTAAAATTATGGAACTTAAATCTGAATTTGACAAAATCTCACCTAGTAAACTCACATTTAATATTACATTAAATAGTTGTAATGAAGAGAAATACAAGAAAATCACTGGAGGGACTTCATGTAAAGAGGTTAAGCAAGGTATAGAATATTTAGTAAAACGCGGCTTTTCAGTCAAATTAAATGCTGTTGTCACAGCTTATAATTTTGAAGATATTGAAGAGTTAATTAGCTATGCCGCTCGTTTACGAATAAAAATAAAACTATTGGATCTTTTTTCCGCATCAAAATCCCATCAAGAAATTCATCAAACTATACCTATCGCTGAAATTAAAAATAAGATCATAGAGCTATATAATATTTCATCTGATGATTTTATATTAGAAGACGATTATTTAAAGGCTAGAGTAATGGGAACAGAAGTACTCATCCCTTCGCGTGTCTATTCATTAGACTGTAAATTCAACTGTAACCTGTATCCTTGCGCTGAGGGACTTTTTGGAATAAGAGTATATGAAGATTACTCATGCGCTAGGTGCTTCAAAGGAGATGTGTATCAAGGGAATCTTGAAAATTTTTCTGAAAGCATAAAAGAAATTAGAGATGAGCTTGATAAAATCAATTTTGCGTATTAGAAACTGAAGTTAGAGTCATTCTGTCTAAAAAACACAAATAATGCTCAATATACAAGATTATAAAATTTTATTTTATGATACTAATGCTTAAAATAATAGGTAATAGATGCTAATCCAATGCTATTAACTTAAGTTTCAAAAATCAGTCAAGAAATTAATAATAGGCACTTCTGCACTTCTGCTTGCAGTGCATTTTATGTTCTGCGAGCGGTCTTGCTCTGGTATACGGATAGCCCATTTTTATGGCAGTCGTCCTACTTTATTTTTTAGTAGCTCTTGTGACATTTCCCGAATGGTGTTCCTACCTCTATGCTTTCTTGAATCAAATCAATAAGCTCTTACCTTAGGCATATCAATCGCCTCGTCATGAAAAGTCTTGTACATTCCGTCTCTCCCTGCATTGAGTACAACTTTCTCTCAATAAGGCAAGCATATTCATATCATCCATACTAATTCAACTAAAATCACTCCAAGTAACAACCATAGAACAAAAGTACTTTTTCCATAGACTTTTACTAAAAATCACCCAAAAATCACATTTAATCATATCACCCTCAATCATTTACAAGTTCGATCTCCATCGAGCACCCTAAGTAATTAAGCCTCAACATGTTAAACATGTTGAGGCTTTTCATGTATACTGCCCACACCACCAGCGACTTAGCAAGTCACTCATTGTACCCACAAGCTGCCCCTCAACCGCCCAAAACGCCCCCTCCTAGCCCGCTTTAAGTGACTTCTGCACTCCCCTGACTCGTTTC
>CAYJJD010000147.1:0-4105 GCA_964370425.1 uncultured Akkermansia sp. | reverse complement strand
ATAGTATGGCAACAATCATTGGAATAGTAGGAGTCTTTGGACTCCAAGCAGAACAGCAAGGCATCATCCTCGAATCGCAGGACGTTAGCTACAAGCCCGATACCAAAATCCAGAAGGATTATCGAGGCAAGAAAATCGGTATCATCTTCTATGATGACCAAACCGACATCTCGCTCAAGGGCTACATCCCTCGCAGTAACCCCACCGACATCCGTGTGGGCACAGCTCTCACGCTGGCAAACACGCCCCCTGCGCATGGGCTAACCACGTCAAGCGCGGGAACAACAGCAGTCATGGAAATCAAGGTAGGGCTCAAAAACGAAGACCTCGCCACCTTTGAAGTGAGCGCGACCCACTTCGACTTCACCACACCAGAAGCCCCATAAGATGAAGCAACGCACCATCCACGATGGCTCAGCCACCAACTACATCAAAAGTCAAGATGGAGACCTTGAAAGCCTCATGCTTGCAGCCTGTCTCACCGCATTGGGCATCCCCTTTGACGAGCGAGCGGGCTTCAAGCTCACTGGCGACACGCAGCCAGTAGTCAACTGGCTCTTTGAATCTGAGTCCCAAGACAAGAAGTTCAACACAAGTGAAATGATAGCGAAGTGGGACGACACAAGCTGGATTCAAGCCCCTAATAATGAGCATCCCCTCGCTTATCTCTCCGCAGCTATGCGCAACCTCAAAACGCTGATTCATCACCACATAGGCAACGCCCCCAAGATAGAACTCGTCAAGCGAGGCAACAAAACTCTCCTCGTACCCGAAGGCAGCCCCGAAAGCCAACTCGGCATTCTCCTCAAACAATTCACCAAATAAACCACCCCACCATGTCCATCAACATCCAAACACGCGACTCACTCAACAACGCCTCCATGCTACAGCCAGCCCCCACGATTGGGAACACTGGTCTCACCCTTCGCCCAGTCTCCCTAGGTTCACTTGAACTTTTGCGAGCCGTAAACAATCCCTTGGCAGGAAGCAACGCCACAGAATCATTACCAGAGCTTGACACCACCGCAATGGCGCAGTACCTCTGGATTCACGCTGCACCCATCAATGACGTGATTGAAACAATCTACAATCGCCCCTCAGACATCGCAAAATCCGTGGCAATCTTTGCCATGCAAATCACCCCAGCCGACCTACGCAGCGTCACAGGCTTGCTGCAAGGAGACTTGCAAAGCATAGAGGCAGCCTCCGCTGCGCCCGAACCACGAGAGGGAGAAGAATCCCCAAACGAGCTACCCCCTCTCTAATCAGCAGCATGGTATTTAGCATTGCTCGCTCAACAGGCTGGACAGAACAAACCATCCTCTGGCTTCCCCTCAAGCGAGCCTTGCAGTACCTCCACTGCCACTGGATTAGCGAGGGGCTGACCACCGACTGGCGCAGTTCATCAGCCGAAAGACTCGAAGACCTCAACCAACTCTATAATCGCCTCAAACACCTAACGCGACCATGAGCGACCTTACCTTCACATTCTCTGGTGATGCTTCCAGCCTCAAGGCGGCACTTGAGGATATAAAAAGCTCCGTCAACAGCACCAAGAACAGCGTTGGCAGCCTAGCAACCACTGTTACGGCTGCTTTCGCTGCGGCTACGACTGCCATTGCTGGTTCGTTTCTCGCCATCAACGCAGCCGCAGAACGCGAAACGCTCACCACCGCCTTTATCCCCTTGCTCGGTTCAGTGCAAGCAGCAAAGGAACGCATGAGCGAGCTTGCCCAGTTCGCAGCAAGCACCCCCTTTCAGATTAACGAAATTGCCGCTGCGTCTAAGACCCTGCAATCCCTCACCAACGGAGCACTTGCCACAGGAGACGGCTTGCGATTAGTCGGTGACGTAGCTTCATCAACCAACACCGCCTTCTCAGAAATAGCCGTCACCATCGGGCGACTCTACGCAGGTCTTGACTCTGGGCGACCAGTAGGTGAAGCACTCGCTCGCCTCCAAGAGCTCGGGGCAATCTCTCCTGACGTTCGCTCCAAGCTCGAAGACCTCCAAAAGGCAGGGCAAAAGGGCAATGCTGTCTGGCAAGTAGCAGCGCAGGATTTAAGCCGCTTCTCCAACTCCATGGAGCTCCAATCTGCCACTTGGTCAGGCAAGGTCTCCACCATGGGAGATGCTTGGGAAGAACTTCTTGTGCGCATCGGGCAGCCCTTCCTAGTTGCTCTCGCTCCCGCGCTCGAAGCCCTCACATCCACCTTTGAAGCCCTCGCAGAATCAGGCGAGCAGTTCGGCACGCAAATGGGCGGCATCCTCTCTGCCGTGGGAGGCGCATTCACCCTCACGCTAGAGCTCGTCACGCCTCTCATCAGCGGCATGGTGCAGCTCACCGAATCACTTGGGGGCGCAAACACAGTGCTCGCCTCCGCAGCAGCAGCCTTGCTCATCTACGGCAAAAACACCAGCTCCACCACCGCCTCCACAATTAGCTTCCAAGCCCGCCTAGCGAGCTTAAAGACAGCCATCAGTTCCCTGAGCTTCGCCTCACTCACTAACACCGTCAAGGCGGGATTTGCCACCATGGTAGGCAGCGCACGGAGCGCAGCAGCCACCATGCGCGGGGTCTGGTCTTTCACGATGACGACCATGGCAACTATCACACGCGTGAGCATGCTAGCCATCAAAGCAGCTCTCGTCTCAACTGGCGTGGGGCTTTTATTAGTAGGCATAGGCGAGGCTTTAGCCGCCCTCTACACATGGTGGCAAGGTAACGAAGAAGCAGCTCGCCAAGCCACAGCAGCCGCTGCGCAATACCAAAAGAGCCTTCAAGCCCTCGAACGCCAAGCCAATAAAATCAAAGACTACGACCAGCTCGACAACTTCCTTGAAAGCATTGACTCCAGCATCGAGCAGCTGCAAGAAAAACTCGCCCAAGCCGAGCTCGACGAAAACGAAGAACTCACGGCAGAACTCCAACGCCAAGTAAACTCACTATCAAATAAAAAGAAGCTCTACGAAGAAACCCTCCCGCTGCAAGTCGAATCCGCGCTTCAAGCAGAACGCGAAGCCAAAGCCCGCGCTCGCATAGCCGAAGAGCAAAAAAAACTCAACGAAGAAATGCTACAAGCAGCCCAAAAGCTCCGAGAGCTTGAAAGCAACTACAACAAAGCCAATCGCAACGAATATCTTTCCAACCTGCCCAGCGCAGAGCTTGAAATAGAAATGCGCCTAGCCGACTCAGGGCTCGCCACCCTGCAAGAGCTCGAAGCCGAAATGGCAGCCCTCAGCAAAGAATCCAACACCAGCTGGGGCATCACCGAGTCCCAGCTCGCCCGCTACAAAGAACTCCTAGAGCTCCATAAAACCATTAAGGGCATCATGAAAGAGCAGAGAGAGGAAGAACGCACAAAAGCCGAAGAAAAAGCCAAAGCCAGCGCAGACTACGACCACCAAATCGACATGCTCTATGCTGAAATCGAAGGCAATGACACCAAAATCAAGCAGCTTCAGCAAGAACAACGCATCATTGAAAGCCCCCGAAGGCTTGTAGGGGGATTGGACAGGGAGCAACGCGACCGTGCCCGAAGGGCGAGCCCCCAATGGGGTGGGGGCGAGTCAACTCACAGCAGAATATCGCAAACAAGGCTACTATGCAGCCCTTGAAATGGCAGAGCAGCTTGTTGCCCTTGAAGCCGAAGCAGAAGCCGCCCGCGAAAAGCGAGAACAGGCTAAACGAGAAGCAGAAAAGAAAGCCGACAACGACACCCAAACGAACCGCTCAAGCGGACAATTCATCCAAGGCAGCCAATCAGGCGTAGGTGGCGGTGGACGCGCCATCCTCATAGGTGGACCGATGCTCAGCGAGAGCAAGAAGCAAAGCTCACTGCTCACCGAAATCCGCGACAAAGTCGCAGAACCGCCCACAATTGAAGTGACAGGCAACGTGACGGCTGTGATAGGCAATTATAAAACCCTCCAGCGGCAACCAGAGGGTTTGTTTTTCGGATATACGTAATGTAAATCGCGTAATGATGACTTAAATATAGAGTAATTCTCCAAAAAGTCAAGCACTAATTTGGCACGTAGCCAATTGCCGCACACGTGTCCCAAATAGTGAGCACGTAGAAATTTGCCTCAAAAATATCAATAA
>CAYJJD010000146.1:0-4109 GCA_964370425.1 uncultured Akkermansia sp. | reverse complement strand
GCTCAAAGCCTTCATTGACGACTGAGTTGAGCACGCTATCGAGAATGACTGTGTCAAATAAGCCCCCATTCTTGAGCCTGCGGGTCAAGGTGTTGATTTGGCGTACCACCTCGCGCACGTTGAGCTTGCCGTGAGTTTGAAAGTGGGGCTCGTAGGCGCAAATATTGTAGCCTTGAGAGGCGAGTAGATTGGCGTAGGCGCAGCGTCCAGCCCCAAAGTCTACTGTGCGAGATGTTTTACTCAGTTCAGGGATGATGTAGTTCTCATAGAGCGTGGAGGTGATTTTGCGCTTCTTCTTGCCTTCTAGGCGGTGCATTTGGCAGTGCAGCTGGTTGTAGCTTTTCACGTCCAGTGCATCGTAGAAGTACTGTCCATACTCGTAGCCAAGGTATCGGAGCATTTCTTCTTCCTGCTCGCGTGGCAGCATGAAACAGAGGATTTGGCAGCGGTTCTGGCAACATGCCACGGCATAATCAGAGTTAAGCAAGATGCGCCCATCTTCAGAACACACGATTGAACCCCATTCGCCATATCGTGTGATGAGGTCACCCATGTTTTTAATCACAAGCCCATTGTTGTTGCGCTCATGCGTGACTGCCGTGTGGGGGATGTACTGATACGTGCCCGCGATTTGCCGAGTGACTTCTACGTTGACCTTGGCTGGGGTCTTGTCGGTCTCTATGCTGTTGTGAAAAAGGTTGAAGGTGATTTCATCGGTGCGCGTGATGCCCTTAATGCGGATGGCGGGGCAGTGCGTCATGCCGATGGCTTTCATGGCGCGGGTTCGTTGGTGCCCTGCGGTAAGAATGCCATTGTCCCCATTCACAATGACTGGCTTGATTACCCCGAATTGGTCGAGGCTTTCTTGCAAGAGAATGAACTTGTCTTCATCCAATTTGCGCGGGTTATAGTCCGCTGGTTTGAGCTCTGAGAGGGGGAACTCTTCAATGAATTCAGTTCGCATAGCGTGAGTCTCCGTGTTCGAGTAATTCCATGACAAGCCCGATGCCATTGCCGTTCTTCTCAAAGTAAGCGTTCATGAAGGCTTCAAAGCGTTCAACTTCGTCATCTTGCATGAAGAACTTACGATTGCCGTAAGAGAGGCTAGCTTGCTGACTAGGAGCGGTCTTTTCTGCATCAAGCTCAACTTCATCAGGAACATCTGCTGGAGTATCAGCGTAGGCGAGAAGCTCGTCAATCTCGCTTGTATCAAAGCCTGTGAGCTCTAAGTCTAAGATGCCGTCAAGGTCTGAGACGAGGGAAGCAAGTTCGTCTTTGTCGATTTGGGATAGCTCGGCAATCTTGTTGTCGGCTACCATGTCAGCCCATTCGGCAGCTTCATTCTCGTAATCTTGGTAATCGACTGGGACGTGCTCCAATTGGAGCATTTGAGCTGCAAGTAAACGCCCATGCCCCTTGACGATGAAGCCTGACCTTTTACTCACGACAATGGCATTACGCCAGCCCTGATGCTTGATGATTTTCGTGAGAGCCACAATCTGGTTCTCGGGGTGGCGATTGGGGTTGCGAGGGTTTTCTACGAGGGCGGCAACTTCCACCATGTCGGTGTGGGCGCAAAAGACGCTGGGTGTGATTTGTTCTGTGTCCATACTATGGGGCTGATGTCAAAAATTATTGGCGAGGCACTGAATCATCCCCAAGAGCCCCTATGCTTTCAGCTCCGATGATTTTGAGCATGGTAGCCGCTGCTGCTTGCATGGCTTCGCAGTCAAGGTAGTGATTGGGGCGGTTGCCGATTTGCTGCCATATCCAACGCCCACGCTCAAAGACGCGGTATTCAGAGTCGAGCATGTTGAGGTATTCAACAGGGCTGTCTGCGGGGACTTCCCACGTTGCACCCTCAGTATTTTTCCTCAAACGTGCGAGAGTGTCTTTAATGTTGAGGTTGCTCCAAAAGAACATTTGAGCAATTTTATCTCTGCCATTGCTTTGTCTGCCTAGGTTGACTTTGCGCTTGGGCGAGTAGAAACGTTCCATGCTCTGCCCACTCTTCATGCGATGAGGGAAGCTGTTACGTTTATCCCCCATGAGTGCAGTCCAGCCATGTTCGGCACACGCAGAGTAGACTTCGTAGGTGTTGTAACCTGCATCGACAAAGACGAGGCTAGGGTGAACACCAAACTTCTTTGAGGTAACATGGATGTCTTCGTAAGTAAGAACGCGCTCGCAGTGTATCATGCGAGACGAGCCCATGAGAGACCAGCTTCTCACCACAAGGAAGAAGTGGTCACGCTGCACGTCAACAGTGAGAACGCGCAGAGGGATGCCGCCAATTTGCCCTTCTTCTGCCCAGCTGTCTCCCATGTGGTAGTCACTGGGTACGAGTTCAATCTTGTAGTCTTCTTTGAACTCGTCCCATGCCAGCCCTAATCGCTTTTGGTAGAATTGCTGCAAGAGTGAATAGTCGCCCTTCTTTGCTGCCATTTTGGCGCGGAGGTAGAGCTCAGCGAGCATGCCCCAAGGCATGGCACAAAGAGCGTTCCAATGGAAGCCTACGCATTCGGCAGCGGCTTTGGGGTTCATGGGGATGAACTTTGCTGAGGCATTGAGACTTCTGCGCGTTAAATCTGAGTCAGTGAAGCTATGCTCGCAGTGGGCGCAGCGCATGGTGGTTTGCGTGCGAACGATGTTGAAATCGTACTCGCCATCCAATCCCCTACATTCCTTTGGCCATTCGATGCACTCCCAGAGATAGGGCTGGTAGTTGCCGCATTCGGGGCATTGGAACTGCCATTCTCGCTGATCTGTCGTCTCAAATTTGCGGTGGGTGTCATCACCTGCGAAACCGCCTTGCGACATGAAAACGCACTTACCCAGCCAGCCGAAAGCCGTAACGCGTGCCTCAGCCTCAGCCATGTGTCCCTGCGGCCATAGCCAAGTTTCGTCACCAATCAACCAGCGGATGGAGCGAGTTTGAAGGTTTTTTCTATTGTATGCACCCGCCATCCACAGCGTCATGCCATTGGCGAAGTGAATGGTGGTATTGCGCTTTTTGTTCTTGTCAGGCGGGAACAGAGCCTTCACAGGTTGGCAGTTCTCAAAGAGTTTCTGCATGCGGGACTCGGAAACATCCTTCGCGTCATCATCAGTTTGGCAGAGCCACAAAGTGGGACCTGGCAAGTTAGCAATAATGTAGTTTAGCGTGATTTCAGGGGCTGTTGTTTTGCCTGATTGTACACTAGCAATGATGCTCACCAACCTTGTACGAGGATTAACTATCTCCTGCATCACGTCTCTAATCTGGGGCGAGTTTTCTATTTGAAATCGACCAGGCATGGGGGAATAGGGAATCGCCTCAATGTGCTCTTGCGCCCACGCCCAGACAGGCTTGCGGTCAGGTGGTCTCCATGCTTCGCTCCACAATTGATCCAAAAAGAGCTTGTCATTCACTGATTCTCTCTC
Organism: uncultured Akkermansia sp.; assembly: GCA_964370425.1. Taxonomy (GTDB): domain Bacteria; phylum Verrucomicrobiota; class Verrucomicrobiia; order Verrucomicrobiales; family Akkermansiaceae; genus Akkermansia. The sequence goes on along the minus strand of CAYJJD010000146.1, from coordinate 686 downwards.
GGACATACTGTACAATTTTCGCGATTGTTTCTTCGTTAAGTTGATTCACTGTGAGGCGAAGGACTGTCCAGCCTTCGAGAGTTGCCGTGAGGTATTTTTCTGCATCCTTCATGAAGCCTACAGGGTTCGTGTGTCGTCCCTTGTTGCCCTGCCAGACACCGCCTTCAATCTCGATGAGAACACGCGTCTCTAAGCTGGCAAAGTCGGCTCTCCATCTGCGGGGAGGGGCGAAGCGGTGCTCACGCACGAGCTCAGAGCCACCAAGCACATCCCATAGAGTCATGAAGCGTGCTTCTAGGACAGTAGGGTCTTTCAGAGGCTTGGGAGCTTTGGCTTTAGAGGGTGTTTTCATACCATAGCCCCTACGTCAAAAAATTAGGGCGTGAGGCTGTTGGTTTTGTCTTCGTGAAGCTCCTTGAGGATTTCATCCACTGCCTGTGCGAGCTTCTCGGAGATGGCTGGTGCATCTAAGCCAATGAGAAGTGGGGGCAGTTCTTTTTCAAATTTTGAACGCATAATGGCGGTGACTCGCCCAGCTCGCTCAAGCCATGAGTGACGCACCGCCTCGCGTGAAATAAATGAACCTTTACGCACCGCTAAGCGTAGCTCACGCTCCTCAACTTCTGCTGCTAGCTTGCGATACCTGAGCGTTTCTTCATCGTCGCCAGACTCGCCCTTGAGCTGCC
>CAYJJD010000145.1:0-4230 GCA_964370425.1 uncultured Akkermansia sp. | reverse complement strand
ACGACGGCAAAAGAAAAAAACCGTCGTGTAGCAATCCGTTTAGCTATGCCCAAATGAAAACACGACGGTATCGGGAGGTACTGCCGTGTTTTTTTCTTGTATTGCAAGTGGTAAACCGTTAAAAAAATCAATGACATTTTAACGGACACTTATGCTTATCAAGATGATTACACAGCTCATATTGCTACATTAAATAAATCCTATTCGTCCGAGTGTGTTATGCGTTCGGGCGTTTTTGCGTTTAGGGGCATTGCACCTCGTTGCAGATCGCCCCCTCCCGTCCTTTCAAATTCACTCAATCAACCCAAATTTGAAAGGACGGTTAAATATGAAAACCATAAATCTAAAAGATTACTATAATCACATAATAATTGACACATACATCAACATACCCGACGAGGTATACGACATCTTCGAGGAAGAACGCAAAGCGGAGCAAGCATACCTTAGAAAGCTCTATCGTAACAAGGCACACTATTCCCTTGACTGTGACGACGGCATCGAGCATAGTGTTTTGTTTGTTTCCCTATCGCCTGCGGAAATCTACGAACACAAATTGACACGCGAGCAACTACACAAAGCTATCGCTACACTGCCCGACAAACAGACAAAACGCATTTATGCTCATTTCTTTATGGGTATGAGTAAAACCGCTATTGCAAATAGCGAGGGTGTAAACGAGGGAACAGTTAGGGAAAGCATAAAGCGTGGACTTGCGAATATTGAAAAGTTTTTGAAAAGTAATTTCTAAGCTCCACGAATAGTATTAAAAAATGTCACGGTATATGAGAGGGACTTTTCCTCTTGAAAATCTAAAAGCTAAGACAATAACGAAAAGCAAAGATTATTTAGTACCTTGACAACAGAATATACGGTATTTTGAGTACATTACTTATGCGTTCCGAAAGGAAAAGCGACATAACGGGCATCGCCACGATGACGGTTATATCCTCGACAGGAAACGAAAACATATTAAATATATTAGAGCCTGTACAGAGCGGTATTTCTCCGTAAGAGCGACCAATGCCACCGTTAGAGCGAATATAATCAACTTGAAAAGTTGATTTAGGCACTATTCGTCCGCAATGACCACGCATAAGCAATAATGATACTTCGTATGTTACGCCCTCAAGTCGATAGAAACAGAGGGAGTTCCTGCATTACACGACAGCTTGTAAAAGGACAAGCATCGGTATTGTGGGGCTATGATAGCCGTGCCAACGGCAACTCAAAGTATCCCCTTATCGCTTTTAGCGATTACTTGTCGGGGTGCGTGGCAAATACGACAGGACGAACACAGACCAAAACGAAAACAACAAGATAGAGCCGCACCGTTTTTTTGCTTGCAATTCTACGGTGCGGCTTTCTTATATACACGAAAGGAGCGTGTGAAAATGACACAAAATCATACTACTTCTTATAAAGAAGTGCAGATAGGAAAAACACTTTATCGTGTCACAAGTATTTTCACCGGGGAAAAAGACCTCAAACAAACGCTTGAACAACTTGCCGTCCGTGGAGCAATCAACGAAATGACTGCGACACAAAACAACGAGGGCAAAAGTCTTTCCCCTCAAACTTAACTACGGATATTCTTCTTTCGATTATCCGTATCCTTGTAAAGTGTTTGTGGCTTAGGTAAAATAGACTTGTCGGATAACACCGATGAGCTACTTCGCCGCACACTGTATAAATAACGGAAATCGGGAGGTTAAAAATAATGATGAACGATATATACAATGTGGGCATATACGTCCGCTTGAGCAATGATGACGAACGTGGCGGCGAGTCTGTCAGCATTGAAAACCAAAAACTTTTACTGCAACAGTATGTAAAAGAGCGTGGGTGGAATGAAATCGCCGTATATTGTGACGATGGGTACAGTGGTACAAACTTCAATCGTCCGAGCGTAAAGCGATTGATTGAAGATGCCAAAGCAAAGAAAATCAACGTAATTTTGTGCAAAGACCTATCACGTTTTGGGCGTAACTACATAGAAATCGGACAGTACACGGACTATCTTTTCCCGTCTATTGGTTGTCGATTTATTGCCCTCAACAACGGCATTGACACAATGGCAGACAACAGCAGTAACGAAGTAATGAGTTTTTTGAACCTATTTAACGAGTTCCACAGCCGAGATACAAGCAAGAAAGTGAAATCCGTTAAAAAGGCTTGTGCTGAGAGCGGAAAGTTTTTAGGCACATATCCTGCGTTCGGATATAAGCGAGACCCGCAAAACAAACACCGCTTAATCATCGACGAGGAAACAGCCCCTATTGTACGACGTATGTTTGCATACCGTGCAGAGGGCAAGGGCTTTCGAGCCATAGCGTTAATACTGAACGACGAGGGCATATTGCCGCCCGGTACGCTCTACTATCACCGCAAGGGAATGAGCGATAAGCGGGAAGTCAATCAGAAATGGGCAGACACCACCGTTAAAAACATTTTGCGAAATGAAGTTTACATTGGGAATATGGTACAAGGCAAATGTGGCACAATGTCTTACAAAAACCGAAAACTTGTACAAAAACCCGCCGACGAGTGGATAAGAGTGGAACACACCCATGAGCCGATTATATCCAAAGAGTTATGGGATATTGTCGTAGAAGTTGACAAAAAGAAAATCAGAAAACGCCCACCGACAGAGGGCAAGTCAAGCATTTTTACAGGGCTTGTGAGATGTGCGGATTGCGGTTTTAAAATGATTACCCGTTCCGAAAAAATGAAAAAGAAAGACGGCACAGCTTCACTCTACCGCTCTTTCCTGTGCGGCAACTACTCACGAAGCGGCAAGACAGCTTGCACGGCACATATTATCTATGAAAATGTGTTGATACAACTTGTTACTGCCGACATAAGGGAAAAGGCACAGCTTGTGCAGTATGATGAAGCGTACCTATTGGAGCGTATCACCGAGCAACGGAGCAAAGACAGCCTAAACCGTATTTCTTCCTACGAACAAGACCTAAAGGTGCAATCCACAAGATTGAGAGAACTTGAAAATCTTATGCAAACCTTGTACGAAGATAAGGTAAACGGCACTATACCCGAAACGGTGTTCAAAACGCTGATGCAGAAGTACGAGCGTGAACGAGCGGAAAAGTCACTCTATATCTCTACTCTGCAAGAAAAGATTGCACAGGGCAAGAAAACCAACGATGACGTTAGCCAATGGGCGGCGATAATCAAGAAGTACACACAACTTGAAATATTGGATGAAGCCGTACTCTTTGAATTGGTAGACCGCATAGAGGTATTTCAGTCACAGAAAATCGGAAACAAGCGTGTGTGCGACATAAAGGTATATTACCGCTATGTAGGCAATATCGACAATGCACTTGCATCGGAGGAACAGGAGGTAGACCATGCAAAAGCTATATAACGTGGGTATCTACACAAGGTTATCCGTTGACGATGCAAACAACTCCGCAAAGACAAATGGTGCAAACTATATGCCTGCCGACAGCTCCGCAAGTATTGAAAATCAAAAAGAGATACTCTCAAAGTTTGTCATGCTCAATGGTTGGATTGAAAAAAAGGTATACAGTGACGACGGTTACGGCGGTGGCAACTTTCAAAGACCCGCATTTATGGAAATGATAGAGGACGTAAAAAAAGGCATAATCAATCTCGTCCTTGTTCGTGACCTAAGTCGTTTGGGGCGTGATTATATCGAAGTTGGCAGATACACAGATTATGTATTCCCGTCTCATAATTGCCGATTTGTCGCCTTGCTTGACGGTATCGACACGGCAGAGGACAACAACGATATGCTCCACTTCCGCAGTCTGATGAATGATTACCATTTGCGGGAACTCAGCAATAAAGTAAAATCCGTGTTGTACGCAAAGGCAAAGCAAGGGCAGTTTTTAGGGGCGTATGCTCCGTATGGGTATCAGAAAAGCAGTGAAGATAAGCACAGACTTGTCGTTGACGAGTATTCCGCTAAAATCGTGCAGACCATGTACGATATGCGGGAACAGGGCATTGCATACGGCAAGATAACGGCTTATCTGAATAATGAGGGCTACTTATCCCCGTTTGCTTACTGGCACTCATTGCACGGCAAGGGTAATTACAAATACTCAAAGCTATGGGCGTATGCCACTGTCAAAGATTTATTGTCAAATGAGATTTACACGGGGGTACTTATCCAAAACTACACGGGCAGTCTTTCATATAAGAATAAGAAAATGATTTACAAGCCCGAAAGTGAATGGATAC
>CAYJJD010000144.1:0-4287 GCA_964370425.1 uncultured Akkermansia sp. | reverse complement strand
GAGGAGTTGGGCATTACCCCTCCTTCATCGTTATGATTCTCGGGAATGCAGGATAAAACAGCGATGGTATAGTAAGATCGCCAAGCAGATCACAGATTCAGGACTCGCTAGCTGGACAAAAGGTAAAGAATTTCGCTATCTGCAATCTTATGCCGTAGCTAGGAATACATTTCTCAGAATGGTGGATAACTTGGAGCTAGCCAAAGAAATGGAGGAGAGTATATATAGTCATATACAGCTCAGAGATAAGGAGCATTTATTATCTGAAGATATGCTGCAGGCAGAGTATGATACTATATCTAGGAAGAGTTATTCTAAGAAATATACTGACGTTATCCAGAGAGGAGAACTATCATTCTATGAGAATAATAAAAGAAAGCCATCAGATGCTACACTCGCACTATTAGCTGAATTATACAACGTTCCTATAGTGAAGCTACTCAAAGCGAATCCAGCAATGCCTCACGAGGAGCTAGACTCACTAGCTTTACAGTATCCAACATTAGGAGGATCGCTTAGGATGCTTTTTAAAGCTATCAGAGAGCAAAAAATCACCCTCGAAGAACTTCTAGCTATAGTTAAAAATTACAACTAATCCACTCCCCCTCCCCCATAAATGAAAGACAATAAGTCTAGAATAGCAGTAACTCCGAATGCCGCACAGGCTCTATCCCGCCCTATTCGCTTACGTGATTGTGATCCGCGCGTACGCTACCTACTCGAATCCATGAATGCAATCGGACAAGGCTCCATTCGTTATGATTGCGATACTCAAAAGATCTATGATACGAATTCAAAAAATCATCAGCGATGTTTCCGAATACCGCCCAATCTTAAAAACACCACACTAAACGCTAAACAGCAAGAATTTGCGCAGTGGTTCATGAGGGTGATAGATGAATGCCCTAATAATATTATTGTTAAGGTAAGTTCAGGTAACCCCTTAAGTAAAAAATACTACATCGAAAAAGAATTAACAATCAACAATTAAACGAAAATAGACCAGTAACTAACTAAATCGGGCACCTAATTTCAGGGCAGATTCCACTAAGACATCTCTTAGTGAAATCTGCTCTTTTTTATACCGTTGTAATAAATAGATTTCACGGCATAGCACGCCCCTCTCCAAAAAAAATAAATTAACCATCAGGCATCTGGGCACCATCAAGGGCAAGTAGCTTAGGGTATCTCGCGTTGAGAACTCAAAGGGACTTGTCCTCTTTGCTAGCCACGCTTTTGCCCAGAGCTCTACCCTTATGTTGCTCATTGCTGCCACACAGCACAATGAAGACAATAGAAGAAATAATATTAAAAGAAATCGGCAAAGACATTTTAATCATGGTCAAACAAATGGCCTACTTCGATAAAGAGGTAAATAAATTACCTTTAAACATCAAAGATGCAATTTATGACAAAATGATGTCCCAGACACTGGAGGCGATACGTAAGTATGGCGATAACACCTCAACCCCATCCGTCGAAGGTGTAAAGAAGAGTCTCAGGACATGGTATCGCAACATTAGAATGCAATTATCATCAAATTATAAGAGATCGAAGGAATGCATTAAAGAAAGGAATAAAAAAGACTTTGTCTCTATAGATGACTCAGGGCATCTGACCCACATCGAGCTTTTTAAAGAGCAGAAGCGTGAGGATATAGCCCAATCTAATTACCGCGACCAATTAGAGAAAATTTCCTATGCATACACTTTATTGGATAAAAGAGAATTACATGTAGCTAACTTATTATCAGCTGGAGAGAACCGTGCTAGCATAGTGGTTAGATTAGGTATATCCGAGCGAACCTTAGCCAGAAGTGTTGCAAAAATCAGAGCTGTATTTATAGATATTCTCAAAAATTTAAATAAATTTCCAGAAACATGGCAGCTAAAGCCGACAAGTGAGCAATAGAGTGTAGAGAGCCATGAATACACTCCTTCCATTCCAAACCGCACACGCAGCTCGTATCGAGCACGCCTTGCGCAGTCAGCGCATTGCTCTCGATGCGAGCGAACCTGGTACTGGCAAAACCTACGTTGCGTGCGCTGTGGCTGCGCGTCTTGGCTATCCTGTAGTCATTATCACTACGAAGGCTACTGTGCCATCTTGGCAAGCCGTAGCAGAGGGCTTTGGAGTGAAGCCTGAGCTCGTCATCAACTATGAGAAGCTGCGTACAGGAAAACTCAAGCAATGCCAGCGCATAGGTAAGCAGTTCATCTGGCAAGTACCACAAAATGCTCTGCTCATATTCGATGAAGCTCAGAACTGCAAAGGGCAGACCTCGCTTAACTCAAAGCTTCTCATTGCAGCTAAACGCCAACACCTGCGCATCTTGCTTTGCTCAGCCACGGCTGCTTCCAGCCCATTAGAGATGCGAGCTCTCGGCTTTGCTCTGGGGCTGCATGCCTTAGCTAATTTCTGGAACTGGTGCTACAGGCATGGCGTTCAGGATGGAGTTTATGGCGCGGTATTCTATGGAGGGGCTGAACATCTACGCAGCATCCATGAGCAAATCTTTCCAGCCAAAGGCAGTCGCCTTCGCATTGCTGATATTGAAGATTTCCCCGATTCTCTCATTGAAGCTGCTCCCATTGAAACTGGCAAGGCGCGTGCCATCCAGAAGGTGTACACGGATATGAAGCGCGAGCTGGTAAAGGCAGAAAGCCTTGGTGATCGAAAAAGTCTTCGCAGTCTCGCTCAAGAGATGGGTGCAAAACGCCCTAGCAACATCACGATTCAGCTGCGTGCTCGCCAAGTCATTGAGCTCTACAAGGTGGATGCCATGGCTGAAATGACAAAGTCTGCCATAGAAGAAGGCATGAGCGTTGTACTTCTCGTGAACTTCGATGCCACTGCCGAAGCTCTTAGCGAAAAGCTCAATTGCACTGCTTTCATACGCGGGGGACAGAGCGAACGCGAACGCCAGCAAGTCATTGAAAGCTTCCAGCGCAACGAAACGCTCATCGTTATCGCCAACATCAAGGCAGGTGGCGTGGGAGTCAGCCTTCACGACCCAAGCGGCAAACGTCCGCGCCTCAGCCTCATTTCTCCGACATTCTCGGCTGCCGACCTACGCCAAGCCCTTGGGCGAGTACACCGCGCAGGAGGGGCGGCTTCCGTGCAAAAAATCGTCTTTGCTGCCAAGACCTGCGAAGAGCACACCGCGAAATCCTGCGCCAAGAAACTTTCCCACATCGACCTCCTCAATGACGGAGACATGACCCCTTTCCCTTTATGAATGCGAAACATAAAACCCCAGACGGAAGTAAGCTCCCACAAGCTGAAAAGAAATCGCTCCTTGATGACGTGGTGGTAACTACCGCCATCGTCTTCCTAGGAGTCCTCATCGGAATCACCCTCTTTACCACCATTACCTTGTTCATTTTATGAAAAAGAAACCTAAACACGCACGGCATTCTCCCAGTGCCCTTGGCTACAAAGAGATCTGCCCAGCCTTCACCAATCGCGGAGGTAAATCTGCCGCTGCGGATGAAGGCACGATGATGCACGAAGCTATTGAAAATAGTGATTTTAGCAAGCTTGATGAAGAGCAAGCCTTCCTCTGTGGGCTCTGCCGAGATTACCGCGATGGCGAACTCCAACGCCTAAGCAATCCCACAGTTCACAACGAGCTCAAACTCGACATCGCAGGAGGTCTCACCTTCGGAACTGTTGACTTCGTAGCCGTAGATGCACAACGTGCTATCATGATGGATTGGAAGTTCGGTCGCATCCCAGTTGAACCAGCCTCTACCAACGCCCAAGGCTGCGCCTACGCCCTCGGTGTAATGGAACTCTATCCCCACATTGAGGAGCTTGAAGTCCACTTCGTACAGCCACGCATTCAGTACATCAGCACGCATACTTACAAGCGTTCAGACATGCCCATGATGCAAACTCGTATCAGCACCATCATCAGACGCGCGAACGCTCGCAACAAAACCGAATGCGCAGGGGCTCAGTGCCAGTACTGTAAGAAGCAAGCCACATGTGCCACGCTGCGCCAACTAGCATTACCTATTGCCTCCACCTACGAAGGACTATCCATCCCCGAAGAAATCCACGCCTCGGCTATCACTGACCCTCGCACCATGGCACACTGCCTTGATTGCGTGAAGGTGCTGGAAGAATGGTGCAAGTCCGTCAAGTTCCATGCCGTGGAGATGAGCCTAAATGGCGCAGAAATACCGCGCTACAGACTTGCCACACGCTCAGGCAAGCGCAGCGTCTCAGACGCACTCGCTGCCTTTGGTGTCGTCCAAGACAAAATGAGCCTAGAAGCCTTCC
>CAYJJD010000143.1:0-4305 GCA_964370425.1 uncultured Akkermansia sp. | reverse complement strand
GGCAAATATCAGCCCTATCTCTGGGAGTGCATCGAATGGCCAAAGGAATGTAGGGGATTGGATGGCGAGTACGATTTCAACATCGTTCGCACGCAAACCACCATGCGCTGCGCCCACTGCGAGCATAGCTTCACTGACTCAGATTTAACGCGCAGAAGTCTCAATGCCTCAGCAAAGTTCATCCCCATGAACCCCAAAGCCGCTGCCGAATGCGTAGGCTTTCATTGGAACGCTCTTTGTGCCATGCCATGGGGTATGCTCGCGGAGCTCTACCTCCGCGCCAAAATGGCAGCGAAAAAGGGCGACTACAGCCTTCTGCAACAGTTCTACCAAAAGCGATTAGGGCTGGCATGGGACGAGTTCAAAGAAGACTACAAGATTGAACTCGTACCCAGTGACTACCACATGGGTGACAGCTGGGCAGAAGAAGGGCAAATTGGCGGCATCCCTCTGCGAGTCATGACAGTAGACGTGCAAAGAGACCACTTCTTCTTAGTCGTCCGCTCTTGGAGTCTCATGGGCGCGTCACGCATGATTCACTGTGAAAAAGTGCTCACCTATGAAGACATCTACATGACCGCTCAACGCCTTGGTGTGCATCACAGCCTTGTGTTCATTGATGCAGGCTACAACACCTATGAAGTTTACTCAGTTTGCGCTGAAAACGGCTGGATTGCCCTCATGGGCGATAATCGCAAGAGCTTTCCCCATCGCATCAAAAATGGGCAAAGCATGGAGCGTTTTTATTCACCCAAGCGCAAAGTCAACCTCGGCAGACAGAGCAATGGGCGTGACAAGGTGGCTCAAATGTTCTTCTGGTCAAATCTCAATATCAAGGACACGCTCGCTCGCTTAAGGAAAAATACTGAGGGTGCGACTTGGGAAGTACCCGCAGATAGCCCAGTTGAGTATTTGAACATGCTCGACTCAGAATACCGCGTCTTTGAGCGCGGGCGTTGGATATGGCAGCAAATCGGCAACCGCCCCAATCACTATCTCGACTGCGAAGCCATGCAAGCCGCAGCGGCTACCATGCTGAAGATTATCGGAGCTGAGAGCATAGGAGCTCTAGGGGATGATTCAGTGCCCCGCGAATAGAAAAAATTTGACGTAAACCCCATAGTATGGAAACACCCCAAATATTCTGCGCCCACACCGACATGGTGGAAGTTGCCGCCCTCGTAGAAAACCCTCGTAACCCCAATCGCCACCCCGAGAACCAAATCGTGGCGTTGGCGAAAATCATCAAGCATCAAGGCTGGCGCAATGCCATTGTCGTGAGCAAGAGGTCGGGCTTCATTGTGAAAGGGCACGGCAGACTCAAAGCAGCTCAAATGCTCCAATTGGAACGCGTCCCAGTCGATTACCAAGATTACGAGAATGAAGCTGCCGAATGGGCTGACATGGTAGCCGACAACAAGATTGCCGAGCTATCCCAAATCGACAAAGACGAACTTGCTTCCCTCGTCTCAGACCTTGACGGCATCCTTGACTTGGAGCTTACAGGCTTTGACTCAGGCGAGATTGACGAACTTCTCGCCTACGCTGACACACCCGCAGATGTCCCCGATGAGGTTGAGCTTGACGCAGAAAAAACCGCCCCCAGTCAGCAAGCAAGCCTATCTTACGGAAATCGCAAGTTTTTCATGCAAGATGACGAGGTTGAACGCTTTGAAACCTTCATGAACGCTTATTTTGAAAAGAATGGTAATGGTATTGGGCTTGTCATGGAATTACTCGAACACGGAGACTCACGCTATGCGAACTGAATTCATTGAAGAGTTCCCTTTGTGCGAACTAAAGCCAGCAGATTATAACCCCAGAAAGCTTGAGGAAGACAAGTTTATCTTGCTTCAAGAAAGCCTCGACCAATTCGGGGTGATTAAGCCAGTCATTGTAAATGGCGATAACGGCATTCTCACAGCAGGACTCCACCCCGCTCGGCCTGCTTCGCAGGCAAACCCTTCGGAAGTGTCCTCAGGGCTCGGGGCTGGTTGCTTAAGCCGCACCCAGCCAACTTACTCGCGCCATGAAAGCCATTGGCATGACTCACTGCCCCGCCATCCGCATTAAGGGCATCACGCGAACCGATGAAATCACCTTCAACCTTTTTCACAACAGCATTGAGACCGACAAGACCCCAGCCAAGGTCAACGTAGAAGTCACTCGTCAAGTTGCAGGAACGTATCAATACATCCCGCACACGGCAGTCACGCATGAGCGCAACAATAATGGGCTTGTCATCAAGAACATGGGCGACCTCATCACACGATATGGCGAATGGGGTTCAATCGTGTGCAGCGAAGATGGGCGCATCCTTCTCAACTCTGACTATGCCGTGGCTTGCTGCCAGAACCGCTGCCAAATCCTCTGTTTCATGCTTCCACGCGAACAAGAGGAGGAAATGCTTCGCTACCTCGGCTATGAATACGGACAGTACTTCTATGATGCTCTGGACGTAAAGAGCTACAACCAGCTGCATTGCCAAATGCACCGCCTTGAGGGCAAGAAGAAGCGCAAAATCACCTCCACGCTCTATGAAAACTACATCATCCCTGAACTGAGTAAAACATCTCGCGCAGTAGACTTCGGGGCTGGACGCTGCGCCTACGCCAATCTACTTGCATCACAAGGCTACAATATCTGCGCCTATGAGCCTCACTTCCAAACTCACGGCAAGCTCAACGTGCGTGAAGTCGTCAGGCAGATTAACACCTTGACCCGCAGGCTCAAGAATGGAGGTCTCTTCGACACAGTCATTCTCGATAGCGTGCTCAACTCAGTCGTCAATGAAGGCTTTGAGCATGCGGTGATGACCACCTGTAACGCTCTTTTAAGAAAAGGAGGCACAATCTATCTCGGTACACGCAACCTTCAATTTCATCACCATCTCAACAACCTCAAAACCTACACAGGCACAGCACGTGGCTTAGAGTTCCTAGACAAGAAAAACTTCGCAGCTACTTTCCGCAGCGGGGTTTGGACAATGCAGCATTTCCATAGTGCAGAGTCGCTTGAGGCTTTGTTGAAAGAATACTTTGGCAAGGTGCAAGTCTCAGGCAAGAAGGCTAGCTCCCAAATCTACGCTGTAGCCTCTGACCCGCTCCCTCTACCACGTGAGAAGGTACTCGCTGCGCTCAACACCGAATTCAACATGGAGTACCCCAACGGCTACCGCCACCATCAGCACGAGGAGATTGTAGCAACACTCATGAAGCTCTACGATGCAAGAAACTGTGCAGAAACAGTTTGAATATTTCATCAATCTATGCTATAATGAATAACATGACAAAAATTAAGAGCATCACCGTAACCGCCCCCATGACCTACCTCTGGCTCAAATACGTGACAGGCGTAGACCTCAGCCAACACTGCGCCAAGGGACTCATAGGAGCGTACAGCAAGCACATTAAGGCAGATTTAAGCCACGCTGAAAACATTGACCTCAATGAAGCCCCAGCGAATATCTTCTACTTATGCGGAGTCAGCAAGCCTTTTAGATGGGTAAAGAACTTCCACCTCGCATTCAGACACAAGGAAGGCGAGACGCTTGAGTTCAAAAGCAATGGCGTACACGTGGTAATTGAGAATGCCGAGCGCATCACCTTCAGCGCAGACGACATCGCACCCGATGACCCCAACGCTCACAAGAAAGCCTACTCCACCTGCCGCAATTGGCAGTTTGTGCATAAAATAGCGCATGAGTTTTCCTAATCATCAAGCCCTCCACGTGAGGGCTTTTTTATTGCTCTGATAATTTTTTGACACCAGCCGTATAGTATGGATTACATACTTAAACGACTGACGGAACGCTCAACTTGGATTGGGCTGATTTCTCTGCTCACTGGCGTTGGTGTGGCTGTCAACCCTGCGTGGGTTGAACCCATCGTTGCTTTGGGCGTGAGCCTTGCGGGCTTCATTGGAATTGTCACCCCTGATAAGAACGAAAATGACGCTCAGTGAGATGAAATAAGACCGAAGGGCATCTCTCGCTATTCGCAGCCCTAGATTTTGGATGGATTTTTGAGCGCATAGTTCACAGTTTGAGGAAGCCTAGCGAGCTAGGCGACCGAAATAAGGTGGGCTATGAGCCAAAAAGACACCAAAAGATGGGCTGTAAGCGACTCCCCTATGAAATCAAATTTCATTCACGTAAAACAGAAATCACACAAACAAGCATTATGACTAAAAAGAACGACTATCCAAGCATGCTCCATAAAATATTCCCCAAACGAATAGGGAGAGATGCCCTTATGGGCACCTTGCGAAATTAGCAGCTTCATGCTTTGGATGGCAGCTTGAGGC
>CAYJJD010000142.1:0-4416 GCA_964370425.1 uncultured Akkermansia sp. | reverse complement strand
TCAAGCACTAGGGGTTGAACCTCCATCGTTATAGTTTCGGGAATTTAGGTTATAATGGCTACTACTATGCACCTTGTAACAGTTGCAGTGGCGATGGGCAGGTAGAGTAAAGAGATACCCTAGACATCTGGCAGAGCTAAAAACCCTCTACAAAGTTTGATTGTAGGGGGAATGCGCATGTTTGCTCTCCGAACATACCCTCTTCCCTAGCCCAACAGATTGCAAATTGTGCCGCCATTTTTGTGCCGCCATTTATGCAATTTATGCAAATTTAAGACAGTTTGCTTGTCAGAATATTTGTTTTGTGTTATTCTAAAATTCAAGAGAGCGAATGATTCTCTCTGTCTATCGACATGCAAACTTTTTATACTTTTCTTTTTCTTATGACTCCCATTGGGGGTATTTATGGCATCCCTGCTCTTGCTCAGCAAGGGCAGCAAAATTCTGCTGCGATGTTGGAGCTTCGCTTCCGTGAACTTTGGGCGCAGCAGCTTGGGCTGAAACAGCAAATGGGTCAAATTTACCAACAACTTGCGCAGCTCAATACGCAGATTGTTAATACGCGTATGGGCATTGCGCCTCACTATAACGCGATGTCTATGGCGGAGCCACCTCGTATTTCTCAGGCACAGGCGCAAGAGATTATCGCGCAAGCACAAGAGCAAATGGAGCCGCTGAAGCAGCAATACAGGCAGCTAGAGCAAGAGGTGCGCAAAATTGATGTAGAGATGGAGCGTGTGCGCATAAAGATGAACCAGCAACAGCACCCACAAGGCTACCCCATGCCCCAAGGCGATGGGGTGAATTACCAAACACCTATACCTAGTAGGCTTACGAACGGTGGTGGCTATGTACCTTACGCTCCCTCTGCGCGTGGGGGCAAGAATCTTGCACAGATTGAGGCAGAAATCTACAAGTACGAAAACATGCTGCGAGATGTTGAGCGCAATTACCGCCGTCTTTCACGCACGAACCCATTAAGCTCTATCTTGCACTCTTATGGGCAGCAGATGGCTGACATTCAAAGAAAGCTTAATGCCCTCTACGAAGAACGTGCTCAAATTCCGTACTAACATGAAGGTTATTTCTCTGTTTCTCTGCGTCTTTCTTGTTGCTTGTGGGATGTCTCTCCAAGCGAAGAACACGCGTGTACTTCGCAATGAACCGCAGGAGCTTCAATTACTCTACGCCCAGTGGGAGGGTTTGCAAGGGGTGGATGTTGATGAAAAGCAACGCGCTGCGGTTGCAGCCAAAATCTTACAGTATTGGGAGAGGGAGCTAGAGCATGCAGATAAGGCGTGCCGTAATCATTTTCACCATGGATTAGAGAGCTACCAAGAATCTCAAAAAGAATGGTTTATCTTTCGTGATGGGATTGTGCGCTTGGCCGCTCATCATGAGGCTTGGCGGAATGCGGTCTCCGACAATGGAGAGAAGGCTCGGGGGTATGCGCCTTGGCAAGATTCTGACAGGCTTTCTCTTTTGGCTCTTCTGACGATGCAGCGTGTGGTGGACTTGAAGGCAATGAGTAACTGGCATGGGTCTTTTTTAGAGGAGACGGCTCTTTCCCTCCGCCCTCATGGTGAGATTTCTGCGTTAGAGCAGTATTGCAAGTTTAAGTCTGAGCACCCACGCGGCGATTCTTTGAAGTCTAATTTGCTGCGTTTAATCTTTGTGTATGAGGCGCAGCAAGATACCGCATTTACCCTTCTGAGCAAACACGTTTCTCATGATAAACAGCAAGAGCTTGCCGCCATCAAACAGGCGATGCAGCGTATCCCTGAATTGAGTCTACAGGCTCTCAATGCAGATACGGATATTGTCGAAGTGGGCAAAATTTACTTAGATTTCAATCTTGGCTACAAGGCTTCCCTAGTCGAGGTTCAGTATCATATCATCATGGCAATCTTAGAAAATAAGCCTTATTCCTTTCGTGTCTATCAAAATAAAGAATAACACATACCCACAATCACCTTACATGAATCAATTTTACGCTTCATTAATCGTACTGGCTACGCTCTTAACACTTTCCCCATCCGTATTACGCGCGAAAGACTCTCTTGATATAGACGCGCTCATTACCCAATGGGATAGTCTTCAAGGGGTGAATGCTGATGAAAAGCAACGCGCTGAGGTTGCAGCAAAACTGTTGCAATATTGGGATGCAGAGCTCAATCGCGTGTTTCGCGAGGGCTATGAACGCTACCCCAAGACTGCCAAAATTTACCTACAATCACAGCGCGACTGGTTGAAGTACAGGGATTGTGTGCTCAAACTGGCAGCTTACATAACGACAAAGAGAGATCATGTGGAGGGGAGCGAAACATCTCGCTATCTCGCAGAGTGGCAAACTTCTGATCGCGATGCACTTTGTGCCCTACTAACGAGGGAACGCGTATTGGATTTGAGACGAATTGAGGAGTTCCGCAAAGATGTTCAGGGCTATGATTATGATTGGCCACCATATTCCTCCCTCTCAAGGCGCAAGCGTGATGTACATGATGAGATGGAGCAATTTGCGGTTGATTGTATACCTGGCAGTGCTCGCATGGCGACATCGTGGCTCATCTCATCCTATGAGGCAAAGCGCAAAGTAGCTCTCGACATATTGCTTGGTCTCGCAAACGCACGTCAAGAAGGGAATATCGAAGCATCCCTCAATGCCATCTCTTCCACCCTAGAGAAGACAATGGAATCCATTGTCACATTGAATATACAATGCGTGGACGATGAAATCATCAACCACAATAACGTAGGCACTTATTTTTATACGGAGCGTCTCATCATTATCAGTGAATGGGTCAAAACACAACTCAATATCTTTCTCGTCATCATGCAGGGAGAGAAATACGATTTTAGCATCTATAAAGAAGAGGAAAAGAAGGGTGAGTAAGAAGGTAAACCATCAGATACAACGTTCATGAACATATTTTCTTTATTCAAACAATGGCTTATCAAAGAAAAACAAAGTACAAAAGAGATCAGTCAAATTACAGAAACTACCTTTGCACCACCCATAGCAGAAGCACAGCCTCTTGAAAAACCAAGCACAAAAGCAAATCAATCTAAGAGATTGAGCACCGAAGAATTCAATGCAAGCATTCAGGCGAGTCTCGACCAATTCTTTGGAGACCCCAAGTGTGAAACTTGCCAACTGACGCTAAAAAAGGGATACCGTTTCTGCCCTTTTTGCGCAAAAAAACTATTTTCAGCACATGGCTTTGACTTCTCATCGCCTCAGCGAGGGGATGCAGAAATGTTTCCAGTGTACCAAGACTATGCCCAAACCAGCGGAGGTGGGTCAATCATCAAACTGGCAGAATGCCACTATATGGGCTCGACCCCCAATGGGGTAAGAGACTTCGAATTAGCCGCCTCATTATTTCGACAAGCAGCAGAAGCTGGTGAGGTAGAAGCCATCTCCTATCTCGCTCGATTCTATGAATTTGGCATAGGTGTCACTAAAGACAAGCAGAAAGCATTTGAATACTACAAATAAGCGGCGGATATGGGGGATGCGTCCTCACAATATCGCCTTAAAATTAATGAGGCGCTAGAGAATGGAAGCCTTAAAAGATGTACCTACCCTACCTGCCTGAGCATAGGGCTTGATGCGACCTACAGATACTGCCCCTATTGCTCTAGGCTGCTCTAATTTTATGGGCACTACTTAAAGCATGAAGCATTGGTGCCAGTCAGCAGATAGAGTTTGTTGCAAACTTGTGCCAGTCAGCAGATAGAGTTTATTCTTAGTAATTTAGATGCAATATTGTTACATTTTGACATGCGAGAACACGTGACATTCAGTGTAATTAACTCGTTTTTATTATATTATATGCGATATTACGCTCGCATGAAAATGCAAATTATAAATGAAAATGGGTACCAAGCTCTAACAACCGACAACAAACGAAAACAATTGACGAAAGGAACTTGACAAGCAGCAGCGAGACGCGCTATACCCCCCATACGCATAGTCTCATGACGCGCATTCATACACAAAGCATCCCCACCAGCGACACCGTGGTAGACGGCTTACCTAGATGGCAGCTATAGTTACGATGATGCTGAAGACATCTCCACCGACTCCAACGAGCGTAGCGATGGAGATACAACTATCGGAAACCACTTATTATCAAGATTTTTGCACTCAGGTAACAACCAAAGCACAAAAGTTCTTTCCCCATAGACTTTTACTCACAATCACCTAAAATTCACATTTAAACAACTAACTCTAATTTATTTACAAGTTCGATCCCCGCCGAGCACCCTAAGTAATTAAGTCTCAACATGTTAAACATGTTGAGGCTTTTCGTATATAGTGCCCACACTACCAGCGACTTACCAAGTCACTCTTTGTACCCACAATCTGCCCCTCAACCGCCCAAAACGCCCCCTTCTAGCCCCTTTCAAGTG
>CAYJJD010000141.1:0-4501 GCA_964370425.1 uncultured Akkermansia sp. | reverse complement strand
CGAACATATCACGCACACGGCTCGCACCGACACCGACGAACATTTCTACGAAGTCCGAGCCCGATATCGTGAAGAATGGTACATCGGCTTCACCCGCGATCGCGCGAGCGAGTAGGGTCTTACCCGTACCGGGTGAGCCCACCATTAAGATACCCTTAGGAATCGTACCGCCGATGTCGTGGAATTTTTTAGGATTGCGCAGGAACTCGACGATTTCCCATACTTCTTCCTTTGCTTCGGATACACCAGCGACGTCCTTGAACGTGACGCGGTTTTCCTTCGGATCAAGGAGGCGGGCACGGCTCTTTGCGAACTTCATCGCGGCACTTGGTCCACCGCCTTGGGAGCGGAAGATGAAGAAGAAGAGTAGAATGATGATGGCGATGGGCAGCAGGTTAATGAGGAGGGAGAACCACATGTTGCTGTCCACCTTGTACACCGCGCGATTACCGAGCAGCTGCTTCACCTGAGCTCCTTCGAACTCATTCGCGAAATCGACTTCGATCGCTGTGACGTTCTTGCGCTCTGCCTTCGTGGTAGGGATCTTACGGTACTCGCCGACGAGGACGTACTTGTCACCATTCTGGTAAATGGTGGGCTGCTTGTCCTTGCTGCTGAGTAGACGACCTTCTTCACCGAACTTCACGAGTGCGTCGGTGGATTGAATGGGCTCGCCTAGCGCGTCAGCTGGCACTGATCCTACGACCTGCTTCGTGATGCCGTAGCGGTTGAAGAGTTCATTGATCTTCTCACTGGGTGTGTAGCTGATGTGGAACTTGACGTATTCTGCCTTCGGGATGGTGTTGTATCGGTAAGCGGTGATCGTACCTTGCTTCGCTGCCGCGTCTGTGGTGACGGTGATGGGGAAGCGTTTTTGGCTGTTCTGGACGATGCCGCCTTCACGGTAGAGATCTGCGAAGGTATCGAACTGGATACGCTTGCCTGAGCCACCTGCACCAAAGGCGAGCAGCAAGATACCACCGATGACAGCAAGGAGAATGAGGAGCCCCCAGTTCGTTTGCTTCGCGGGTTGTGGGCTATTTTTAGAATTATCTGGAGGAGTGGGAGTCTGTGACATGTGAAATGTATAAAATAATGGGCTGAGTTTATACGATGATAAATAACTTAGCAATGATTACTTGCGACATGCGGGAAAAAATGTCCAACGGTTATTTTCTCCGCATGACTCATAAGCAATGTCGCTATAGCGTATGACCCATGCGTTCTTTTTTTGTGTTGAGATAGTTAGCGTTGCCTTCATGTGGGCATGAGGCGATGGAGACTTGCTCGGAGACGACGATGCCTCCTGCTTCGAGTCCTTCTATCTTCGCAGGGTTGTTCGTCATGAGTTTAATTTGCTTGATACCAATGTCGAGCAGCATCTGGGCACTGGCTCTGTAGTCGCGCAGGTCGGCGGCGAAGCCGAGGTGGAGATTCGCATCGACGGTGTCGAGGCCTTCTTCTTGGAGCTTGTAGGCGCGTAGCTTCGCTCCGAGACCTATGCCGCGTCCTTCTTGGCGCATGTAGAGCAGGACGCCGTTCTCTTCTGTGATGCGCTTCATGGCTATGTCGAGCTGGCTGCCGCAGTCGCAGCGGCGGCTGCCGAATACGTCACCCGTCAGGCACTCACTGTGCAGACGGCAGAGTACAGGCTTCGTCACGTCCAGATCTCCATGCACGAGGGCGAGGTGTGTCTGTCCGTCGACGGTAGAGTGGTAGGAGTAGCAGGTGAAGTCTCCGTAGCGCGTCGGCAGGTTGATGACTACTTCACGTACGACAAGGCTGGCGGCTATGTCTCTCTGCTCGGTGAGAATGCGATAGTCGATGATCTGGTCGATGGAGCAGGCCTTGAGCTGGTGCTTCTTCTGGAAGGTGCCGAGGTCGCCGAGGCGTGCCATCGTGCCATCGTCTTTCATGATCTCGCAGCACACGCCTACAGGCTGGAGTCCGCAGATATTCATGAGATCTACAGTCGCCTCCGTGTGACCAGCGCGACGCAGCACGCCACCTGCGAGTGCGCGGAGCGGGAAGCTGTGACCGGGCTGGACGAAGTCATTCTGCGTGGCGGTCGGATCAGCGAGCTTTAGCGTGGTGATGGAGCGTTCGAAGGCGCTGATGCCTGTCGTGATATCTTCCTTCGCATCGACGCTGACGGTGAAGGCTGTATGGTGCTTCTCCGTGTTGTGAGCCGTCTGCATGGGGATGGCGAGCTTCGCGATGCGTTCGTCAGACATAGGCACGCAGATGAGACCACGCGCGTGTGTCGCCATGAAGTTGATATTCTCAGGAGTCGCGAACTCACCCGCGCAGATGAGATCCGCTTCGTTCTCACGCGTCGGGTCATCGGTTACGAGCACCATCTTGCCCGCCTTGATGTCTTCTAGCACCTCCAGTAGGGGGGAGTAGACGACTGGGTCTATGCCTTCAGCTACAGGGACTGGGAGCTTCCGCGCGCTCTCTGGGCTAGGAAGCTCGTGGGCGAGGGGGGCGTTAGCTGATGTGGGGCTGGCGCATTCTTCTGGTGTCATGCCTGAGACTGCTGCGTCACATTGGTTAATGAAGCTGCTCATGTCGAAGCTCCCGCCTTCGCTCTTAAATTCTACTGTTTTACTCATGCTTTTTGTTGTTTCGCCCATGAGTCACGGAGACCAACGGAGCGATTGAAAATGGGGTGTTCTGGGCTGTGTTCGTGACGGTCGGCTACGAAGTAACCGAGGCGTTCGAACTGGCAAAGGTATTCTGGGCTGACAGCGGCCAGTGCTGGCTCTATATACGCGTCAGTGATGACAGAGAGAGAATCCGTGTTCATGGAGGCTAGGAAGCCTTCTGGATGTGCGTCAGGTGCTTCGTCGACGAAGAGTCTGTCGTACATGCGTACTTCTGCGCGTACGCCGAGGCTGGCAGAGACCCAGTGGATCGCAGCCTTGCACTTGATGCCCTCTGGGGGTGGCTGACCGATGGTGTCTGGGATGAGCTCGGCGCGTACTTCTGTGACATTGCCATCTGCGTCTGTGTCGAACTCCTTCGCCACGATGCAGTAAGCTCCGCGCAGGCGTACACAGGCACCGGGGCTCAGACGCTTGTACTTCTTATTAGGAGGCTCTATCATGAAGTCATCCTGCTCGATGTAGACTTCCTTCGTCAGGGTGACGCTGCGCTTGCCGAGTTCTGGCTGCTCAGGGTTAATGACGAGTTCTACTTCTTCTTGGAAGTCGTCCGCTACGTTCGTGAGCACGAGCTTCAGAGGCGCGAGGACAGCCATGTGGCGAGGTGCGTTTTTGTTTAGCTCGCTGCGTACAGCATTCTCTAGGCGTGCCACGTCTGTGTTTCCATTAAACTTCGTGATGCCGACGCCTTCGCAGAACGCGACGATAGCTGGCGCGGGGTAGCCACGACGGCGCATACCGCAGAGCGTAGGCATGCGAGGGTCATCCCAGCCTGTCACGTGGCCGTTCTCGACGAGCTCGCGAAGCTTGCGCTTGCTCATGACGGTGTAGGTGATGTTCAGGCGTGAGAACTCACGCTGCTTCGGTGTGGATGGCACAGGGCAGTTCTCGATAGCCCAGTCATAGAGTGGGCGGTGGTTTTCAAACTCCAGTGTGCAGAGCGAGTGCGTGATATGCTCGTAGGCATCTTCCAGCGGATGTGCGAAGTCATACATGGGGTAGATGCACCACGCTGTGCCTGTGTTGTGATGTGACTCGTAGGAGATGCGGTAGATGACAGGGTCGCGCATGTTCATGTTACTGCTCGCCATGTCTATCTTCGCGCGGAGCACGGCCTCGCCTTCCTTGAACTTACCGTCCTTCATCGCGGTGAAGAGTTCGAGGTTCTTCTCTACTGGCGTGTCGCGGTAAGGCGAGTGTGTACCCGCCGTGACGAGGTCACCACGCTGGGCGCGTATCGTTTCTCTATCCTGAAGATCTACGTAGGCGTGACCATTCTGGATCAGGTGAACCGCGCAGTCATAGTAGAACTGGAAAATGTCGGAGGCAAAATACAAGTGATCGCCCCAGTCAAAGCCGAGCCACTGGATATCTTCTTGAATGGAGCGCACGAACTCGACGTCTTCCTTGCAGGGATTTGTGTCGTCAAATCGCAGGTGACAGCGCGCGCCGAGAGATGCGTATTCTTGTGCGAGACCGAAGTTCAGGCACACGGCTTTCGCATGCCCAATATGCAGGTAACCATTAGGCTCAGGCGGAAAGCGAGTGATAGGAACTTGACAATAACCTTCAGCGAGGTCGTGGGTAATCATGTCGCGAATGAAGTCGCGTTTTGCGCTACTCGTGTTGTCTGGTTCGGTGCTCATGCGCGCGATTCTACGCTCTTGTGAGGTAATTAGCAAGCATTTTTAAGTGGGTATATGTAATGAATGACGTAGATGGGACTTTTAAGCTTGCTATTGTCGTTTAATTGAGATGTAATAGGCGCGTCCTAGTAATTGGCCCCGTAGTTCAACGGATAGAACGACCCTCTCCTAAAGGGTAGATGTGGGTTC
>CAYJJD010000140.1:0-4635 GCA_964370425.1 uncultured Akkermansia sp. | reverse complement strand
ATTTAACCAACTAACACTAATTCATTTATAAGTTCGATCCCCACCGAGCACCCTAAGTAATTAAGCCTCAACATGTTAAACATGTTGAGGCTTTTCGTATATACTGCCCACACCACCAGCGACTTAGCAAGTCACGCTTTGTATCCACAAGCCGCCCCTCAACCGCCCAAAACGCCCCCTCCTAGCCCGCTTTAAGTGACTTCTGCACTCCCCTGACTCGTTTCGGTTCAACCCCCACCAAGGGGAGCTTGATGGACACGAGGCGCATAAGAAGCTCATAGAGAGATCGTAAGAAGAATCAAAGAGGGCGAATAGTAGTCAATTCGCGTTGTTTCCAAGTTCGATCCCTAGGTAACAAAGTGCTAAGTTATTGATAAAGGAAGCAGTATAAAAATCAGGGTATCGAAGGTGATCGAACCAAGAGGGGCGAAGTTCGATACCCACCGAAGGGAGTTCGATGGATGCAAGGTTGCTAAACGCCTGAACTAAGCGAAAAACAGAGAATTGAGAGGTTTGTGTGCTCTGCGTTCTCTGGTTCGATACCCTTCGAGGGGAATCAAAAACCAAAATCACTAAAACCTACTCACACTGAGAAAAGTATAGAGTTGCGCTGTTTTTTTATTTAAAAATCCGCCCTTTTGAGCTACAATACCCTCATGCATTCCATGACCTATCTTACAGAGATTCCTGACTTCGAGCGTGACGCGTTCGATAAGTTTATACAGGCTGAGCGAAAGAAGTTCATCCCCTCCCCCAAGGAAACTGTAAAACTAGTACTCGCCACAAACGCCCCCTTGATGAAGGACTTGAAAGAAGCCAAAGAAGTATCGAAAGTGATTGCCTTCTTGAGAAATGAAGCCTACCAATCATTCCTTCAAGCAGAGACTCAGATGAACTCACACATCCTGAAGCATATTGCTGACAAATTTGAGATACCCAGTAGCAAGTTTGACGCACTCTACGAAATCTTTAGTCAGAGCAAAGAGGACATCAAAGCAAAGCTGAAAGACTTCTTCGGCAGCTTCGCTGGGCATATTTACCCCTATATCTACAGGCTTTCTCTCAGCAATACGCAGTCAAGACGCTCACGTGCAGGTAAGGTTTTTGAAGGCATCATCTATGGATTGTACGATGTCTTCCAATTCCCCTATGAGTCACAAGCGAGCATTGGAAATAGCAATTTCAAGACAAAGCGATTGGGGAAAATCGTAGACTCACTTTTGCCTAGCCTTGACGCTTTCGAGCAGCGCAGAGATAAGGTCATCATCGGGACGATGAAAACAACCCTACGCGAACGTTGGCAAGAAGTCATCGAAGAGCTGAATCGCGCTGGCTTACCCAGCATCTATCTACTCACTGTAGACGAGGATATTAGTGCCAGCAAAGTAGAGCAAATGGCTAATCATAACGTCATCCTTGTCGTACCGCTTGCGATCAAGACCCAACCAGACCTTGAGAAGAAGAGAAATGTCATCAGCTTTGAAGATTACTTCTTCAGCGAAATCCCCGAAATCTTAAAATATTGGAACTAAGATGAGCTTTAGGTATATAGATTTATTCGCAGGTATTGGAGGAATCCGACTCCCCTTTCAGGAGCTCGGGGGCGAGTGCGTCTTCTCATCAGAGATTGACAAATTCGCACGCGAGACCTATTGGGCTAATTTTGGAGAAGAACCTTATGGCGACATCACGCAAATAGACCCAGCATTTCTTCCCTCATTCGACTTGCTTCTTGCAGGCTTCCCCTGCCAGCCATTTTCTCAGGCAGGGCTACAAAAAGGCTTTGAGGACACCAGAGGCACGCTATTCTTCCACATCGCTAATATCATCAAGCAGCATCGCCCCAAAGTCGTTTTCCTAGAGAACGTGAAGCGATTGAAGACGCACAACAAGGGCAACACCTTCACTGTGATGGAAAACACCTTGAAAGAACTCGGTTACAATGTCTTCCACAAAATTCTAGCTGCTAAAGACTTTGGCATCCCACAAAACCGTGAGCGCATCTACATCATTGCCCTGAGAGATGCGAATGAATTTGAGTTCCCATTGCCCACTAATAAAGAAACGAGAGTCGGTGACATCTTAGAGAGTAATGTAGACGCAAAGTACACCATATCCGACCGCCTCTGGGAAGGACACCAGCGCAGGAAGCTAGAACACATTCAAAAAGGCAATGGCTTCGGCTACAGCCTATTTGATGAAAACTCAAGCCACACCAATACCATTTCAGCACGCTACTACAAAGACGGCTCAGAAATCCTCATCAACCAAGGAGAAGGACGTAATCCACGCAAAATCACGCCACGCGAGGCAGCACGCCTACAAGGCTTCCCTGACAGCTACAAAATCGTAGTGAGTGACGTACAGGCATACAAGCAGTTTGGGAATAGCGTGTGTGTTCCTGTGATAAGGGCTATTGCTGAGAATCTAGTAACCTTTTTCGTAAATAACGAATAATATTGAGAAGCCATAATAGACATCTCACTAAAAGCAATTATACCATTTATGAAAAATCATCATATTTCTCTTATAGAATTAAACTGTCATGAGAATACGAAACATCCTTACCTATGCTTAGGTGCGGAATTTCGTATTTCCATTCAGGCAGAGAGTCAACCTCATTTAATCTTTACTGGCAAAAATGGAAGCGGTAAAACAACCATCATTCAAATTTTATTTAATGCATTAAATCACGCATTACATGGCCAACATATCGATTTTTCAGATAAGGGCAACAAAATTGCTGAATCGCTTGGTAGTTTTCTTAGCAAGAATTTATGTAATACTAAAAATGTTTCCAGAGATGGAGCAACAATTACCTTCACTGACGAGCTTGTATATATACAACAGTCTTATAACAAAGGTGAATTTATCTATGCCTACTATCCAGCATTGCGACATCCTAAATTTGAGGAATCTAAAACATTATTCATAGATAAATCATCAAATGTTTCAGAAGTATCTCATTTTTTAGCCTTTTTGACAGATATAAAAGCACATCAAGCATTTGCAATCAGTTCTGGTGATACTGAAGAAGCTTGTAAAATTCAAGAATGGTTTGATAGTTTTCAACTTATTTTAGCTGAAATATTTACAGACCCAAATTTAGAACTTGATTTTAATTACAGAACGTATGAATGGCACATCAAATCTAGAGATAAAATATTTAAATTTAATCAATTAGCGGATGGATTTGCAGCATTTCTAAATATCGTATGCGATTTAATGATAAAAATGCACAACCAAAATCCACTAGTAAAATTTCACAAGATGCCTGGTATAGTTTTTATAGACGAAATTGAAACACATTTACACCTTGAGCTCCAACAAAAAATACTACCTTTTTTGATTAAAGTTTTTCCAGAAATACAATTTATAGTAACAACGCATTCGCCACTTGTTCTAAACTCAACCCCGCATACACTTGCTTTTGATATGGATAGGTTGGAGATAATTGATGATTTGCACAAATATTCCTATGAAGCTCTCGCTGAAGGTTATTTTGGTATTAAAACAGAGTCTGGATATTTATCTATGCTATTAAATGAGTTTAAAAAATTACTCTACGAGTACGAGGAACTGAGTGAAGAAGAAAAAATTAGATTAAAGTTCATTTATCACGATTTCAAGAATATACCACTTAATGCAGCTCCATGCATTATGGGTGAGTTCCAAAAACATATAATAATACACTCAGAAACTATCAAATTACTGTGATACGTATTAATAAAACTTCTTTAGCTCCTCAATCACTTGCTTCACAAAAGCAATACAATGGAGAGGATGTTCAAAGATTACTTCATGATGATCAAAAAGGGAAATGCTATCTGTGTGAGAGAGAGTGCTATACTGATTATAATATAGAGCATTTAAGATCCAAAACGAATTTCCCTGATCTAGTGTACGAATGGAATAACCTTTTCCTTGTTTGTAGCTATTGTAATAGCAAAAAGTTAGATCTAT
The DNA here is from genome assembly GCA_964370425.1 of uncultured Akkermansia sp. Lineage (GTDB taxonomy): Bacteria > Verrucomicrobiota > Verrucomicrobiia > Verrucomicrobiales > Akkermansiaceae > Akkermansia. The sequence goes on along the minus strand of CAYJJD010000140.1, from coordinate 672 downwards.
ATGATGATTTCCCATCTCCCTCAGAACATCAAATAGAGGATATTATCAAGCAAGAATTTTTATCTTTTGAGAATATAATTGAATTTACATATACCCAGGAGATTGAAAACATTCAATTTGAAACACTTATTCAATTTTTATCAACGATCCATAATGGAAAAAGAAATTGTCGAAAATTTAAAGAAGAAATTTTCTTTAAGCAAATCAGAGTAGCTATATTATCATTCAATCAACTAATTATTAATTATCAAGATGATTGTAGCGATATTAATAGGCAATTACTAAAAGACAGTATGTCGGCAGATCAAGAATTTTTAGGCATTAAATACTGGATAATTAAATCCAATAACTCATTAGCAGCTGAGTTTGCTGATGAACTGCAACAAATGACGTACAAAGAAGATAAAAATACGAATAATTCGTTAATATAATTAGTACATCACATTCATCACTTCGTCTCCATCAGCACCTCCTCCATCTCCTCAACCCCCATATTCAACATCGCTAGCATCGTGCTCAAGTGCTTCTTACTCACGCCTATTGCCCTTGCTAGCTCGGAGGCGTTCTTGAACTCGCCTGTCATCAATATCGCTTCAATCTTCAAGGCGTTGGCTAAGAGGATGGCGCGTGCGGTGGGTGTCTGTTCTCGGGGCTTGGCTTGCGCTGCTAGCT
>CAYJJD010000139.1:0-4796 GCA_964370425.1 uncultured Akkermansia sp. | reverse complement strand
CAAATCGCCCCCAAGAACATTGCGCAAGGAAAACTCCAAAGCCTCCGCATCAAATGCCGCTCCAACAGCTCTGGTGCAATTGAAACTGCCCCCATCTACCTCCACGTCTGGGAAGAACAAGACAATGGCGACTACAGCTACCTCGCCACCTCCACAAACACCATCACCCAAGCCACTAGTCAATGGAGCATCTGGGATTTCAACCAAACGCCCCTCAGCGGACGCTCCCTGCGCCTCTACGCCTCAACCGACCCCAATGACAGATGGAGTGGCATATTCGCCTCACTCGGCTGCCGTTGCATCGCACGAACCGCAGACGACACCGTCTCGCTCATCAACACCCTCGGAGTCACAGGCGACATCAACCACGAAGCAGAAACCCAATTCACCATCCTGCAAACGCTCCCCCATTTCGCAGACCGCAACACCGCTACCCTCATCAACGCCCACACAAGCGCGTACCACGCTACACAAGACGAGCTCAATGCCATTCGCGACCGCTTAACAGCCTTGGAGAACAACCCCGCCCAAAACCTCCCCTCATGGGCTCAATCCATCGAAGGCAACGCCACAGGCATTTCCCTCATTCGACTTGCAGACAACGCCCAAATCACCTCACGCATCCCCGAGGGCAACTTCACAGGCATCAGCCTTCTTTCCTACTCAGGACTAGAAAGCGAATACTACCCCCATGGTGGCACACTCAGCCTAGGCAATAATGAAGTGAGTGGAGTCAACATCAACGCTTCACATAACTGCTACATCAATGGCAGTTCCGTCCAACCGCTCTTTGATAACCAAGGCAACTCAGCCGCCCTCCCCTCATGGGCAAACTGCATCGAAGGAAGTGCTGAAGGCATCAGCGAAATCAAATTATACCGAACTGCTAGCATCACGAGCTCAAACAGCAATTACAGTAACAGCAGAGTTGAAATCCTCTCAACCAACACAGCAGTAAACACCCTAAGCACACTTCTCACCCTAGGCGACAGCGAGAAAGTAGAAGAAATCAAATTGAAGAGCAGCCAATCCTGCCACATTGAAGCCCCCTCGCAAATAGCCCTCGTCTCTGGGGAACTCCAAGTAGACGCAACCGCCATCAACTACCTCAACGCAGGAAACAAAGCCTACCCCGCATGGCTTGACACCGTGGAAGGAGACGCTGAGGGCATCAGCCACCTTGTCCTCAAACCGAATGGCGCAGGTATCAGCACTACCCCCACAGCCTCACATAGCCTAGGCGTGCCTTTGCTCCAATACGTACGCCCATATGGCGCAGAGCACGAAGCCCACATGTATCTGGGCGCACACAACCTAGAAATCATGCGCATCTCCACCACAGCAGGAGACGTATACCAAGGCGAAATCAAAACCCTACTTTCCTAAACAGCCATGAAAACCACCATCGTATTATTCACGTATCGCGGAGAAGAAGAACTCCTCCCCCTCCAAGCAAGCCATCTGGCCAAAGTCCTCCCCTTCGCCTCCGTCCACATCATAGACGATGCCCACGACCCCATACCCGCATCTTTAGCAACGCACCTCAGCACATTGCACCCCCGCCTCCACTACAAGAAAAGCTTCTTCGATAGAGGCGGCAACCTCAATGGAGGCGAGTGCATCATGGGCATGCTAGAAGCCATGCAACAAGCCGCTGACATCGACCAAAACACCGATGGCATCATCATCAAACTCGACCCCGACACCCTCATGCTGCGCCCCCAGTTCATCCTAGACCACCTCAGTAAAGGCGCAAGCTGGTACGCCTCATCCTCAGTGGATGGGATGTTCTCTGGTATGTGCTACGCGATGAGTCGACAGACTTTGGACAAAGTGAAGAAAATCGCCCTCCGCATGCCGTGGGAAATCAACACTGAGGAGCGCAGCTACCCCGAAGACATGAGCATATGCAGCATGGCGGTGCTTGCCAGCGGACGCAAGCCCCATCTTCACATTAACCTCGATACACCAAACAACAACAGCTTCATAGGAGCGTTTGACGTGCGGAGTCATGATGATGCAGAGAGATACGAAAAGGCGATTAAAGCAGCGAGTGAGTCCTATATCGTGACTGTGGGGAATACTGGCATCTCAGGCTTACCACGAGCCTTCCGCGTCAAGTTCATGCACGACATCCTTGAGAATCTAGCATAAGCATTTGGGATTACTAATTGATAAAAAATGAAAAAATACACCTTTTCTGCTTGCCACTTCATCAAAATCGTGATAATTTGTTCTTTTCCATGAGACTTCATATGCCAACTCCTGTAAAAGCTCGTTCTCGCACCAAAAAGGTGAAGAGAAAGGCGAGGGGCTTATCCTGCTTCTATTCTTCCGCTCCCAACGGCATCGTCACAACTCGTGGCTACGAGTCCAACCGCAACCTGCTCACCAGCATCATAGATGAGAAGGACGGCACAACCCTCAGCCACAAAGCCTATAGCTACGATGCAATCGCTCGCCCCACCACACGCCAAATCAACGAACGCAGCGACAGCTTTAGTTACGACAGCAAGAGCCAACTCACCGCAGCCCAACTCGGCACTGATAACTACGGCTATGCCTACGACAATATCGGCAACCGCAAAACAGCTCAGGAAATCGCAGAGGAAATTACTTATAGCACAAACTCAACCAACGAGTACACAGCAATAAACGACTTCACTCCCGAGTTTGACGCAGACGGCAACCAAATCAAACTTCAAACCAGCACAGGCATCTGGAGCGTAGAATACAATGCCGAAAACCGCCCAATCAGCTTCACTAGCGAAGACGGCAATACAATCATTGAAGCCGCCTACGACTACATGGGGCGCAGAGCATGGAAGAAAGTCACCATCAACGGAGTCATCACCTACCACCAAGCCTTCATTTACCGAGGCTACCTGCAAATCGCTGCCGAAAACCTCATCGAAGGCAAACGCTGGGCAATGCACTTCATAACATGGGACCCAACCCAACCAGAGGCAACCCGCCCCCTCGCAATCGAGCAAAAGGGAACGTGGTTCACCTACGGCTTAGACCTTAGCAAGAACATCACCGAGCTCTACACCGCAGAAGGTACAATCGCCACCAGTTATCAGTATAGTCCTTTCGGAGCAGTAGAAGCTACTGGTGAAACAGCCAACCCAATTCAATGGAGCTGCGAGATTTTTGTTGAAGAACTAGGCTTAGTCTACTACAACTACCGACACTACAATCCAGCAGACGGACGCTGGATAAATAGAGACCGAATTGCGGAAGAAGGAGGATTGAATTTGTATGGGTTTGTGGGGAATCGTGGATGGGAGATGGATGAGTTGGGTGAAAAATATTCAAATCAATCATCAGCAGCGAGAGCTGCGATTAAAAAATATTCCCCTCCTTCCCTTAAGGAAGATATTGAATATTGTGGTTTTATATGTAGAAAAAAAGGTACTCAAAAATTTATCTACACAGCTGGAAAAGGGATAGAGGATGGGTGCTGGCCTCTTGATTACCCTTGTCCAAAATGTTATTTGTCTATTGCTTATTGGCATACGCACGGAGCATTTATAGATAAAGATGGAGATGGCGAAGATGATAGATATTATACAGAAAGGTTTTCCCAAGCAGATATAGATTTCGCAGAACGACATGGTGTAGATGCTTATGTAGGAACACCTAAAGAAGGAAAAGTTATAATGTATGATCATCATAAAAATAAGCAATATCTCAAGAGAAATTGGAAATAATTTAATATTTTATAACATGAGATTATTTATAAATTTGAGTTCGTTATTATTTATTATTTGCTGTGCGTCTATATCTGCGTGTATGACTATATCTATATACGAAAAATACCCAAAACTAAAAGGTTATCGACTAAAAATTCATAATAGAGCACAAATTCGTTTTTCTGAAGAAGAACTATATCAAATATACAAATTATTAGAATTAGAAGGAGATCTAAGTAAAGAGGAGTTGAAGATTACTGTATACAACGAATGTAGAGGTTCTTATACGCCTCTTTTTGATGATTATCTTTCAATACACCAAAAAAGAAAAACAGAGTGCACTGTTATTGATCTAGGTAGAAAAGATATACAAGTCGGTGGAGCTTTGCATCTTCTCGTGGACAATATAACAGGAGAGATACTTATGTGGTATCGTTCGAGATAACATGTTTCTAAAATAAATAGGAATCTGTAATGCATTGGTGTCATTTAGTAGGGTTCAATAAAAGTTCACGCAACCATTCTAATGCTATTAACTTAGGCTTCAAATAACAATCAAGCAATTGATTAATAATTGCTCGAGCTATTTATTAGAACTATCTGGAATTTATAATTTCAAATCTTCAATTATATCATAGGTTATCAAGGCCCCAGTCAGCTGCAAGGAGGCTTGCGCAAACCTGCGATTGCGCCGACCCAATCCCAGCAAGCCTGAAGTAGCTGCACCCCCTTCCCTCCGCGTCATCGCAACCCTAGCTTCGCATGAGTTTGAAACTCGCTTCCACCCAGCCTAATGCTAGGCACAAAGCACGAGTGCAAGGCGTGGAAATGAAGGGGAAATTTGCCTATTTTCACACTCATCCAAACTCATAACACTCTATCATCCAATCAATCACGAGTCATTCTTTGTTCGAACCCCTAAACCTCCACTCCCTAAAAAGGCTGGTAACAGAAGTTACCAGCCTTTTAAAATTTCACCGCACCCGCCTAATCCACACCCACTTACGCAGCACTTGCATGGCACTACCCAGCCTCACCAAGAAGCACCCCCAAGCCCTCAAAATCGCCTTTCCCAGCCCCCGAGCACTCGTCAGCACTCGT
>CAYJJD010000138.1:0-4825 GCA_964370425.1 uncultured Akkermansia sp. | reverse complement strand
ATCACAAACCTTCTAAAAGATCTTTAAATATACGAGTAAATAGAAAAAATTATGATAAGTTTTTGTTTAAGCAATTACATTGGAGTTCCAATCTGACGCCATATTACTTATTAATACTGTGTAGCATTCTGTAGCATTTACAAGAAATTTTTTCTCTAAACTCTGGGGTGAATTAAAGGATGTTTTTCGCTTTCACATATTAAAGTTTAGATTATTATTAAGTTCCATTTCTAAATTCTAGTATTTGCATTATAAAATGATACAAGTTTTATAATACTATAAAGTAACTACCATAAAAATTTATCTGGTGTATAAAAAACGCACCTTGGCTTTTTGTTGCTTTTTAATTTAAATAAAAAATAATATATTCAGTTTTTTAATGAAAAAAACAAAATATAATAAAGAAATATTAATAAAGCAATCTATTTTTTGTTGTTTTTAATTGCTTAATGTTTAACCGTGTGATATCATATAAAAAAGGAGCGCAAAATATGGAAAATGTATTAACGGTTTTACTGGTTGAGGACGACCAAAAAGCATGTAGTGAAATTATTGAATATATTGATACGCTTGATGACGTAAAGTTAATTGGCGTTACGAACAATTCCACAAAAGCTATTGAGATTGTTAAAGATAATCTACCGCAAGCTTTAATACTAGACCTTGAACTTCATCAAGGTTGCGGAAACGGTCTGCAAGTATTGGAGGAACTTAAAACCCAGCTGTTCACTATTAAACCGTATGTTCTTGTCACAACAAACAACTCCTCACACACGACCTATGAAGTAGCAAGAACCCTCGGAGCGGACTTTATTATGCCGAAACACCAAGACAACTATTCTTCAAGAAATGCTATTGATTTTCTACGTATGATAAAAGACGTCATTAGAACTCAAAACGACCGAATAAACGATATAAAAATATCAGAAACGCCGGAAAATAAACGCAAAAGGATTGTTAAGAGAATACAATCAGAGCTATATTTAATCAGCGTTAGCCCCAACCTAACGGGGTTTAATTATCTCATCGATGGAATTATAGTAACTATTGAAGGTAGTTCCAGAAGCTTATGTAGTCAGTTAGCTTCAAAATACGGAAAATCTGAACCAAGCATCGAAAGAGCTATGCAAAACGCTATAAATATGGCGTGGAGAGCTGCGCCTATAGAGGACTTGTTAAAGCATTATACGGCGAAGATAAGATCGGACAAAGGAGTTCCGACGATAACAGAGTTTGTTTGTTTTTATGCCAACAAATTAAGGGACGAATATTAAAGCGCCGCATAGATTATCTATACGACGCCTTAATACAAAAATATGCAAATTAGTTTATGCACCTAGCCATAGAAATACAAATTCCCAAAATCCCATGATTTTTCCTCCAATCCCAAAATTGCGTTGTATTAATTTTATTTTTTTGGATTGGATATTTATATTTCTATATGTGGTATGTTTATAAGTATTTTCGATTGAATAAACTTAGGAGGTGTCTAAAATAAGCGGAATAAAAAACTTTTTCTTGTTTTTGGGTAGTTTCTATTGCTTTATAAAAATGTTAAATATACAAATTAGTAACGTACAAAGAATTATTACCTTTTTTGTTGCTATGTTAATTGCGATATTATCTTCATTTTTAAATATTATAATGCCTATTATTAATATACCTATGTTAATAATCTGTTTACTTATTTTGTTTTTATATTTATTTAAAACACAATTAAAACTAGCAATTACATGTACAATCATTTCGTTTGGGGTTTCTTACATTTTCTCTGTTGTAGCAATGCTGTTTGTTGCAGTTGCTTTAGCTAACATAAGGTATACAAGTGATCTTTCACAGTCTATAGAATTTTTGTCTTTTACAATAGTTGGAGTTTTGCAAATTACTTTGCTTATAATACCATTTAAATTAAACAGATACAAAAACGGAATTCCTTTTTTATTTAATCATGCGAATGAAGATGTTGCTGTGTTTATAAGTGTTAGCATTCTACTACTAGTATTAAGTATTTCTTCATATCCTGTAATAAATTTTATGGTGACAATTCCACTTTCCTGTATCCTTCTCCTCGGGATTTTTCTAATCTTCTGGTGGCGAAATCGAATTAAACAAGAATATATAACTCAAATACGTTCAAGGGAATTGTCCGAGTTAAAAGAAGAACTTTTGCAAAGTAAATCCGAAATTGAAACATTAAAAGAAAAAAATGATAATCTTTCAAAAATAATACATAAAGACAATAAGTTGATACCGGCACTGGAGCTTTCTGTTCGTTCGTTTATTCAACTTGGGTCTCAGAATATTAAAGATAATGATAAAGCATTAAAACTCATTGAGGATTTAAACAACTTAAGTATCGACCGAAAGGGGATACTGAAAAGTTATGAACAAAACAACATTATCGCAAAAGAAACCGGTTTTTCCGGCATAGATGCACTGATTATATATTTAAAAAATAAATCGTTGTCCGAAGATATTAACTTAAGTTTTTCTCTTGAATGTTCAATTGAAGAAATTGTTGATATAAAAATTTCTGTTAGGGACTTTGAAACGGTGCTTGCCGATTTATTGGAGAACGCTATTATTGCTACGAAAACTTGCGACACAAGGCAAATTCTTTTGCATTGGGGACTTAATACAAATAATATTTTTAGCTTATACGTTTTTGATAGTGCAGATTCGTTTTCGCCCAAAGTTCTCGAAAATTTGGGCAAGAAAAGATATACCACGCATAAACAAGACGGTGGCAGTGGTATAGGGCTATTTAGTTTATTTGACATTGCCCAAAAGAACAAAGCGAGTATAGATATTAACCAAAACATTTCAAGCTCTATTTTTAAAAAGAAAGTCGGAATAGTTTTTGACGATATGTCAAAAGTGAGAATATCTTAGAAAAAGCAGATATTGTTCAAATTCAATAAAAAACACGCAAAGTCTTTTTAGATTGACTTTGACGTGTTTTTTATCAATCTTGGGTTCATTTGACATACAATACAGAATTGCATGTCAAAAAAAAGGTGTTCATATCCTCCCCCAAATTACCACATTTTTCTTCCCTTAACCTAAAAAATATGTTAAAATAGGATATAATCTTAATCCCAAAACTACCCCCTTAAATGAACAAAAATACATCATAATAAACCTATATATAAACATCGGAGGAAAGCGCCTTGACCGACAAACAACTATCGCAACTTAAAGATACCCTTTGGAAATCGGCGGACACCTTGCGGGCCGATTCGGGGCTTAAATCGACCGAGTATTCAACCCCGATTTTGGGGCTAATCTTTTTGCGGTTTGCCGATAGCCGATATAAGAAGTTTGAAGCCGAGATTATAGAAGAATATAACAAAAACAAGGGAACTCGAATCGAGCGGAAGATAAGCGAGATTGCTATTGAAAAATGCGGGTTCTATCTTCCCGATATCGCAAGATACGACTATCTTTTGAACCTTTCGGAGGACGAGAACATCCCCGAAAAGGTTAAAGAAGCGATGGTAGCTATCGAGAAACACACAAAAGATCTTGTCGATGTTTTGCCCAAAGACGAATACTATTCTGTCGACGGCAAAGACGGGAAAGCGGTTGTTAAACGGCTACTTAAAACGTTTAAGGATATTCCCGACGAAACAAATCTCGATATCTTCGGGGAGATATACCAATACTTTCTTGGCGAGTTTGCGCTTGCCGAAGGACAAGGCGGAGGCCAGTTTTTCACCCCCGATTCGGTAGTTGAATATATGGTTGAGGTTCTTTCTCCTTGCGAGGGGGAAATCTTCGACCCGGCTTGCGGCAGCGGCGGAATGTTCGTTCAAACCGCCCACTATATCCAAAAACACAAAGCTCTTGGAACAAATATCAACCTTAGGGCATACGGCGTTGAAAAGGACAAATCGACCGTTAATCTTGCAAAGATGAACATGAGTTTAAACAACATTCGAGGAACTATAATAGAAGCAAACAGCTATTACGCCGATCCGTTTGATTGTTTTGGGCGGTTTGACTACGTTATGGCTAACCCTCCGTTTAACGTAGACGGAATTGATCTTGCTTCGGTTAAAGAACAAGAAAGGTTTAATACATACGGCGTTCCCCAAAACAAAACAAAGGTTAAGAAAGCCGGCGGCGAAACGGTTCCAAACGGCAACTATCTTTGGATTAATATGTTTGCGACCTCTTTAAAAAAGGACAAAGGAAAAGCGGCGCTTGTTATGGCAAACTCCGCTTCCGACGCAGGAAACAGCGAAAAGGATATTCGTATTAAACTTATAGAAAGCGGAATTATTAAACAGATAGTTACGCTTCCATCCAATATGTTTTCAACGGTGACGCTTCCGGCGACCCTTTGGTTTTTCGATGCTTCGAAAACAAAAAAAGACGAGGTTCTTTTTATCGACGCACGAAATATCTTTACCCAGATAGACCGAGCCCACCGCAAATTTTCAAAAGAACAGATTAAAAACCTTTCGGTTATAACAAGGCTCTACGAGGGCGACGACAAAGCGTTTTATGATTTAATAGCGGAGTACCAAAACGAGATAACAAAAATTCAAAACGGCGAAAGCGCAGAGGACGAAAAAGACGAGGGATATTATCAAGGTCAAATAACCTGGCTTAACGAGCGTTTTCCAAACGGAAAATATCAAGACGTTACGGGGCTTTGCAGGGCGGCGAAACTCGACGGCGAGGACGGAATTAAAGACCAAGACTATTCGCTTAACCCCGGGCGCTATGTCGGGGTTGTTATCGAGGACGACGGGCTTTCGGAACAAGAATTTAAAGACGAAATGCAAGGGCTTTATAAGGAACTCGAAACGCTTAACGG
>CAYJJD010000137.1:0-4828 GCA_964370425.1 uncultured Akkermansia sp. | reverse complement strand
TGCAGATTCATTCCAAATAAATTGGTTCAAAAAACTAATTGCGAGAACCTGCCTTATGCACTCATTGAAAGAGACGATTCGCCCCCGGCTTAAGAAGACGAGTGAAAAAAATGAAAAATAAACACTTTTATGCTTGCTATGTGAGAGGAAATCGTATAGAATGTCCTCGCCCCATTACCAGTGAATGGTGCGATTAAAAAAGAGGCTCAGTAGCTCAGTCGGTAGAGCAGCGGATTGAAAATTCGCGTGTCGGCGGTTCGAATCCGTCCTGAGCCATTTTTTAATAAACCTAAAACACCTTTTCGGGGTGTAGCTCAGCCTGGTAGAGCGCCAGCTTTGGGAGCTGGATGTCGTAGGTTCGAATCCTGTCGCCCCGATATTTCATAAGAAAAGCGGAAAGATTATTCTTTCCGCTTTTCTGCTTTCTGGGGTAGATCTCAATTTGGGCCAACGCTAAAAATGTTTCATAAAGAGTGCGTCTAGCTGGCGCATAACCATCACCATTTAAAAAAAGCGCGATAGCGTTATAGGAATTTTCAAATAAATGCTTGAATAAAAAAAATAATATGATAATCTTGATGGCGATTCTATGGAATTGCTCCTCATATATCTATTTATAGCACTCGGTATTTCTTTCTTATGCTCTGTACTGGAAGCTGTATTGCTTTCTACGCCACCCTCTTTCATTTCGATGAAGGTCGCAGCAGGCGCGAAGGGTGCGCAGCTCATGCAGAAGCTCAAGTCAAACATTGAGCGCCCTATTTCTGCCATTTTGACCCTGAACACCATCGCGCACACCCTCGGCGCAGCAGGTGTCGGTGCCCAAGCTGTGAAGCTTTTTGGCGATGCTTACTTCGGTCTCATCTCTGCCGTCCTCACGCTCCTTATCCTCGTGCTCTCAGAGATCATTCCGAAGACGCTCGGTGCGAGCTACTATCGTACGCTTACCCCGCTGGCAGCACCTATCATCCAGCTCATCACCGTCATTTGCTACCCACTCGTGTGGCTGTTCGAACGCCTCACGCACCTCATCTCCCCTCGTCAGACCGAGGCGACCATGAGCCGCGAAGAAGTCTCAGCGATGGTGGAGACAGGTACGAAGGAAGGTGTCATTAAGATCAAAGAAAACGTCATCATTCAGAACATCATTAAGATGGAAAAGATCAGCGTACGCGAAGTCATGACCCCACGTGTCGTCTGCTCCGTCGCTGATGAAGACGAGACCCTACAGGAGTTCTACGAAGACGAGGCACGCCGCCCCTTCTCTCGCATCCCAGTCTTTAAGGAGGACAAGGACATGATCTCAGGCTACGTGCTCATCCTCGACGTGATGGAATACCTCGCTGAAGACCAGCACCACATGCAGCTCGCAGAAGTGAAGCGTCCTATCCTCGCTATTCCTGATACACTTTCCGTGTCCACCGCATGGGAACGCCTCGTGAGCCACCGCGAACATATCGCCATCGTAGAAGATGAGTATGGTACATTCGAAGGCATCATCACGATGGAAGACGTGATGGAAACCATCCTAGGTCTTGAGATCATGGATGAGAAGGACACTGTCGCCGACATGCAGAAGTTCGCCCGCGACAAGTGGAAGGAACGCATGGCTAAGTACAAGCAGTATATCAAGCGCGGGTAATTTCACCCTACATTTTACACCATGTCATCGCCTTATACCATCAATAGGGAACAGCTCTCGGCTGCCATCATTAAACTCAACGCCATGTCACGCTGCGAAGGCATCGTCATGACGACGAAGGGCGAGATCACCGTTGGGAATATTGGAGATGAGCAGACCTACTGCATGCTCATCCCTGCCCCCCAGCTGGCTCGCCAGCTGACGGCTGACGGCTTATCCTGCTATGAAATGAAGGATCTTAAGAAGTGGGCTGATAACTACCCGCTAGAAATGATTGAAAACATATTAGCATCGCAGTAGGCTTAATCTAAAAAGGATATAAGAACTGCTGCGATGATTTCTTGACAGACATATTTCTGTCTGATAAGATGATCTGACACACATCATCCACTGTATGTTCCCTCTCATCTCGACACTCATCGAGCGCAGCGGAGCGAGCAAGCTGGCAAAGCGCCTCGAAGGCGATCAGAGACTCATGGTGCTCTTCGCCATTCTCTGCACCATTGCCGTTTGTTTCCTCGCCACGTCGCTCACAGATAACCTCTATTCTGAGATTTTCCGTGTCGTCTGGATATGCACGAGCACATTTGCGCTCATCATCCTTTATCGTAGCGGCGTGTATGCGGCAGAACTCAGCAGCAGCCGCAGTCTTCTTACCATTCTAGCCATTCTTGCGCAGCTCCTTCTGATCCAAGGTATCCTCAGTCTTCCACGCTTCGTTAAGATACTAGAATCCCCCGAACAGATAGGCATACTCTTTCTCCTCATGCCATGGATGCTCGCCCCCGGTATCACCTCTGTCCTCATCGGTAGGCGCATGGGGATGTTCACTGCGATGGCGGTATCCATGCTAGGCATGGCGCTCTTCCCCGACAGTACGGGGCTCACCTCACTCGCTGCCTTCATGGCCATCAGTCTGCTCGCAGGTGCGGTCAGTGCGACGCTATGCGGACGTGTCCACAAGCGTGAGCATATCCTTTACGCTGGCTTTTTTATAGGTCTCATCACCTTTACAGCCAGCTTGTTTATGGGCTTGCTTTACAATGGACCTACGGCATTCGAAGATGGGATCAACTTCCGCTGGCTCGGTATAGAGATCATGCTGGCTGTCGGAGCTAGCTTCTTCTATGCTGTCATCATCAGTGGCTTCATGCCCATACTGGAGCGCATTTTCAACCTCTGCACCCCCATCACATGGCTGGAACTAGGTGATATGAATCATAAACTGCTCAAGGAACTCCAGCTGAATGCCCCCGGCACATTCCATCACAGCCTCCTTGTCTCGCGCCTAGCAGAATCTGCGGCAGAAAGTATAGGCGCGAATCCGACGCACGCTTCCGTCTGCGCGCTCTTCCATGACATAGGTAAGCTCAAGAATCCTCAGTACTTCGCCGAGAACATCAGCGACGACATGGTGAGCCCCCATGATAGCCTCACCCCAGAAATCAGCGCGCGCATCATCACGGGTCATGCCTGCACTGGTGTCGAATATGCCCAGCAGTACAGGCTCAACAGCCGAATCGTCGACTGCATACGCGAGCATCATGGTGTATCTACCGCTTACTACTTCTACAGCAAGGCGATCCAGCGTCACACAGAAGACATGCGCCGCTTCGAAGAAGGGCAGCTGGATAATCACCCCACCCCCGTGAACAAGGATGACTTCGCCTACAAGGGACCTATCCCTCAGACGCGTGAGTCAGGCATCATCAGCATGGCAGATGCCGTGGAAAGCGCGACTCGCTCGCTGAAGAGCCCGAGCGAAGATGACATCATCGGCATGATTGACAATATCTTTAAGGGGCGTATCCTCGACGGTCACCTGAATGAGAGTGGACTCACACTGGGAGAACTCCACACGATCAAGCAGAACTTCTTTAAGACCATTAAGTCCATCCATCACAACCGCATCGCCTACCCGAAGCCTCCCGAGGATGACGATAACCTCAAACCCGAGGTGAAAGCAGTCCTCGCAGCCTCCGCACCAGCAGCATCCTCCGCGGCGTCCTCTGTAAGCGATGCAGATAGCTCCAGCACACCTGCTAGCCCATGAGCAAAACCCAATGGCGTAGCATAGGACTCGTACTCGCCTTCACGCTAGGAGCCACACTCCACGCGCAGCTCGCCCCTCTACGTGGCATCATCCCCTATAGCATCGCGCTGATGCTCTTCCTAAGCTTCATCGGCATAGAGCGAGAAAAACTCAGACCACAGCGCAGTCATCTCCTCCTCCTCCTCCTCCTCCAGCTCGGCTGGATCACCGCATGGGGTATCCCTTACCTGCTCGGCTATCGCGTGCTATCAGAGTCTCTATTCTTCTGCGCAGCTGCCCCCATCGCCTCGGCGAGCCCAGTCATTATCGCGCTCATCCGAGGGAAGGTCGAGTATATGACGACAGCGATGCTGCTCAGCCACGTGGCCTTCATACTCATTATCCCGCTCGTGCTGCCCTTCATCATAGAGACAGGAGGCACGGACATGAGCTACTGGATGCTTCTTACGCAGCTCTTCCAAGAGTTTGCCCTCCTGCTGCTGCTCCCCAGCAGCCTCGTCATCCTCACGCGCTACCTCATCCCCAGCAGTCGCGAGTGGGGTAAGAAAAACGCGAACCTCTCACTCATCATCTGGATCTTTAATCTCACCGTCATCACAGCAACGGGAACGCAAAACATCCTCGCGATGAACCTAAGCTTCTATGACCTGTACCCTATGGCACTCGGCGCATTCATCATCTGCGCGCTGGGATTCACGCTAGGATACCAATTAGGAAAACCCCACTACGCACGCGAGTTCTCACAGGGGCTGGGGCAGAAGAACACCATACTCACGCTGTATATAGCGAGTCAGTCCTACGCGCACCCCCTCGCCTACGTCGCGCCAGCCTTCTACGTGATCTTTCACAATCTGGCGAACGCCATCCAAATCGCGCTAGCGAACAAGGACGCGAAGGTAAGAAAAATTGAAAATCAATAGTGTCCCATGGGTCCTATAAGCCAGATTCTGTCCACCCCGTTTTGCGAGGCTGTGCAGTCATTTTTCTTACACGCTTGATGCGCGTACCCCACCGAGATGGGGTGCAACTAATACCCGAGAATACGACGAGCAGGCTACTCTTTCTCTGTTTGTCTTGCATCGCGCGGGGTTTACCCTGCCTCCCTTGTTACCTCCGGAGCGGTGGGCTCTTAC
>CAYJJD010000136.1:0-4860 GCA_964370425.1 uncultured Akkermansia sp. | reverse complement strand
GCCATGTGCTCAAGCACAGGCACGAGCAGGACTTGCAAGTCCTCAGTTGAGTCATCCTCAGCTTCAGCCTCCTTCATCAGCTTGGAGCAACGCTCGCTGAGAGCATCAACTTGAGCACTCTGAGCCATCAGTGCTTGGTGGCAAAATCCAGCTTCCATCTCGCGCCCTGCAAGCTTCAAGAAGCCTTCCAGCAGGATGAGAGCTGCGCCATTGCCAAGAATGCTGTGTGCCTCATTGGCGCAGTCCAAGATGGAGATTTCGGTGTCATTGGAAGGCTCTTCGTAGAGCCCTGCCAGCACGTTCCAGCCCTTGAGGCTTTCAGTGAGGTTGAAAAGGGCGGTCGCAGCAGAGCTGCACGTCTTAGTTGTTCTATGTATCATACTCATACTTTTTAAACTGAGGTTGTACTTAATCCTCACTTAATACTGTTTAAAATGTAGTTTATGGTGCCATCTCTTCGTAAGAATAAGGAGTTTGAGAGATTCTAGTTAAGAGCGTTTTTTTTACTATTGCATTAAGTTTCTTTACTTTGTCGATACTGAGATCCATTAATTTAGCTATGTCAGCCACCTTTAAATCTGGCTGTGTTAAATAAAGATCAACACGTTGTCTTATATCTGGTGAGCAATCTGCAACTAGAGCACAGAAATCAGGAAAGGGCGATTTTGTAGAGTTTGAATAACTTTCGATATTGATAATATTAACATCTTCACCAGTTGTTTCGTTGATTATGCTTTTTTTCGGATATGCCTTACGTAGTGCGTTTTTACTTGATAGCTGAAATGACTTGTATAGGTACTTTTTTAAGCCCTCGTAGTCAGATATACGTATTGAAATTGAAGGTATAGTGTTTGCTGAAGATTTGAGTAAGTGGAAATGATCCATTTTTGGATGTGGCTCAGGTAAAGTGCTGTCAATTTTTTCAAGAATCTCTCGATGCTTCACAGTATCAGCTTCACATAAAATGAACTTGAAGATAATCTTAGGTGCTTCATTAATCATAGCATCCCTAAGAATGTAGAATGTTTCTGGGTTAGAGCGAAGATTAGCTAATGCCTTTTTTTTATTGCTGTATAAAGTCTCTCGACTGGCTACCTGCGTAGATACTTCATTGATAATATCAGCATAGGCGAAAATTACGACGGTTGAAAGCTTCGATAGCTCACTCAATGGTTGATTTTTCATGTTGCGTGCAATGCAGCGGACATGAACGACCATTAGATGGTGAGTGGTATGAGTAGTGCACAGCTCACGCTAGCAACAAAAAAGGTAAATTGTCGCAGGTGCAAGATATGTTCGCTACCCACAACGACTTACCCATGATGGTGCTCAGTCAGCTGTCTGGTGTGTTATTTGTTTTGTTTGTTTTGTTTGTTTTGTATATGTGAGAAACGATGTAGGATAGCGTTATTCTCTTACTATGTTTGTCGAATTGTAGTCTAAGCGAAAAAAAACAGATCGTTGTAGGTGTGATTTATTCACAACCCACAACGATCTGCCCATCAGGTGCCTCGATCCGCTGTCTGGTTACAACGATGTACTATCCGTTACTTCATGCTGTTAATTCTGACTTGTCAGTCGTGCCATATGTAACGGATACTTTTTTGAATGTATCAGGTTTACTATGAAGCACTTTAATTAATACTGACTCTCCTGTAGCACACTCGTTATGGAGCATTGTAATGAGCTCGTTTTGTTTTTTGCTTAACGTTCCCATACCTTTACTCCAAGAGGTAGCGGTAGATAAGTCTTTATCTCCGATCGTAGTGATGTTGTAGGTGAGTTCACTCGACTTGTAAACAAGTATTGTACCAAATTCAAGTTTGAAAATGGTATTGAGTAACTCACGGTAACATGGATGGCAAGCCATCTTGACTTTGGCTGTTTTATTATTTTCGTGTATCATAAGATGATATTTGGGTTATGTAACTGGTACTTCAATCTAGATCCTTAACGAACTACACGCTTTAACTAGAATTAAGAGAAGAAACGCCTTGATTATTACAAAGTCTTCCTAATTGCCTAATATTTAGCGCATAAATGAATACTACCTGTTCTGGTTATCTGTCGGTGAGTCAAATGAGCCTATTTGTACTTACCATGAAGAACACCTCAGATATATTATGCGCTTCGTCGTTTTTTTTGTCAATAACGTATTGTGTCATACAAAAATTCAAATAACATTAAATTTTAATGCTACGGCTTGGTGGATGGTATTTTTTTAAGGTTATTGAAAACGTTGCACCATTTTCGATTTTTTTAACAGTGATAAGTAGAAAAAGATCACTTTGCTTCAAAATGAACCTCCTTCCTTTCCAAACCGCCCATGCAGCTCGTATCGAGCACGCCTTGCGCAGCCAGCGCATTGCCCTTGATGCGAGCGAACCTGGTACTGGTAAAACCTACGTTGCGTGCGCTGTGGCTGCGCGTCTTGGCTATCCTGTAGTCATTATCACTACGAAGGCTACTGTGCCATCTTGGCAAGCCGTAGCAGAGGGCTTTGGAGTGAAGCCTGAGCTCGTCATCAACTATGAGAAGCTGCGTACAGGAAAACTCAAGCAATGCCAGCGCATAGGTAAGCAGTTCATCTGGCAAGTACCACAAAATGCTCTGCTCATATTCGATGAAGCTCAGAACTGCAAAGGGCAGACCTCGCTTAACTCAAAGCTTCTCATTGCAGCTAAACGCCAACACCTGCGCATCTTGCTTTGCTCAGCCACGGCTGCTTCCAGCCCATTAGAGATGCGAGCTCTCGGCTTTGCGCTTGGGCTGCATGCCTTAGCTAATTTCTGGAATTGGTGCTACAGGCACGGTGTTCAGGATGGAGTGTATGGTGCGGTCTTCTATGGTGGGGCAGAACACCTACGCAGCATTCACGAGCAAATCTTCCCAGCCAAAGGCAGTCGCCTTCGCATTGCTGATATTGAAGATTTCCCCGATTCTCTCATTGAAGCTGCACCCATTGAAACTGGCAAGGCGCGAGCCATTCAGAAGGTGTACACAGACATGAAGCGTGAGTTGGCAAAGGCTGAGAGCCTAGGCGACCGCGCAAGCCTGAAAACTTTAGCCCAAGAGATGGGAGCAAAACGCCCCAGCAACATCACTATTCAGCTGCGTGCCCGCCAAGCCATTGAGCTCTACAAGGTGGATGCCATGGCTGAAATGACAAAGTCTGCCATAGAAGAAGGCATGAGTGTGGTCTTGCTCGTGAACTTCGATGCAACTGCCGAAGCTCTCAGCGAAAAGCTTAATTGCACTGCCTTCATACGCGGTGGACAGAGTGAACGCGAACGCCAGCAAGTCATTGAAAGTTTCCAGCGCAATGAAACGCTCATCGTAATCGCCAACATCAAGGCTGGTGGCGTGGGAGTCAGCCTTCATGACCCAAGCGGCAAACGCCCGCGCCTCAGCCTCATTTCTCCGACCTTCTCGGCTGCCGACCTACGCCAAGCCCTTGGCAGAGTACACCGCGCAGGAGGGGCGGCTTCCGTGCAAAAAATCGTGTTTGCTGCCAAGACCTGTGAAGAGCACACCGCGAAATCCTGCGCCAAGAAACTTTCCCACATTGACCTCCTCAATGACGGAGACATGACCCCTTTCCCTTTATGAATATAGAACATAAAACCCCAGACGGAAGTAAGCTGTCACAAGCCGAAAAAATCGCCCCTTACAAGATGGACACATTCTGCAACATCCTTAGAAAGATTACCGAGGTTGAAGCCATCCTCATTTTGTACTGTGCCCTCATTCTTTTCATCCATCACATCATCCATTAAGTCATGAATACTGAAAATCAAACCACCCCTGTAAAGCGGAAGCGTCAGTACAACCATGTAGAAGTCACTATTGAAATTCTCTGGTTCATTACATGCTCTTCCATCCTGAGCTTCTTTGCTCTTGGCGTGATAAGCCTATTTATATTATGAGCACACAACCCACGAACCGCGCTGGAAGTAAGCTCCCACGAGCTGAAAAGAAATCGCTCCTTGATGACGTGGTGGTCACTACTGCCATCGTCTTCCTAGGAATACTCATCGGAATCACCCTCTTTACCACCATCATCACTTTATTCATTTTATGAAAACAAAACTCGAAACACTACTGGAAGCAGCTCTCACCGAGCTTCGCGATTCAACATCAGGAACACAATCCCAACTCTACGCCACGGCTTCACAGCTCGCTCGCATGCTGGGAGTACATCAACAAAACATGCACCACCAACTCAAGAAGCTCAGAGAAGAAGGGCGAGTCGAAGTGCTTGAACTCAACATCAACAAAGAAGGCGGTGGCTATGCTCGATACAAAATCTCTGACGTGATAGAAGCCCTTCGCGTGCATAAAAGAAAGGAGAAGAAAGCCTGATGAAAAAGAAACCTAAACACGCTCGTCATTCTCCCAGTGCTCTTGGCTACAAAGAAATTTGCCCAGCCTTCACCAATCGCGGTGGTAAATCTGCCGCTGCGGATGAAGGCACGATGATGCACGAAGCTATTGAAAATAGCGATTTTAGCAAGCTGGATGAAGAGCAAGCCTTCCTCTGTGGACTCTGCCGTGATTATAGAGACGGAGAAATACATCGTATGACAAATCCCGCTATCTACAATGAGCTCAAACTCGATATCGCAGGAGGTCTCACCTTCGGGACAGTTGACTTCGTAGCCGTGGATTCACAGCGTGCCATCATGATGGATTGGAAGTTCGGTCGCATCCCTGTTGAACCAGCCTCTACCAACGCTCAAGGCTGCGCCTACGCTCTCGGTGTAATGGAACTCTATCCCCACATCGAGGAGCTAGAAGTCCACTTTGTGCAACCACGCATTCAATACATCAGCACGCATACCTACAAGCGTTCAGACATGC
>CAYJJD010000135.1:0-4894 GCA_964370425.1 uncultured Akkermansia sp. | reverse complement strand
ACTCATGCGATCGTTTAGCTGAAACTCTGTTTCATTATCACTCAACCCGTAGAAAATCTATCCACGATTTGAGTTCTTCTAGTCCACGTCGCGCAGCAGGAGCAGTGTTTTTACTACAGTCAATTTGCCTATAGTCGAACAAATCGCCTTGTTGATTGATTGGCATGATGTTACTATAGCAAAAAGCGGCTGAGATTGCAATAAATAAAAGAGTTGTGCTTGCGTTTTGAGCGAAAAAAGAACTCAGCCCACAGCCCATCTTTTGATGCCTTTTTTGCCCAAGCTGCACCTCATGTCGGTCGCCTAGCTCGCTAGGCATCCTCATTCGGCACACCTTGAACAAAAAAATCAATCAAAATCTTGGGCTGTTAATTGCGAGAACCTGCCTAAAGGCTTGTTGCAGTGCTTTTAGACATAGTGACACGTCCCCATTGTATTGGAGAGGCTATACCCCAGTATCTCACGACTTGCCCAGTCCATCACGCAACATAGGTAAAAATGCCCTTTGCCCACTGGTAGGTAGGTAATGTCACTTGCCCAGACTTGATTTGGTTTATCTATTGTCATTTCATTGAGTAGATAAGGGTATTTTTTATGCTCAGAGGCTGGCTTGTATCTCGATATGGATAAAGCATTTTGAGATTGAAAACCTTACGAACCAGTATGGCTTTCTTGCGTCCTGTTCTCACTCCTGTACGCTCTTAGATGAGACTAGCCATGCGCCTTGAGGCAACACAGGGATCTATGTTGTAAATCTCAAGATATGCTTGTATTTGTGCGATTGTCTCACGCGAGGGAGTAATTGATTGATAGTATACTATTGATCTCTTTACATTTAGCAACTCGCGTTGCCTTTTTATACTCAACTCTGCATCTCTTTTCTCGACGAGCTCTTGGCGTTGCCTTACCCCAAGAGCCCTCATGTTTTTTTTGTGAGCCAATCAAGTTCGAGATCTCTTTGACCGACTAGCTTTTTCAAGGCTTCATTTTCTTTTTCTACTCGCTTTAGCTCGCTTTTGTTGCGTTTTGCTCCAAATATTTCTCCCATTGCTTGAAGAAGCAACGGTTGGCGTACACTGGTGTCGCGTTAAAATTCGATTTAGAATAAATCAAAAAAAATTACGTCTACCCAATCTATCAACCGCTGCCTGCAAAAACAGGCCGCCCTCCATGCCCCTGCTCGCCAATTTAGGCGAGTGTGCTACACATGCGAGATATCAGGTCTCGCAGGGCTGGATCTTTCTGCATTTTCTGCTCTACCGTGCGCGCCGCATGTATCACCGTACCGTGATCACGCTTTCCAAATGCCGCACTGATACTCTGCAAAGAGAGCTGCGTAAAACGACGGGAAAGGTACATGGCGATCTGACGTGGATGAGCTATCTTAGCCGTACGACGAGGGCTGCTGAGATCAGCCACCTTCAAATCGAAGACTCGAGCTACCTGCTCTTGTATATCTTCTATGCTGACCTCCTGCTTTTCTTCATCGCGGATGAGATCGCGTAACTGCATGCGCACATCAGAGACACTGGGGCTGCGGTGCGTGAAGCTCGCATAACTCGCGACTCGTATGAGAGCTGCTTCCAGACGGCGCACGGAGCATGTGATGTTCTTTGCTAGATATTCTAAAATCTCGTCAGTGATCATATCGCTCTTCCATAGCTTGCGCTTGTGGCGAAGGATAGCTATGCGTGTCTCCAAGCAAGGGCGCGCTATGCAGGCTGTCATCCCCTGCTCGAAGCGTGAGGTGAGACGCACGTCCATCGTGGTGATTTCGCTCGCAGGACAGTCAGAGCTTAGGATAATCTGCTTGCCGCTTGCAAAGAGCGCGTTAAAGGTGTGGAAGAACTCCTCCTGCGTCTTTTCCTTGCTAGCAAGGAACTGCACATCGTCAATAAGCAGGATGTCTGCATTTCTATACTTGCGACGGAAGTTCGATAGCGCGTCACCCTTCGCAGAGCCAGACTTGCTCATCGCCTCGATATAGGCATTCGTGAAGTCTTCACTCGTCACATAGAGCACCTTCTTACCATCTTGCTTACTCGCGATAGCATTACCTATCGCATGCAAGAGGTGAGTCTTACCGAGTCCTGATCCACCGTGGATGAAAAGTGGGTTGTAGAGCTTCACTTCGTTATTAGCGATGGCGTTAGCTGCGGCATAGGCGAATGAATTACACGGTCCTTGTACGAAGTTCTCAAAAACGTAGTCGCCGTTGATCCCTGTCTTCGCGGATTGTGAACTGCGTGGTGCTTTCTTAGCACGCGGACGCTCTGGCGTTTTAGGACTAGGCTTAGCTCCGATTTTAAAGCTTTCTCCCTCCTGTGATTCAGAAGCCTCTTGCCCCTCCATGACAAACTCAAGCTTACGCGCGGCATCAAGAACTCGGGCAGCAGCATTAATGATATTTTGCTGATAATTAATTTCTACCCAAGTAATGGGAAGGTCTTCTGGATACTGAATGCGTAGGGCACTTCCTGTGTCTTGGAGGAGAGTGAGCTGAGAGATGTACGCATCAAATCCATATTCACCTACACTTTCATGGTTGCGCATGTCTTTTACGATGCTTTGCCATAGTACGTGTTCTTTTGAGTTTTGCTTCATTTGGAAAATCTGACGATGTTTGGTAAGGTTTTTTTGAAAGTTTTGCTTGGGGTTTTTCTCCTGCTGCGGAGGACAATATGCCACGGAGTTCCTTTTTTCAAAAGTATTTTTTTTCATGACTCGCAGACCAGTCATGCTCACCTTGCGTTCCATCGCTGTTCCACGTCATTTTTTTTTCATCTCTCACCTCTTTGTTTTCATAAAGATTTCCGTAATATTAATCTTAAAAAAATCGGATCCGCAACCCTAAAGTCTAACTTTTTAACACCCTAATAACAAAACACTTAAAAGCCATCACAGGCTTTTAGGAATATATAACAATTGTGAAGCGTACGCATGATTTCATGATCGAAAAAAGTGCTCCCAAGAGGCTTTAGGAAGGGCAGTTATAACCTTATCTTGCATCCTTCCAATGGCATGTAAGGGGGTAGGAAGAGCATGCTCTTTTAAGCACTCCCAGCTCTCATCGGAGAAGGTGCAGAGCAGCTCATAGTCCTCCCCATCACACATAGCCTGCCCTGTATTGCATCCATCATGCAGAGGCAGAGTAGATTCATCTAGTTCACAATGACAGCCCGATGCCGTCAAGAGGCGCGGCAAGTCCGTAGCGAGCCCATCCGAGAGATCCATCATCGCCGACGGTGGTACTCCATGCTCCATCAAGTAACGGGCCAAATCCACGCGTGGCTCGAAGCTCAGATGCCTCCCACTCTCGAAAGAACCACCGAGACGCCCCGACACCGCGATGATATCACCGACACGCGCACCCGAGCGCAGGACAGCCCTGCCCCGCTCCACCTTCCCTGTCAGAGCGACATTAATAATCAGCCCATCATAAGGAAGCGCAGAAGTCTCCCCGCCAGCGAGCGATATACCATAGCGGCGCGCCAGCGGGTACAGCCCCTCATGGTACAGGCTGCGTAGATCCGCCATGCTACGCGACGGATGCGCGAGAATAGTAATAAGCGCATGCGTGGGCAGTCCCCCCATCGCGGCTATATCTGACACGGCGCGTGCGAGAGCCTTGCGCCCGATGAGAGCGGGCGAGGTCTTGCGGAGGAAATGCACGCCTTCGACGACCACATCTGTCTTCAGCAGCACATCCCAGTCCTCATCCCCGCGTACGACGGCGCAGTCATCCCCTGGCCCGCAGAGCACGTCCTCATTACTCGGCATAGCTGTGAGTAGCCGTCTCAGGATAGCATTCTCCCCTAGATCAGATAATGACTCACTCATGACGCGACACCACTAGCAATAAGAGTAATAGTCAGTCCGTTAAATAGAGCATGCAGCAGAATAGGCAGCCAGATCGACTTCGTTCGCTCATAGGCCAGACAAAGAATAACACCGAAAACAGACAACACCAGCGTCTGCACCAGCGCCATATGTATCGCGCCAAACATCAATGAACTCAGAAGAATCGCCCCCCACTTCCCCAGACCAGACTTCAGCACAGGGTAGAGAAAACCACGGAACAGCAGCTCCTCCCCCACAGGGGCGATGAGTACCGCAGCGATGAGCATATAGATGACAACTCCTGCATCACGCGTCTGTAACATCACGATACTTTCCTGCAGCTCCGGAGAATCCGTCTGCTGCATCACCCACTCCACTATGCCGAGAGCCTCCATGCTAGCATTCACCGTCCCCATAATGATCAGCACCCCCAGAAACCACCCAAAGGGCTCAAAAACCGAAATCCTACGCCTCTCCATGCGCGGGATGAACATCCAGCGCACGATGAGCGGCACATAAATAGCCGCGCTAATCACTAAACTCACCACATAGCTCAGCCATGTAACATCCGAAATATCTGAAGAAAGCTCCACCTGCTCTGCATCGGCACTCAGGTCGAAGAGCGACAGGATAATAAGCGTCAGAATCCCCCCTGCAAGGCAGAAATCCCAGCCACGTATCACCCCCGACTTAAACAAGCCAAAGTTAAAATCAGGCGAAGGAATAGCAGGCAAGCGCAGCCCCTGCACCAGAGCACGCTCGCGTATGATCTTCAGATAAGACAGCAGCATCCCGACAAGGCAGGCCAGCAGCAGAAGCGCCGCGAACCACGTATTAATCAGTTTATAAAGAGGAATAGAAAGTAATAGCTCACCTAGCATACCTCTAAGCTATCAGCATCAGGAGAAAAAAACAAGGAAAAAGCAAGTAATACAAAGGCGAAGGAATGCCCATCCCACGCACTCACTGCCCCAGCATCAAGCGCAGCTCTGCTATCTTGGACAGGTACTCCTGCTGTAAGTTCATGCTCAGCTCAGGATTATACAGCTGCGCC
>CAYJJD010000134.1:0-4956 GCA_964370425.1 uncultured Akkermansia sp. | reverse complement strand
CGCGGCTCATTGGGGATTTTCACCCCAGCGACTACGCCATGTCTGGCGTACCGAAGAAGACCGCAGCTTCGCAGCTGCGGTCTATATTAAATCCTTTCGTAAATCTTTGAGATTTTACGCACCTAGCTTAATTAGCCATTCCGAAACGCTCCTGAATATCGTTAAAGATACGATCTCTCAGTGTTCTTGCTTTTTCGATATCTCTAGTTTTAAGAGAGAAACGAAGTCGTTCGGCTGTTGCGTCCGAGCGATGAACTGTTACATGACACCACCATACGCCTCGGTTATTCCAGAGGTGGTGGTTTGGATTTTCGTCGTTGATACGGAGTGCGATTTTTGTCTTTTTAGCGGCCATGGCCTGTTCCTTTCTAGTGTAAATAGACAGGCCATTTCTAGCTCTCGAAGATTCATCCCGCGTTCGTGAGGAACCGTCCTACGGTCTCCCTGTCTACTTTAATAGACAACCTTGGGAGACCATCTGTTCAAAAAAAACAGAATTAATAGAGGATGCCTGCTTTTTTCAGCGTATTATAAGCGCCGTTCTTGGAGATCGTGCGCAGCGCCTTGCAGGAAATCTTCATGCGGATGTAACCACCCTTGCCACCGTTGAGTTCAGGAACCCAGATGCGCTTTTCTTGAAGGTTAGGGTATACGGTACGAGTAACTGTCTTCGTAACGTGACGACCGATACCACCCTTTTTCTTAGCAAGACCAGAGCGGTGAATGCGGCGGCCCTTGCGTGGCATGGAAAATGTAATGTTGCAGATTCTGGACATAGTATTATTGTGGTTGAAAGTGAACCGAGCACTGATTGTACCTTATTTTTTTAAGACGTCAAGCAAAACAAGAAATCTTAGTCAAAAAACTTAGTTCTCGCTGGCACCCATCTGCGATTCTCGTCGCCATTTACCTAGAAGTCTAGCTTGTTTCTTTTTGATACACAGCATTTTTCTACGCACAAGAAAGCGAGTTACTCGAACGAGTAGGTGTATCAGGAGAATCGCCAGCTTGAGCACGCATGAAAGCCACGCTCCTGTGATAGAACGACGACGCTGCACTTCTGGAAGCCATGTAATAAGACTCGCAGCCGAAAGACGCTGCCACCAATTAACCATGCCGAACTCCTGATAGAATAGGATTTCTTCTTCAGTGCAGTCTACTTCCTTCACTCGCTCCCCCATAATAGTGAGAGCATTATTCTCAGGGCTCGCAAAGGCGCGTAGATAGTTATCAGTAGCAGAGCCACCCCAGATGCGGTAGAGCATGGTGACCTCATCCGTGTAGGCTACTACGGGATTCTTCGCCGCCATGCGCATCCAGCCCACGGTGTCGCCATGCATCTTCACCCCGACTGGGAATGGATCATGCGGCAAGCTTTCTCGCTTTGCCACGACACAGCACACTGTCGTACGCTTGTCACCGTCAAGAAACCATCGACCTAGTTTAAACTCGGCACGATCAGGCTCCAGATCTCGTGGTGTTATATCATCTAGTTCTATGTCACTCACACGTCTGTGCTGGCTGATGCACCACGCGATCTCCGGATGAGACTCGTGAAAACGCTTCGCTATAGCTAGATGATGCGGAAGCCATGCGTCATCACTATCAAGAAAGGCGACATAGCGACCTCGCGCTTCGCGTATACCACGATTACGCGCCCCACACTCGCCCTCATTCTTCTGGTCTATGACACGCAGTCGCGGATCGGTCTCCGCCTGAAGAAGCGCGAGTGTGCCATCAGGCGACTCATCGTTTACGGCGATAATCTCGAAGTCCCCCTCCGTCTGAGCGTAGATGCTCGCGAGCGTCGTTTTAATAAAACGTTCTGCTCCATAGCATGGTACAACGATACTAAACAGAGGCTGATGAGTGGCTGACATAGGATTCTCTAAGAGGATTTAAGCGTGCAGGGCCTGGCCACCTGCTGCGAGTACAGCCTCGTGTATAGCTTCCGAGAGGGTGGGATGAGCGAAGATCATGTGGTGGATGTCTTCATCCGTGAGTTCGCTTTCCAATGCTAAGCCAGGCGTGGCGATGAGCTCTGTCGCATTCTCCCCGACGATGTGCGCGCCGAGAAGCTCGCCGTGCTCTGCGCCGAAGAGCAGCTTCACAAAACCATCGGTAGAACCGACAGCGACTGCCTTTCCGAGCGCGATGAAGGGGAACTTGCCCACCTTGTAGTCGATGCCAGCTTCCTTCAGGTCACGCTCGCGCTTGCCTACACTGGCGACCTGCGGGTGGCAGTAGGTGCAGCTAGGGACGAAATGCGGCTGACGCGGCTGATACTCGGCATTAAACATGCCTTCGACCGCCTGCACAGCCTCGAAGCTGGCCGTATGCGCGAGAAGTATACCACCGATGCAGTCACCTGCGGCGTACACCTGTGGGATATTCGTCTCGTAGCGGTCATTCACTTGGATGAAGCCCTTGTCGTTGAGTTCCAGCCCTGTCACTTCGGGTAGTACAGGTACGACACCGATGGCGACGAGGCAGGCATCGGCCGTGAGCTCTTGGGTCTTGCCCTGCTTTGTGGTGATGGTCGCGCAGACCTGATCACCGAGATCTTGTAGTGACTCGACGCGCGCGCCAGCCATGCAGGTGATGCCCTGCTTCTTAAAGGAGCGTTCTAATGCCGTGCTGCTCTCATCGTCCTCATTAGGAAGGATGCGTGGCAGAGCCTCGACGAGCGTCACCTTCGTGCCAAATCCATGGTAGACGTAAGAAAGCTCCGTGCCTATAGCCCCACTGCCTATGACGATCATGCTCTCGGGGCGTTTCTCGGTGACGAGCGCGTCCTTGCTGCTGATGATGGTTTTTCCATTAAAGGGGAAGGCTGGCACCTCGCGGCTGCGCGCGCCTGTCGCGAGGAGTACTTTCTCACCTTCTGCGACCTCGACTGTACCGTCAGGCAGGGTGATTTCTACCTGACCTGCGGTGAGGACGCGGGCTTCGCCACTGATGAGTGTGATCTTATGCTTCTTGAAGAGGAACTCTACCCCCTTACTCAGCCTCTCGCTGATGGCGCGTGAGCGACCGATGACAGTAGACCAGTCGAGGCTGAGACCTTCGGCTTGAATGCCAAACTCACCGCCTCGGTGCTGGAGGGTGTGGAAGAGCTCCGCATTGCGCAGAAGTGCCTTCGTCGGGATGCAGCCCCAGTTGAGACAGGTGCCGCCCGTGTGATCCTTTTCAACGCAAAGCACTTTTTTCCCAAGCTGCGCTGCGCGAATAGCTCCTACATAACCAGCAGGTCCACCACCTATCACAATTAAATCATAAGTCATGCCCCTATCTTATCGCAGAAAGCCTAGTTTGACAATCTCAATTTCTTCCAGATCAGAGCAAAGAGCTGATACGTGTTTTTCAGTTGACAAAGAAACAGAAAGAACCTAAAGTAAACACAGACATTCTCCCATATGATAAACTACAATTATACACGCAGTATCGCGGTATGCCTCAGCCTCATTCTACTATCCTCATGTGTAGGAGTACGCAATGACATTGAGCGACTTTTCAAACCAAAAGTCACGGAAAATCCCTATAGAAGTGCTAAAACACATACACGTACCACCCGCACACAGACACCCCAGACTCATTCCATACAGGACTGGGCACCCACGACACGACACGGAACGACAGGAGTCGTGCAGGCAGCTGGACATCAGGGAGCTAACACCAGCCCCCCTCCTAGAAAAATTAATATAGCAGGAAGCACACCGCCTCCCAGCGGTAATACATCCACTGACCCCATGTTCGCCAAGCCGAAGACCTCACCGAGCACGGTCACGCAAGTTCCGACACCGCCAAAACCTGTGGCCGTAGCCCCGCCCCACCCCGAACCTAAGCCGTCAACTGTCACCCCGCCTAGGCCAGCAGAGAAGATATACACCGTCTCCCTCGTCGCGAACAAGCCCACCCACGTTTACCACCCCCTCTCCCCCACGAAGATCATACGTATCACCGATGCGAATGGTATCAAGTACAGGAGCGGCACCATCATGCGCGTCCCTGGGGAGAATATTCGTTTCTACGTTCCTTAATTCATATGGGTAAGACAAAGGAGTTCTCCTGCATCAGCATCATAGGACCAGGGCTGCTCGGCGGCTCTATCGCTCACGCCATACGCGAGCATCTCCCCCACGTGCGCTGTCATGTATGGGCGCGCCGTGAAGCACCTCTGGAACTCGCACGCGAGCTGGGTATCACGCAGCATACCTTCACCGACATAGCGGAGGCTGTGCGCGGGGCTGACCTCGTGATTCTATCTAGCCCCATAGGCAGCTTCGAAGAGCTCAGCCGCCAGATGCTCCCTGGGCTCTCAAAAGAAGCCATCGTCACCGATGTGGGCTCGGTGAAGGCCTACGTCCACCGCACGACGGGACATATGCTCACCGAGCGCGGTTACCAATTCATCGGCTCTCACCCCATGGCAGGGGCGGAGAAGCAGGGGCTAGAGCATGCCTATGCTGACCTTATCAAGGATGCGACAGTCGCGATCACAAATGACCAGAACTGCGATGCTCAGTCCGTGCAGGCACTGGAGCAGTTCTGGCAGAGCGTAGGCATGAAGCCCTACTGCATCGCGGCAAAGGATCACGACAGAACAGTCGCACGCATCTCGCATGTGCCTCATATACTCGCGGCTCTCTGCGCACGCACCGCCGACATGGGAGGCGTCCCTCTGGAAGACCTGACCCGCCTCGCAGCTACAGGCTTCAGAGACACAAGCCGCGTGAGCTCAGGCCCTGCTGCCATGTGGGCTGGCATACTCTGGGAAAATGATGTCGCCGTACGCGAGACCATCCAGTACTGCCTCGAAGACCTCACAAAACTCGTGAATCTACTCGAAACGCAAGACCGCGAAGGCACAGAGCGCTGGCTCGCCGAGGGGAAGGCCTCACGCGAGCGCATCCAAGAGAACTAGCAGATTTCAACACGTACAATCGAGTAGGGGGC
>CAYJJD010000133.1:0-5141 GCA_964370425.1 uncultured Akkermansia sp. | reverse complement strand
TTATCATCCAAAGTGCATGCAAAATCCGAAGCTGCTAATTTCGCAAGATCCCCTTATCTTCATGATGAGGCTGGCTTTTTATTGACCTAGCGTGAGGAAGCATGGTATATATGACATGTATGCAGGATCAGTCTTACTATTACCTCAGCCATGACAAGAAGCCCATGGGGCCTCTCAGCCGCCCTCAGCTGGAAGCGAGGCTCTCCATGGGCGAAATCGAAACCACGACTCTC
Source organism: uncultured Akkermansia sp. (assembly GCA_964370425.1). GTDB lineage: Bacteria > Verrucomicrobiota > Verrucomicrobiia > Verrucomicrobiales > Akkermansiaceae > Akkermansia. The sequence continues at coordinate 4,908 of CAYJJD010000133.1, read as the reverse complement.
GTCGCCGCTGTCGGTGGGACTGACTGGCTGCCACTGGGGGATCTACTAGGCCTTGAAGGCAAGGAGGAGACAGACAGCGCAGCAGCGGCACTCATCGCTAGCAGCACGCTCAGCTGCCCGCACTGTGAGAAGGAACAGAGCGTCACGCAGGATACAGCGCTGCTGCAATGCGCGGCATGTGCGAAGGTCGTCGCTCCAGACCCGAACTCTTCCCTCTGGGCTCACTTCATGAGCTGCATGCGTCGCTATGCCAGCTTTAAGGGGCGTGCGACGCGCAAGGAGTACTGGGGGTTTTACCTGTTTTACGCGATCTTTTCCATACCTGCGTTCGTCGGTCTGTTCATATCCATCATGATGAAGGTGATGCCCGAGTTCATGGCGCAGGTGGATACGAACAAGGAAGCTGCCATGGCTGCACTCGAAGCAAGAACTGCCGAGCTTTCCAGTGGAGAGGGGATGCTGCATGCTGGTGGTGCGATTCAGGTCTGGTATCTGATATCCGTCATCGTGGCCTACTTCTTCCTTCTGCCCATGCTAGCTGTCACGGTACGTCGTTTCCATGATGTCGGTTTCTCGGGATACGTGCCTTGTCTTTCCGCCATCTTAGGTCAGGCTATGTCACTCTACGTCTTCTTCTCTGTAGGATCAAAGGATAGTATGATGATGTTCAATACGCTCTCTAGTATATTGGGACTGATTGTACTTGTTTTTGCCTTCCTGGATAGCAAGAGAGGGAGTAATAAATATGGGCCTTCGAGTAAGTACCCTCATTCTTAGCTTTCCTAGAGAGCATATTGCAAAAAACGAACGCGATTCAGCCTTGATATTATGGCTGCTTTCTTATAGGATGGGGCTATGAAATGGAGTGATATTCAAGCGAATCTTGATGATCTCTACTCCCTATGTGCCCTCGCAGGCTCGCTAGAGTTTCACGAGCTCAGACGGCTATACCATGAAGGATTCCTCGCCGAGGGGGATTCTCTCACGGAGGCTGAGCTTCAGTCACGAGGCTTCCTTCGCGAAGAGGGGAGACTGAGCCTGCGCTCACAGCCTTCTCTGCGCACACTACGCCGCCTACTCGCTGTCAGCCCCGTCCTGCGCCGCTGCGTCGACGCGCTCGAGAGCTGGCGCACGTTTCAGCCCCCCATCCCTGGTAGCCCTCTGTTGCGCGCGCGCGCGCGTCAGGCTCTCGTGCTGGGGGATGATGAGCTCTTTTCTTTCCTCTTCCTCCACTACGGCGGCGCGAAGCAGCTAGGCTGGTTTCCCGATCGAGATCATCAGATCTTCTGGCGCGAGGTGCTGGGGGATGAACTCCACGACCATGATCTCATTGCGGATGCAGCTGCGCGCATGGAGGTCATCGTGCTGCTGTCGCGTAGGCGGGCTCTCGGGCTCATAGGCGAAGTGCCTTCATTCCCAAGCTACGCGGAGCTACCGGTAGAGCTAACCCAGCTCTGTGCTGAGCTAGAGGGCTTCTGGCTGGCGCGGCGCGGTGATATCCACCGTCTGCGCGAGCTTGCCGCAGAGCATGCTGATGCTCGTGTCGCACAGGCATCTTGTCTGATGCTGGAGGGGGATTTCCGCGAGGCTCACCGCTGCTTTAGTGACTGCTTCACGCATACGGCTGTAGGCTTGCAGGTTATCCAGCATCAGCAGCTTGAAGCCACGCTGCTTCTCGGTATATTGAATGCCATCCTGCGTAAGGCCAGCGCGAGTGTCGTGCAGAAATGGCTCACAGCTGCGGAGCAGTCGCTTCTAGGCAGCTTGGGTGCTGAGTCTCGGCAGCAGCAAGTGCTGGAAGAATTAGAGCTGCTTGATCTCGTGCTGAATAGGGATTATCTGCCAGCGATTCTCCCTCCTCCCTGCGAGCAGCCCTTCGTCATTTTCCTGCGAGCACTGACGCTCTCGCAGCTCCCCGACTCGGTAGGGAAGCCTGCGGCTGACGTTGTCCTCAGTGCAGCTCATGCACTGGCTGTGGCTGGTGAGGGGCTATTCGCGCATTACCTCAGTTCATTGGCTCTGAGCCATCATCTCGTGCAGGACGCTGATCAGGTGACAGAACTGCTGCGCTTCATCCATCGCGACATCGCCCCCTTACCCCTCAAGGCGAGGCAGGGACGACCTAAGCAGAGATCTGCACAGTCTCCTGTGGAGAAAGTTTATTGGGATATTCTGCTCTCGCCGCAGAGCACGGAGATTCGATCTATTGAGGCGCGCCTGCTCACGCCTCACCACGAGCGAGAGAAACGCGGTCGTAGCATCGCGCTGGAGCAGATTAAGCTGGGGCACTATGATGAGTACCTCTGTGAGCAGGACAGGGAGCTGCTGCCTTACATAGAGCAGGACTTCAGCGAGAGTCAGCCTAGCTGGAAGCTGACGCGACATGCCTTTGCCTCGCTGGCGCAGCATCCACGTGTGCGGATAGGTCAGGTGGGGTCTCCTGCGCGCGAGTCCGTCATCCTCGAAGCCGAGCAAGCGCAGCTTCAAGTCCAGCTACGCGATGAGGAGATGATCGTACGCATGCCGCGTGAGTCGGATTTTTATCACTTGCAGGCTCAGCCCGATGGGCGCTACCGCATCCTCTACCCGAACGAGCGTCTGGAGAAGCTGCGCGTCGCCCTCGGCGCGAAACCCGAGCAGAACAGCTTCCCTCTCTCGAAGGAGGCGCACCCGCGACTCTTTGAGAACTTCCAGACTCTTCATCGTGAGCGCAGCAGCTCTGAGAGCCCAGAGGCCGCCCCCCTCATTCCTGAGCAGCTCGCGCCTCAGCTCCTCCTTCACTTCCATGCTGAGACGCTGCATCTGCGCCTTAGCTTCCGCATCCACCCTGACTCGCCTCTGTACCAGAAGAGTGCGGATGACGTGGAGCAGGTCATGGGCAGGCGCATCCAGCGCGTGAAGGCGGACGAGGACAGAATACTTGACGATCTTCTTCTCGAATGCCCCAGCCTGAGGGTCACTCCGACCAGCCCCTTCGCATGGAGCTGGGACATCACTGGGCTAGCGCACTGCCTGCGCTGCTACAGCGAGATCCAAGCCTATGTCCAGCGCGGCGCAGCCCTAGAAATACTCTGGAAGGGCGGCGAAGACTTGCAGATTCTAAGCAGCCCCAGCCGCGCCATCCCCCTCCAGTTCTCTGGCGTAAGCCAAGACTGGTTCTCCCTAGGTGGTGAGCTCGAAGTGGAGCATGGCGAGGTGTACAGCATCGCTCAGCTGCTGCGTCTCTATGAGCAGCGCGTGGGCTCTTATCTCCCACTCGGCAAGGGGCAGTTCTTACCGCTCTCGCCCGCTCAGCTGCGGCAGCTTCTCTTCCTATACGAGAGCAGTCAGAAGCAGGGAGGGATTCATCTCATCCCTCGCAGCGCGCTGCTGACGATTACGGAGCATTGGGACACGGCAGATATTCCAGCGGATGTACTCTCCCACGCTTCACGGCTACAGAAGCCCCCCGTGTGGCAAGCCTCGGATCAGCTCCGTGCCACGCTGCGCCCCTACCAAGAACAGGGCGTGCAGTGGCTCATCGCCCACGCTCAGCGTGGCTTAGGCTGCTGTCTGGCTGACGACATGGGACTGGGCAAGACCATCCAAATCATCAGTCTCTTGCTCCATCAGAAAGAAGACGGAGCGAGCCTCATCATCGCCCCTCTATCCCTGCTGCGCAACTGGGCGAGTGAGATCGCACGCTTCGCCCCCAGCCTACGCGTGTACCTGCTCAGCGATATGAAGCAGGATATAGACGAACTCGAAGCTGGCGAGATCTGCCTCGCAAGCTATGGTCAGCTCCTCCACCGTCCTGCGCTCGCGGAGCATGACTGGAATGGACTCATCCTCGACGAGGCGCAGGCTATCAAGAATCCACGCTCGAAGCGCGGCTACAGCGTGAGAAAGCTGCGCACCTCCTTCCGCGTCTGCGTGACAGGTACTCCTGTAGAAAACCACCTGAGTGATCTGTGGAGCTTGATGCAATTTCTCAACCCTGGGCATCTGGGCAAGCTGCGCGCCTTCCTCCAGCGCGCGAAAAACCCCGACAGCAGAGGCATGATTCACTCGCTGCTCGCCCCCCTCATCCTACGTCGTCGCAAGGATGAAGTCCTACAGGATCTCCCCAGCCTCACAGAAATCACCATCCCCATCACCCTATCGGAGAGCGAGCGTCATCTCTACGAAGCCGTGCGCCGCCGTGCCCTGCGCCAGCTGCGCCAGCTGGGTCAGCAAGGGCAGCAAGGGCAGCAAGGGCAGCAAGATGAGTCCTCCTCCACCACCATCTCCCTGCTCGCTGAGCTCACGAAGCTACGACGACTATGCTGTCACCCCAGTCTCGTCCATCCCGACTTCACGCGCTCGGCAAAGCTGGATAAGCTCATGGACATGCTGCATGGGCTGAAGGAAAATGGGCACAAGGTTCTCGTATTCAGCCAATACACGGATGTCTTGAAAATCGTATCTCGGGAAATCGCGGAGCAGTTCGATCGCGAGCCACTCTACCTTGATGGCAGCACGCCCGCCGCAGAACGCGACAGACTCGTCCAGCAGTTCCAAGCCCCGCAGCAGCGCGAGCATGACTTCTTCCTCATCTCGCTGAAGGCTGGCGGCAGCGGGCTGAATCTCACCGCCGCCGACTTCGTCATCCTCCTCGACCCCTGGTGGAATCCCGCCACCGAGTCACAGGCAGCAGCCCGCGCCCACCGCATGGGGCAGCAGCGCCCCGTGACGCTGTACAGACTCGTCTGCGAAAACAGCGTGGAAGAGCGCATCATAAGGCTACACGAGCAGAAGCAAGAACTCATGGATCGGCTGAGCCATCTCAGCCAAGACGAGCTACGCCTGCTCCTGCGCGAAGAGGAGGACTAGACCTATAGGCAGGTTCTCGCAATTAGTTTTTTGAACCAATTTATTTGGAATGAATCT
>CAYJJD010000132.1:0-5171 GCA_964370425.1 uncultured Akkermansia sp. | reverse complement strand
AAATTACGGCAGAAAACATGCCCCGCATTCACGCAGCGATTCTGACGCAGTGCCAGAAATACACGAACTCACCGAAAACCAGCATGCCCCCCTCTACGCCCAACCACTCTCCGTACGAGCAGCTCAACAGTTTCACCAACAAAATTTTAAAGACCAAAATCAAGACCAAAATCACGTTCATCCTGCTTCATCTGCCCCTAAACCAAATTCACAAGCAGAATCTCTTCAACTCCAAAAAGAAAGGCAAGAATCCACGCAGCAGCCATCAGTCACATCGTCTCGACAAAACTACACGTCAAATGATATCTCCAGTGCTATACCGCAAGCCCCCTCAAGAGAAAATGATGATCCTCACTCCCCTTCATCAACCACACGAGAAGTGACAGAGCGTAAGTCAACAAGAAAAGAAATAGATAAAAAACGGCAAAAAGAAAGAGAAGAAAAACGGCGAATAGTTAAAAATGAAGCAATCTTAAAAGAAATTCACAATATTTCCTTATCAAGTAATGAAAACATGACTCGATCGCTTACCCTAGCAACGCAAGTATCAACAGAGACCAATATTTTCACGAAAGAAAAAACACCCTATGCCATCAATAGTGCTAGCGTGGATTCACTCGTCATCTGCGAAAACTACTTAGATACCGTAGCAGACTCCTTACTCCATGCAAAATCTGTGTCTTACAAAGCATTTCGTGACATGCAGGAAGCAAGTCAACAGCTGGCAAAACGAAGCACCCCACATCACCCAAGCAAAGATCATGACATCTCAGGCATCATCCTCAAGGATGCCATCACCAAAGTAGAAATGAAGAATGCACCTTACCAAAGTACCATCCCTCCCTATAAGACTACAAAGATAGATATACCTATTTTGCATATTGACCTGCGACAAGTTTATCAAAATATATACGGATCAGCTTCGCTCGCGGCTCTAAGCCTTTCTATATACATACGAGAACACGGCATGACAGCAACAAAAAAAATACTATCGCTCCCACGAGGTGAACGCTTGAATGCCTTACTCAAAAATGCACAAGGAAAATATATCAAAGCGATTCCCATCTTACCAGTAACAAGCAACCATTATGTCGATCAATCCCTCACTGGTAGAGAGCGTCAAAATTATATTGTTGATATATATGGAGCAAATAAGGAAAATAAATTATTAGCTGAGAATAGATTGAAAGATGACGATGTTTCCAAGCCCGAACATGATAAAACCCATATGATTATTGCTAGGCGAAATCTAAGAGTAGATGAAACAGAAGCAGGGCCATCGTATAAGAGCAGAGCAATTGATAGAAAGACAAGATGGGTGGCGGGAGATAAAATTCCTGGAACTGACATTATCAGCAATTATGATACAGGAAAAATGAAAGAAAGAGAATCTCTAGAAGGATATGACGCTTTGGAAAATAATGGTGGATTTATATCAGGAAGAACTGATGGAGGTCTATCAGCAATCAAAGATCAACAGGGCAATACTATCCATAAAGATCTGAAAAAAGAAGAATTTTATAAACTTCTTTATGAAGCATTGCCCCAATCAAGAGATGTACTTTTGCATGAATTATTCCACGTTATTAATCCCATTAGTTATGACTTACAGAAACCTACACTTTCACCCGGACTACCGATTAATCATTATCATGCAGAGATGAATGAAACACTCGGTGCCCTAGCCTTCCTCAAAACATATTCTTATGTCATGCATGGCCGAGTTATAAGCAATGCCAACGACGTATTCCTCGCCTATATATCAGACTTTAGACCAGGCGATCTTTCTGAAGAGGCTCAATATCAAAGAGAAACTCTACCTATCGAATTGAAACGACTTTATCACCTTTTCGATAGAACGCTCAATATCAATAATAAAAAACCATACCAAAAAGATGAAGATGTAAAACGTGATCTCCATATATTTCTTCAATTCATAAATGATAATGCCTTCATGATACAACTATCACAAAACAAAGTTGACAATGACACGCTAGCTTGATACTCTTAGATTACACCATGGTTCAACGCTCAATACACCACCTTTGCATGCTTACTTTACTCGCGACCTGTGTGTTAGGCAATGAGGATATCTATCCCAGCTACCTTGACTATCGCATGAGAGGCAGTAAGAAGGAGGCATTTTTGCAGACATACCCACACTATAAACAGAGGCACATAGAAGAAATCCAAGATGCAGATGGTCACATCCCCACAGAAATCCTTGCATACAAGCAGCTCCCTGATCGCTTGAGTCCTCGTGAATTACAGCATTTCCTTATCAAACGCTGGCACTCTAAGAGCATTTACGCAGCTTACATCCACTTCACTGATGCCAAAGGACTCGCCTTTTTCCCTGATATTAAAACCTTTGCAGATCAGCCTCCCACCTATGTCTACTTTACAGTAAATATGTATCGAGTCAGCGTGCGCCCCTATAGTGGATACGCCTACGATTCGTACCGAATGCCCTTTTTCCATTTTTACGACAATATTATCTATCATTATGATAATGAGAGTCAAACGTACAGGCGAACTTTAGATATAGAACAGGAGGGGCAGGCGAGCAGGCAGGCGAGCAATATGGGACTGCCCCAGCTGAGTACTAATCAATGGAACACAGTCACGCCGTCTGCTATCGTAGAAATCAGCCCAGCCGATCTTAACGACTTCCTTTCCTCGCAGCAGCTATCTTATGTCATCAGGTATTTCGATCATGAATCACGCTGCCGGATAAAAAAGCCCTTTCTTGAGAGCCTGCCTCACTACGTTCTCCTCTACAGTCAAGCCTTTGGAGATGAGGATATCTATAAATTTAGCGGAAACCAATGCGACCTAGACAATCCCTATCCCATTCTCTACAAGTGGAATGAAAATATTAATCGCTATCAGCTCGTCAGAAAGCTACGAGCGTACCCCACACATGTGCTCTACTACGTCATCCTTGTGTACGGTGCACATATCAGATATCAGAACACAATCATTGATTATCTCAAAAATGATGAATAACTCATGTTCAAATTATTACTAACAACCTTCGCTTTCACTCTCTTACTCCATCCATCTACTATGGGTGAAGCACGCATGATCACAGCAGAGGCGAGGATACAAGCATACGCACTGAAGCACCCTTATCTACAACGAGTTGATCTTGGTGAATATGAGGATAAGCATGGAAAAGATATCGTGACTCACTCATGGCGTGATTCTCTCACACCTCGCGATTTAGAGTATCTGATCTTCGCTCGTAGTAAATCAAAAAGTAGATTTGCCAAGAATATCTATGTGAGAACTACTCACGACAAGAGTACCAAGTATTCCTACGGCATGATGCTGCCCCCCAGCCCTCCTCCCTACGTCTATTTTGCCATCGGCAAGAGCATCTTTTTAGATCCCAATAAGAAGACCGCAGCAGAGCAAGTGCAAGCCATATTCTATAAAAACATCATCTATCGCTACGATAAACAAACAGAGCAATACGCACTAGTAACAGATGTACAACAGACTCCTGAGAGCAAGGCTGACTACTATGCGCAGGCAAAGACTGATAGCACGAGATCACCTGATGCATTCAGTGCAGATGGCATGGCGAAGTATATTGCTAGCCTGACAGCTGATAGAGAGTGCCACATTGACTATTTTTATAGTGATGGTTCTTATTATAGCCAAGTGGAGGGGGAAGCTTTCTTCAATGCGCCTTATATACTCATCAGAGAAACGCGCTTCATGCCTACAGCGGAGTAGAAATCGACGAATGACATGCATCTCGTCGTCGTTAGGCTCGACCTCTATGAATGGAATGAAGAAAAGAAAAGCTACCACATCATCGCAGCTCTAAAAGAATATCCCTCACCTATCCTATATCACCTCACCTCTTGGCATCACAGCTTTGATACTCAGCTATCCTACTATATTTTGGATAGATTAATAAAGAAATAGTGCACCTCTATTTCTTCTTGCGAGGCATCCTCGTGACCTTGACTGGGAGCAGTTTTCTACTGCGCATTTCGTGGCTCATAATGCAGCCTTCGACAAGGCGTGCTATGTGCGCCTACAAGAGCTAGGCATAATCCCAGCTTCCATTGCCCCCTCTTGGGATTGCACGGCTGATTTGGCTGCCTTCCTTGGCTCTGGGCGTAGCCTTTCAGCTGCCTGTGAAGAGCTGCTTCAAGTGACACTGGCCAAAGCGACACGAGACAAAATGAAAAGCAAGACTTGGGATGATGCAGTGAAATTGGGGCTAGCGGATGAGCTCGCCCATTACTGCCTCCATGATGCAAAAGCGGTTATCAACTCTGGTGCGCCTATTCTACTCAATGGCTACCTACTGAACGTGCTCTATCACAGCACACTCGCATGATGTGTGAGCGTGGGGTATATGTGGACAAGGCGAAACTTGAGGCTGGGATGCTTTCTCTCGACAATGCGCTCACCGATGCAGAACTTGGCATTCCTTGGTCTGCGTCCTCGCCTCCGCTTTCGCCTAAAGCCCTTCGAGAAGCTTGTGCTGAGGCTGGCATTCCTGCGCCTAAGTCATTGGCTGAGGATTCCCCCGAATGTGCAGCTTGGGAGGGGAAGTATGGCTCTGAGTTTCCTTGGGTGGATGCGATGAGGCGATATCGAAAATCAAACACCCTGCTCAAAAAACTTACCACGCTGCATTCTCGACTTCGCCCTGATGGCACGTTCGGCTTTGGCTTGAAGTATTTTGGCGCACACACTGGCAGATGGTCTGGCGATGCGGGGTTCAACATTCAGAATCTCCCCCGCACTGAACGCTTTGGCGTAGATTTGCGCTCAATGCTAACGGCTCGTCCAAACAAGACCTTCATCATATCCGACCTCGGGCAGATTGAACAACGAGTCCTTAGCTGGCTCGCGGGGGACAACGACATGATGGAGCAATTAGCCACTGGCATCTCAGTCTATGAGGCGCACGCACGCGCTACCATGGGCTGGGATAAACCAGAAGAGCTCAAACACGCTAATCCAGACCTCTACCGACTCGCCAAGGCTCGTGTGCTTGGGTTAGGTTATGGCGCAGGGGCGAAGGTGTTCGTGCAGATAGCCAAGACCATGGCTGGGCTGGATATTTCATCGGCTGAGGCGCAGCGCAGGCACTGCGTCAGAATCGCTGCGTGAGCGCGAAACCTCAGCCCTCAAAAAAGAAG
>CAYJJD010000131.1:0-5171 GCA_964370425.1 uncultured Akkermansia sp. | reverse complement strand
CTTTCAACAAAGCCTCAAGCGACTCTGCACTATGGAAATGCTGCATTGTCCAAACACCACTTCTAAATGTAGCTGCGAAGTTTTTCTTGTCTAGGAACTCTAAGCCACGTGCTGTGCCTGTGTAGGTTTTGAGATTGTTGAGGTGGTGATGAAATTGAAGATTGCGCGTGCCTAGGTAGATTGTGCCTCCTTCACGTAGTAAGGCATTGCAGGTAGTCATGACGGCATGTTCAAAGCTCTCATTGACTACTGAGTTGAGCACGCTATCAAGAATTACTGTGTCAAATAAGCCCCCATTTTTGAGCCTGCGAGTCAAGGTGTTAATCTGCCTGACGACTTCACGCACGTTGAGCTTGCCGTGAGTTTGGAAGTGAGGCTCATAGGCGCAGATATTGTAGCCCTGAGAGGCGAGTAGATTGGCGTAGGCGCAGCGTCCAGCCCCAAAGTCTACTGTGCGAGATGTTTTACTCAGCTCTGGGATGATGTAGTTTTCGTAGAGCGTGGAGGTGATTTTGCGCTTCTTTTTGCCCTCTAGGCGGTGCATTTGGCAGTGCAGCTGGTTGTAGCTCTTTACGTCCAGCGCATCGTAGAAGTACTGTCCGTATTCGTAGCCGAGGTATCGCAGCATTTCTTCTTCCTGCTCGCGAGGAAGCATGAAACAGAGGATTTGGCAGCGGTTCTGGCAGCAAGCCACAGCATAGTCAGAGTTGAGAAGGATGCGCCCATCTTCGCTGCACACGATTGAACCCCATTCACCATAGCGTGTGATAAGGTCGCCCATGTTTTTAATCACAAGCCCATTGTTGTTGCGCTCATGCGTGACTGCCGTGTGGGGGATGTACTGATACGTGCCCGCGATTTGCCGAGTGACTTCTACGTTGACCTTGGCTGGGGTCTTGTCGGTCTCAATGCTGTTGTGAAAAAGGTTGAAGGTGATTTCATCGGTTCGCGTGATGCCCTTAATGCGGATGGCGGGGCAGTGAGTCATGCCAATGGCTTTCATGGCGCGAGTAAGTTGGCTGGGTGCGGCTTAAGCAACCAGCCCCGAGCCCTGAGGACACTTCCGAAGGGTTTGCCTGCGAAGCAGGCCGAGCGGGGTGGAGTCCTGCTGTGAGAATGCCGTTATCGCCATTTACAATGACTGGCTTAATCACCCCGAATTGGTCGAGGCTTTCTTGAAGCAAGATGAACTTATCTTCCTCAAGCTTTCGGGGGTTATAATCAGCGGGCTTTAGTTCGCACAAAGGGAACTCTTCAATGAATTCAGTTCGCATAGCGTGAGTCTCCGTGTTCGAGTAATTCCATGACAAGCCCGATGCCGTTGCCGTTCTTCTCAAAATATGCGTTCATGAAGGCTTCAAAGCGTTCTACTTCGTCATCTTGCATAAAGAACTTACGATTGCCGTAGGAGAGGCTGGCTTGCTGACTAGGGGCGGTCTTTTCTGCATCAAGCTCAACTTCATCGGGGACATCTGCGGGTGTGTCAGCGTAGGCGAGAAGTTCGTCAATTTCGCTTGTGTCAAAGCCTGTGAGCTCTAAGTCGAGGATGCCATCAAGGTCTGAGACGAGAGAAGCAAGTTCGTCTTTGTCGATTTGGGATAGCTCGGCAATCTTGTTGTCGGCTACCATGTCAGCCCATTCGGCAGCTTCATTCTCGTAATCTTGGTAGTCGACAGGTACTTGCTCCAATTGGAGCATTTGAGCTGCTTTGAGTCTGCCATGCCCCTTGACGATGAAGCCAGACCTCTTGCTCACGACAATGGCATTGCGCCAGCCCTGATGCTTGATGATTTTGGCGAGTGCCACAATCTGGTTCTCGGGGTGGCGATTGGGGTTACGAGGGTTTTCTACGAGGGCGGCAACTTCCACCATGTCGGTGTGAGCGCAGAATATTTGAGGTGTTTCCATACTATGGGGTTTACGTCAAATTTTTTCTATTCGCGGGGCACTGAATCATCCCCTAGAGCTCCTATGCTCTCAGCTCCGATAATCTTCAGCATGGTAGCCGCTGCGGCTTGCATGGCTTCGCAGTCGAGGTAGTGATTAGGGCGGTTGCCGATTTGCTGCCATATCCAACGCCCGCGCTCAAAGACGCGATACTCAGAGTCAAGCATGTTGAGGTATTCTACTGGGCTGTCTGCGGGGACTTCCCACGTTGCACCCTCTGTGTTCTTGCGTAGGCGAGCGAGTGTGTCCTTGATATTGAGGTTTGACCAAAAGAACATCTGAGCCACCTTGTCACGCCCATTGCTCTGTCTGCCCAGGTTGACGCGTCTCTTGGGCGAGTAGAAACGCTCCATGCTCTGCCCATTCTTCATACGGTGTGGGAAGCTGTTACGTTTATCCCCCATGAGTGCAGTCCAGCCATGTTCGGCACACGCAGAGTAGACTTCGTAGGTGTTGTAACCTGCATCGACAAAGACGAGGCTAGGGTGAACACCAAACTTCTTTGAGGTAACATGGATGTCTTCGTAAGTAAGAACGCGCTCGCAGTGTATCATGCGAGATGAGCCCATGAGAGACCAGCTTCTCACCACAAGGAAGAAGTGGTCTCTTTGCACGTCTACTGTCATGACTCGCAGAGGAATGCCGCCAATTTGCCCTTCTTCTGCCCAGCTGTCTCCCATGTGGTAGTCACTGGGTACGAGTTCAATCTTGTAGTCTTCTTTGAACTCGTCCCATGCCAGCCCTAATCGCTTTTGGTAGAATTGCTGCAAGAGTGAATAGTCGCCCTTCTTTGCTGCCATTTTGGCGCGTAGGTAGAGCTCCGCGAGCATACCCCATGGCATGGCACAAAGAGCGTTCCAATGAAAGCCTACGCATTCGGCAGCGGCTTTGGGGTTCATGGGGATGAACTTTGCTGAGGCATTGAGACTTCTGCGCGTTAAGTCGGAGTCTGTGAAAGTGTGTTCACAGTGAGCGCAGCGCATGGTGGTTTGTGTGCGAACGATGTTAAAATCATACTCGCCATCAAGCCCACGGCATTCCTTTGGCCATTCGATGCACTCCCAGAGATAGGGCTGATATTTGCCACATTCAGGGCATTTGAACTGCCATTCACGCTGGTCGGTGGTTTCAAACTTGCGGTGTGTGTCGTCACCAGCGAACCCGCCTTGTGACATGAAAACGCACTTGCCCAGCCAGCCGAAAGCTGTCACGCGTGCCTCAGCCTCAGACATGTGCCCTTGCGGCCAGAGCCAAGTTTCGTCACCAATCAGCCAACGAATGGAACGTGTTTGGAGGTTTTTTCTATTGTACGCGCCCGCCATCCACAGCGTCATGCCGTTGGCGAAGTGAATGGTGGTGTTGCGCTTCTTGTTCTTATCGGGTGGGAAAAGAGCCTTCACAGGTTGGCAGTTCTCGAAGAGCTTTTGCATGCGCGATTCTGAGACATCTTTCGCGTCATCATCGGTTTGGCAAAGCCACAAAGTGGGACCTGGCAAGTTAGCAATGATGTAGTTGAGCGTGATTTCAGGGGCAGTCGTTTTGCCTGACTGTACGCTTGCAATGATGCTGACAAGGCGCGTTCTGGGGGTCACAATCTCCTGCATCACGTCTCTGATTTGGGGCGAGTTTTCTATTTGAAATCGCCCAGGCATTGGGGAATAGGGTATCGCCTCAATGTGCTCTTGCGCCCACGCCCAGACAGGCTTGCGGTCAGGTGGTCTCCATGCTTCGCTCCACAATTGATCCAAAAAGAGCTTGTCATTCACTGATTCTCTCTCGGACATACTGTACAATTTTCGCGATTGTTTCTTCGTTAAGTTGATTCACTGTGAGGCGAAGGACTGTCCAGCCTTCGAGAGTTGCCGTGAGGTATTTTTCTGCATCCTTCATGAAGCCTACAGGGTTCGTGTGTCGTCCCTTGTTGCCCTGCCAGACACCGCCTTCAATCTCGATGAGAACACGCGTCTCTAAGCTGGCAAAGTCGGCTCTCCATCTGCGGGGAGGGGCGAAGCGGTGCTCACGCACGAGCTCAGAGCCACCAAGCACATCCCATAGAGTCATGAAGCGAGCTTCTAGGACAGTGGGGTCTTTCAGTGGCTTGGGGGCTTTGGTGTTAGAGGGCTTTTCCATACCATAGCCCCTACGTCAAAAAATCAGGGCGTGAGGCTGTTGGGTTTATCTTCGTGAAGCTCCTTGAGGATTTCATCCACTGCCTGTGCCAGCTTCTCCGAGATGGCTGGTGCATCTAAGCCAATGAGAAGCGGGGGAAGTTCTTTTTCAAATTTGGAGCGCATGATTGTAGTGACTCGTCCCGCACGCTCAAGCCATGAGTGACGCACCGCCTCGCGTGAAATAAATGAGCCTTTGCGCACCTCTAAGCGCAGCTCACGCTCCTCAACTTCTGCTGCCAGCTTGCGATACCTGAGCGTTTCTTCATCGTCGCCAGACTCGCCCTTGAGCTGCTTCTTCTTCATGAACTCACGCCATGCCACGACATCATGCGCGCCATTTGCAGAGACTTCGGGTGCGCCTTCAAGTTTACGCCAGTTCGTGATACTGCGCCTATTTACGCCTAGAGCGTTAGCTAACTCCACCACAGTGTGGGCTATGGTGACATTCAAGTCGCCCCCATTATCGCCAGTAGCGCGGGCTTTGATGAGCTGACGCTCAGCCTGAGTGAGGGGCTGCCCCTTGCGTACTTTATCTACAAGGTTTTTGAAGTCAGCGTTGAGGATTCGAGAGGCTTGTTCGGGGCTTAGGTGGCTCATGATGTTAATTCGGAGTTAGGAATTGAAAATTAGTGCGCTTAGGCGCAGAATATAATGAGAGGGCGAAGTATCAGGACAAGATTTGAACCCGCGTGTCAGGCAGGTTCAGGGTTTGGGGATTTTAGCAGACTCTGCCTTCTGGGGTGATGAGATGCACGTTCGTGCTGCCGTCCGTGAGGTCGGTGCAGATTTGGACGCTGTAGCCATTATCCAGCTTGTATTTGCTGCTTACGTCACCGCTCATGTTAGCGAGGCTGGGCTCGTTGACGTACTTGACGTGGTATTCATTCATGTCGCCCCAGTCGCCTGTGCGGTGGCAGTCCATGAGCTGTTGCTTGAGGCTTTCAGGCAGCTTCTTTGCGTCCAGTGCGTAGAAGATTTCGGTGACGTTGAACTTAGGTGTGATGGGGTTCTTGCGGTTTGTGTATGTGGTATTCATTGTATGTTGCGTGGGGT
>CAYJJD010000130.1:0-5257 GCA_964370425.1 uncultured Akkermansia sp. | reverse complement strand
AAAAGGCGTGCTGTTTCGCTCATTTTCGAGACCATCATTCTACTCGGACTAATTTTGCAAGCCCTTAATAAGGACTATCCTTCGAGCCACGCGGGATGTCTGCGCCCGGTTTGTTGCCGAAGTGGATGTAGGCTGGTCTCTTGGCGTCCTCAAGCTTAGAGAACTCTCTCTTATTCGGATCATCATCTACCATGCGTATAAGCTTCCCCATATGCCAGTAGAGGCTCGTGTAGGGCTCGATATGGAGTTTTCGACTGCCTCCGTCGAATTCGACCGTGACGAGATCATCTTTAATAGAAAAATCCTTCACCTGATAGTGGCCTTGGATGGCGAACTCACCCACCGTGCGCATCCAGCCTGTACCGTCGTCCTTGAAGCAGACGAAATAATGGTAGAATAAGCCACCACCTATTTCATTGTACAGGATGGCAAACTGCCCATCGTCTGTCCATTTTAGCGTACCACCGACGCGATCGCCGACGCGACGTACCCACTCGCGCTTACTATTCGTCACCTTGATATTATCCGTGTACTTGTAGGGGAACTCCGCTTCGAAGGGGGCGACACCTTTCTGCTTCGGCTGGGGGATGCTCGGCGTTGTATCATCATAGCTGATGAAGAACTGCTCTGTACCACCATAGGTGGGATGAACTACTGAGCTTACGGTGATACCCTTTTCTCCGAAGTGAATATTTTCTACATAGTCGCCCATATAGAGGCGCGAGCTGTATGAGTCCTTCTTGATCATCTGGTAGTTACCCTCTTTATCGCTCTCGAATATCCAGAAAAGGAGATACACGCTGCCACAGGGTAACTGATGCCCCCAGAAAACGATCTTATCATGCCGTGGACTCCACACATGATTCAAGCGGCTGAGTGCAATACTATGATCATAGCTAATCTCTGCATACTGCTGACGCAGGAAGGCCTGTTCCTTGGCGAGCCGGTGATCGACTTCTGAGCCTTGTAGAAAAATCATGGGGTCTTCGTCACGAACAGGAGGAGCAGACGGAGCTACGGCATTCAGAGCAGCACTAAGAGCCAATAAGGAACACAAAGGAAAAATAATGAATTTCATCATCATGACACTACCATGTTAGCATGCGGAGAAGCTGAGTCAACGTCGCTTTAAAAGTATGACAAAACTTGTGATGAAAGCCAGCATTTTTAACTTGTAGGAGTGAAAATGCTCGTTATACTTAACATTAACTCTAATCTATCATATTTTATGAAAAACACCCTCCTCGCGATGAGCCTAAGTGCTCTCATTCTGATGGCTAGCTCTGGCACATGCTGGGCAGATGGCGCGACACGACTAGCCGGATCTAATGATTCCATTGACCCAGGTCAGAGTAAGCTCATCACGGCGATGTCTGACTACTACGAGATCTGCATCATGGAAAATGAATACAGGCGTTTCAAAACCTTTGGCATTACGAAGGAAAATGCGAGACAGATGATCTTCGACCTCATCAGCCGTGAGCAGGGGCGCGGAGTGAATGATAGGGAGTTCGAGCATGGTAGCGCTTACGCTCCTCTGAGCATCGCGATGTGGTGCGGTGATGCCGAGATGGTGGAGCATCTCATTATGAATGGGGCATATCCAGTGGATTCATTCATCGTAGACACACATGGTGTAATTGAGGGAGAAGATGGTCAAGTTTCGAGGGCTGATAAACAGGCGGCCATAGATACCTACAGCCGATTGCAGAAAGAATGGATTCAGCACGCAAGGTACACATGGGGTTACACCCCCTATCAGTACGCTGACGGTAAACTGAAATCCGTTCAAGGACACCGCGGAGAGTTACCGCCCTTTGTCGACCACATTCAGGCATTAATAATGAGCGATGAACAAGCAAAGGAAGAATGCATTTATAAGACTACAAGTCAGGCTGAGTTACTCTCACACGCTTGCAGCGCACCTATGGATCAGATAACGATGAAGGTCTACGAGTACATGGGTGTCGACACGCATTTTGTCACACCACTCGGCTTCGCGGTGCGTGCTGGAGATAAGGATCTCGCAGGGATTCTTTGCCAGAGACTGCTCTCCGCTGGCCAGAAGCTAGAGTTGGGCGATTATTATACATCAGAAGAGCTAGCAGCTAGTCAGGATGAGAAGGTGAGCGCCGCCTTTCGTATCGTGAAAAAGGCACAGATGACTCCGTGGAAAGCGGAGCTAACAAAGACAGATCTGAAAAGCCCCCTCTCCCTCAGTCCCGAGGCTGTACTCATACGTTTTCTCATCACCTGCCCCGAGGCGAATGTGGGCTTCGTACGCATACTGGAAAGGCATGTGGAGATACTCGTAGAGAATAGCGAGGGCGTCCTCTATGGCAGTTATCAATCGCAGCGCAAGTTTGAGCTACTTCATCCCTGCCATGGGGAGTTCAAGAAGGGAGATCGCTTCTCGCATGATAGCTACACGGAGAATTTACTCTACCTCCCTAGCTACACGGGCGAGCTGCGCAGTGGTATCAGCGAACAGGGCGAGATAGCCCTAGCGATGATGGACACAACATTTGGAAAAGGAGAATCTCTCGATATTCCCATACTCCTGAAAGTAAAGGAATATCAGAGTGCGCTCAAGGAGATCAAGCCGCTCTACCCCGATCTCATCCCCGATTTCGCAGTGGGGATAGAGCCACCCCCCGCTGAGGCAGTAAAAGAAGAGGCAAAGGAAGACGTCAACGTATCAGAAGAGATACCACTCTGGCTGACAGCGTAAAAATCCTGCTCTCCTTACAAGTCGAGCATAAAGCATTCCTCCTATCAAGTCTCAGTCTCCTGTGTCTCCTGACTGTCTCCTGTCAGAACTGCTACTTCTATTCCCTATTCGCCACCGAGAGTCGAACATGTTAGCATGCGGAGAAGCTGAGTCAACGTCGCTCTAAATTATGACAAAACTTGTGATGAAAAGCTGCATTTTTAACTTGCGGGAGTGAAAACGAACGTTATACTAAAAACTAGCTCTAATCTATCAAATTTTATGAAAAACACCCTCCTCGCGATGAGCCTAAGTGCTCTCATTCTGATGGCTAGCTCTGGCACTTGCTGGGCAGATGGCGCGACACGACTAGCTGGATCTAATGATTCCATTGACCCAGGCCAGAGCAAGCTCATCACGGCGATGACTGACTACTACGAGATCTGCATCATGGAAAATGATTACAGGCGTTTCAAAACCTTTGGGATGACGAAGGAAAATGCGAGACAGATGGTCTTCGACCTCATCAGCCGCGAGCATGGGCGTGGAGTGAATGATAGGGAGTTCGAGCATGGTAGCGCTTACGCACCTCTGAACATCGCGATGTGGTGCGGTGATGCCGAGATGGTGGAGCATCTCATTATGAATGGGGCATATCCAGTGGATTCATTCATCGTAGACACACATGGTGTAATTGAGGGAGAAGATGGTCAAGTTTCGAGGGCTGATAAACAGGCGGCCATAGATACCTACAGCCGATTGCAGAAAGAATGGATTCAGCACGCAAGGTACACATGGGGTTACACCCCCTATCAGTACGCTGACGGTAAACTGAAATCCGTTCAAGGACACCGCGGAGAGTTACCGCCCTTTGTCGACCACATTCAGGCATTAATAATGAGCGATGAACAAGCAAAGGAAGAATGCATTTATAAGACTACAAGTCAGGCTGAGTTACTCTCACACGCTTGCAGCGCACCTATGGATCAGATAACGATGAAGGTCTACGAGTACATGGGTGTCGACACGCATTTTGTCACACCACTCGGCTTCGCGGTGCGTGCTGGAGATAAGGATCTCGCAGGGATTCTTTGCCAGAGACTGCTCTCCGCTGGCCAGAAGCTAGAGTTGGGCGATTATTATACATCAGAAGAGCTAGCAGCTAGTCAGGATGAGAAGGTGAGCGCCGCCTTTCGTATCGTGAAAAAGGCACAGATGACTCCGTGGAAAGCGGAGCTAACAAAGACAGATCTGAAAAGCCCCCTCTCCCTCAGTCCCGAGGCTGTACTCATACGTTTTCTCATCACCTGCCCCGAGGCGAATGTGGGCTTCGTACGCATACTGGAAAGGCATGTGGAGATACTCGTAGAGAATAGCGAGGGCGTCCTCTATGGCAGTTATCAATCGCAGCGCAAGTTTGAGCTACTTCATCCCTGCCATGGGGAGTTCAAGAAGGGAGATCGCTTCTCGCATGATAGCTACACGGAGAATTTACTCTACCTCCCTAGCTACACGGGCGAGCTGCGCAGTGGTATCAGCGAACAGGGCGAGATAGCCCTAGCGATGATGGACACGACATTTGGAAGAGAAGAATCTCTTCAGGTTCCCATACTCCTGAAAGTAAAGGAATATCAAAATGCGCTCAAGGAGCTCAAGCCACTCTACCCCGATCTCATCCCCGATTTCGCAGTGGGGATAGAGCCTCCCCCCGCTGAGGCAGTAAAAGAAGAGGCGAAGGATGGCGTCATCGTATCAGAAGAGACACCAACTTGGCTGAAAGCGTAAAAATACCCCCTCTTACAAGTCGTGCATAAAGCATTCCTCCTATCAAGCCTGAGTCTCCTGAGTCTCCTGAGTCTCATGAGTCTCATGACCGTCTCCTGTCAGAACTGCTACTTCTATTCCCTATTCGCCACCGAGAGCCGATTAGAAAAGCAGTACACCATCACGGATGAGTACGGGCGACCGCTCGATGATGTCACGGTGAATATAGCGTCGCATGTAACATCGGGAGGGGATTTTTATGCAGCGGCTTTCCTCGTTCCACCCTTTATGCCTTATTGGCGATATCTGGAAGAGAATGACAAGAAAGCAGAGGAGGAATCATCCGTCTCGCAGCAAGGTAAAGTGAAAACGGATTTCACCTTAACGGGCTTCCCGTCGACTCGCTATATCTCCTTTTCAAAACGCGGCTACATCCCCACGCTCACCCTCTCTGATGAGCAGGATACACACATCGTCATGCTCGTCAGAAAGGACTGGAAGTTTGAAGAATACGACAATACAAGCGGAAGGTACGTCGACCCAGCCCGCTGGACAGTAGGACGATACAAGCGAGCAGACCGAGAGATCGACATACAAGAGCTCTACAAAGCTATAAAACCTAAGTCCGTGAGGAAAGGCTTCGTGATGAGCAGCGACACAAAGAGCGTCTACCAAGAGCATGTAGCCGTGAGCAAGGAGAAATAAGGAGAATCTAGCACCCCCCCTATAGGGGACCTTGCGAAATTAGTCTGTATGCCACCCTAGAGGCGCATTATTGATTTT
>CAYJJD010000129.1:0-5299 GCA_964370425.1 uncultured Akkermansia sp. | reverse complement strand
TCAGAAGGCGCAATCGCTACAAGCTATCAGTATAGTCCCTTCGGAGCAGTAGAAGCTACTGGTGAAACAGCCAACCCAATTCAATGGAGCAGCGAGATTTTTGATGAAGAACTAGGCTTAGTCTACTACAACTACAGAAGCTATAATCCTGCTGATGGACGCTGGATAAACAGAGACCCAATTGCGGAAGAAGGCGGATTGAATCTGTATGGGTTTGTCGGAAATAGAGTTTGGATGTGGGATGTGCGAGGAGTTTCTACTGATTTAGGAACTGTCGGTGCTCTAAAACACAAAAATTGTTGCTACATCTTTACTATTAAGGTGGATGCTGCGGGTATTAACTATAGTTCGGGTACTTTATTATTGAAAAGTATGGGGAAACATCAAGCAAAGGGTAATCGTCCTGTCGGACATACATGGGTTCGCCTAGAAAATACTATGACTGGCTATTTTAAAGAAGGTGGACACTCTGGCGAAAGTGCCGATAACAATCGCCTCGAACCTAATATGGGAATCAAAGCATTTGAAACTTATTCAGGAGGAGTGATCTATCTTGCCGAGATGGGAATAAACGCTACTGCCCCATTACCACATTATCCTAACGCTGATCCCGCAAACCCAGCTCGCTGGTTAAGACATATATACACAGATGGCAAATGGGAAGACGGTTCTGGAGATCATGATAAAGCAACGCGCGAGTGTAGCTGGTGTATCAGTGAAAAGAATTTTAACCAAGCAAAACGATATATTGAATCCCTCACATCAGGCGGAGGTAACAAATTAAAAAATTATGGTTTAACAGGTAAACAATGTACAAGTACAGCCACTGATATAGCCGCGAAAGCGGGTATTCATGTGAATCCTTTCGTTTCATTGACAATCCCGAAACAACTTGATAAATACACCTTATGGACAGATAGTCAATATAGCAAAATAACTTTCGCATTACCTGAAAGAATGCAAGATGTTATGCATCTAGCTAAAGGAGGGACAATGAAATCATGCAAATAAAATGAAAACGTATACTTTAATGCTAATGGCTGGTATGCTTTTAAGCAGTTGTGTAGAAGGCAATGGTGGCGCGAGTGAATATTTAGTAAAAAATTGCCCTAAAAACGATGCTTTATTGGATCATTTCTTTTCAAGATTCCATGTTAATTTTAATGGATTAACGATGTACGCTCAACAATCTGGTGAGATGATAGGCGCAACTGATGACGAACTTAAACAAGCACCATTAGGCTTACGAGAACTCCAAAAAAATCCTTCCCAACGGCTAATAAAATCAAAAGCCAATGTTGATATTAGCATTTGCCCTGATTGGAGCCCTGACGCTAAAAAGCCAGGTTTGTATATTCAACGAGGCAAAGAAGTTGTGGATGAAAATGGACATGGTTCATATCATATTGATATGGATAAGCTAGATTTCAATAATAGTAAACTATCTTTTGTTGTTGTTGAACAATCGGGAAAGATACATATTTTTGAAAAAAATGATGTTAAACTTAATGACAATTGGGCTATTTTAATCATATCTCAAGGCACTAAAGCTATTATTGCATGGAATCCCTATCTCCCCAAAGATCCTCGTGCTATTAAGAATTTCTACGATAAGACAAATCCCAACAAAATTATATACAAAAAAGTCTTTTTTAGAAATAGAAAAAGTTCTTGGGCTGGAATTAAGGAAATTAGAACTAATAAACAACAGTAATGGTGCACTGGTGTCAGGCAGTATAAGTGGTGGTGCACTGGTGTCAGGCAGCATAAGTGATGCACTGGTGTCAGGCAGCATAAGCAATAAGTGATGCACTGGAATTGCACTGGGAATTGCACTGGTGTCAGGCAGCATAAGCAATGGGAATTGCACTGGTGTCGGGCAGCATAAGCAATTGATTACATGTAGCTTAAATTGAAAATTATTCCCACCTCGTAAGGCGGTAATAATGAACGATATACAACGTTACACCATCTAAACACAGAGAGATAAAATTGCAAGCTATTAAGTTAAGTCCTTCTTTAATAAAGAAATAAGATTCATGTATTATTTTTTGCTTTCCAGTGTGATTTCCAGTATGTTTTCTGCTTGTTTTCTCACCGAAATAGTGATAGATTACTTCTTTCAATGAAGCTTCGCATGCCAGCTCCTGTAAAAGCTCGTTCTCGCACCAAGAAGGCGCAGAGAAAGGCTCGGCGCTTGCCCTACGATGGCAGCCTCTATTCTTTCTCCCCCAACGGCATCGTCAGCACACGTAGCTACGAACCCAACCGCAACCTGCTCACCAGCATCGTAGACGCAAAGGACGGCACAACTCTCAGCCACAAAGCCTACAGCTACGATGCCATCGCTCGCCCAACGACACGCCAAATCAACGAGCGCTGCGACAGCTTTGCCTACAACGCAAAGAGCGAACTCACCGCAGCCCAACTCGGCAGCGATAACTACGGCTACAGCTACGATAACATAGGCAACCGCAAAACCGCCCAAGAAATCGCAGAGGAAATCACCTACGCCACCAACTACACAAACGAGTACACCGCCATCAACGACTTCACCCCCGAATTTGACGCAGACGGCAACCAAACCAAACTTCAAACCAGCACAGGCATCTGGAACGTAGAATATAATGCCGAAAACCGACCCACCAAATTCACCAGCGAAGACGGCAGCACCATAGTCGAAGCAGCCTACGATTACATGGGACGCAGAGCATGGAAGAAAGTCACCATCAACGGAGTCATCACCTACCACCAAGCCTTCATTTATAGAGGCTACTTGCAAATAGCCGCAGAAAACCTCATCGAAGGCAAACGCTGGTCAGAACACCTCATCCTCTGGGACCCCACCCAGCCCAACGCAACCCGCCCCCTCGCCATCGAACAAAAGGGCACATGGTTTACCTACGGCTTAGACCTCAGTAAGAACGTGACGGAGCTCTACACCTCAGAAGGCGCAATCGCCAGCACCTATACTTACAGCCCATTTGGAGCAGTAGAAACTACTGGTGAAACAGCCACCCCCCTCCAATGGAGCAGTGAAATAGCAGACGAAGAACTAGGGCTTGTCTACTACAACTACCGCCATTACAACCCAACCGACGGCCGCTGGATTAACCGCGACCCGATTGGGATTAAAGGAGGACTGAATCTTTATGGATTTGTGGGGAATAGGCTATGGGCTATTGATGCATTAGGGGTAGATATGGTAGTTATCAGTGGTGGATGTAATCCAAATCCATACGGCTTATTGGTGGTTACTCAATATTTTGATTCAATTATCACACAATTTCTATCTGGAGCCTTACGCAAAATAGGAATGGATAATTTTAGAGATCGCCGCTGGGATAATTTTATAGCTGCCGCCGAAGAAGAAATAAGAAAAAATAAAGATAACCTTTCATATGGAGAAGAGCTTGTTTGGCTTGTTGAATATGATACTTATCGTTTACGCTCTCTTAATGACAGAAATGCATCAGATACTTATTTGAAAGATATAGAAAAGCGAGCAAAAAACCTTGGAGTGAGACTTGAGTTTTATCATTCAAAAACTGATTTATTAGCTAGAATAAACTCAAGTCAAAATCCTGTCTACTCGTTAGATTCAGCAGGAAAATTTGAAAAAATATATATGAACAGACTTGGAGATGAGCGCATATCAAGATTTTCTTATTTTGGTCATGGACAAGCAGGGAGCATTAATCCCAGTATGTCTTTCGGTAATAATAGAATAAATGATTATTCAATATCAAGCGATGACATTAAAAACAATGTAATAAATAAGGCTACATTTATGCGAGGTGCTATAATGATTAGCTGTGGATGTAATACGGCAACTCCGCCCAGTGACAGTGAACCCTCATTTAGAGAAGTGTGGAGTGGTTACTTTGGCGAGGTTCTTTATGGGGTAAATGGAAAAACATTATATCATGACCCTCAAAATATTCAACCAGAAGAAGGTGCACGTTGGATTCCCTTTAATCCTTTATAAAATATCGTGAAAAAAGTGTTTATTATATTCATTTTGGCTATATCGTTATTCTGCATACCGAATATTTTCGTCCCTTTTTTTTGGATGGAGCATCCTCACGAATTCCTGGGAGAAAATATCGACACGGCTCGAAATACATTATCTTCTCAAGGATATATTTTTTTAGGAACTCGAAGTAGCAGTTCATTATATAAGGAAGAAATAAAATATTTATATAAGAAAAAAATTTTAATGATGTCATTTTATTATATATTACAAATAGAATTTCAAAAAGATACGATCACAATGGTTGAGAAAGGTTATTGTTCTGGATTTCGCAAAACAGTCATTTTTTTCGCAGCACCAGAGCTCTCTGATAGCACGAGTTATAATGCATCTGAACTAGAATCTTATTACAGCCGCAGAAAATAGTAAGCATAGTCGCAAAAATAATTATCGCAAAACATTACTCGAAATACTATAATTCGTCATGAAGATTATTCGAGTAGAATTAGATGCGCAACAGAGAGCACAATTATTAAAAATAGCTCATAATGCGGTGCACTGGTGTCTGCGGTGCACTGGTGTCAGGTAGCATAATGCATTGGTTTCAGGCAGCATAAGCAATTGATTACATGTAGCTTAAATCGAAAATTATTCCCACTCTATAAGGCGGTAATAATGAACGATATACAACGTTACGCCATCTAAACACAGAGCGATAAAATTGCAAGCTATTAAGTTAAGTCCTTCTTCAATAAAGAAATAAGATTCATGTATCATTTCTTGCTTTCCAGTGTGATTTCCAGTATGTTTTCTGCTTGCCCTCTCACCGCAATCGTGATACATTACTGTTTTCTATGAAGCTACGCATGCCAGCTCCTGTAAAAGCTCGTTCTCGCACCAAGAAGGTGAAGAGAAAGGCGAGGAGCTTACCCTACGATGGCAGCCTCTATGCTTCCACCCCCAACGGTATCACAAGCACTCGCAGCTACGAACCCAACCGTAACCTACTCACCAGCATCATAGATGAGAAGGACGGCACAACCCTCAGCAACAAAGCCTACAGCTACGATGCTATCTCTCGCCCCACAACGCGAACAATGAACGAACGCAGCGACAGCTTTGCTTACAACGCGAAAAGCGAGCTAATCGCAGCCCAACTCGGCAGCGATAACTACGGCTACGCTTACGATAACATAGGCAACCGCAAAACCGCTCAGGAAATTGCAGAGGAAATCACCTACGCCACCAACTCAACAAACGAGTACACGGCTGTAAACGACTTCACGCCCGAGTTTGACGCAGACGGCAACCAAACACGCCTCCAAA
>CAYJJD010000128.1:0-5315 GCA_964370425.1 uncultured Akkermansia sp. | reverse complement strand
CTTTGTAGCCAAGGGCACTGGGAGAATGCCGTGCGTGTTTGGGTTTCTTTTTCATGAGATGAATAAAGTGATGATGGTGGTAAAGAGGGTGATTCCGATGAGTATTCCTAGGAAGACGATGGCAGTAGTGACCACCACGTCATCAAGGAGCGATTTCTTTTCAGCTCGTGGGAGCTTACTTCCAGCGCGGTTCGTGGGTTGTGTGCTCATAATATAAATAGGCTTATCACGCCAAGAGCAAAGAAGCTCAGGATGGAAGAGCATGTAATGAACCAGAGAATTTCAATAGTGACTTCTACATGGTTGTACTGACGCTTCCGCTTTACAGGGGTGGTTTGATTTTCAGTATTCATGACTTAATGGATGATGTGATGGATGAAAAGAATGAGGGCACAGTACAAAATGAGGATGGCTTCAACCTCGGTAATCTTTCTAAGGATGTTGCAGAATGTGTCCATCTTGTAAGGGGCGATTTTTTCGGCTTGTGACAGCTTACTTCCGTCTGGGGTTTTATGTTCTATATTCATAAAGGGAAAGGGGTCATGTCTCCGTCATTGAGGAGGTCGATGTGGGAAAGTTTCTTGGCGCAGGATTTCGCGGTGTGCTCTTCACAGGTCTTGGCAGCAAACACGATTTTCTGCACAGAAGCCGCCCCTCCTGCTCGATGCACGCGCCCGAGGGCTTGGCGTAGGTCGGCAGCCGAGAAGGTCGGGGAAATGAGGCTGAGGCGCGGGCGTTTGCCGCTTGGGTCGTGAAGGCTGACTCCCACGCCACCAGCCTTGATGTTGGCGATAACGATGAGCGTTTCATTGCGCTGGAAGCTTTCAATGACTTGCTGGCGTTCGCGTTCGCTCTGCCCCCCGCGTATGAAGGCAGTGCAATTGAGCTTTTCGCTAAGAGCTTCGGCAGTGGCATCGAAGTTCACGAGAAGTACTACGCTCATGCCTTCTTCTACGGCAGACTTTGTCATTTCAGCCATTGCATCCACCTTGTAGAGCTCAATGGCTTGGCGGGCACGCAGCTGAATCGTGATATTGCTAGGGCGTTTTGCTCCCATTTCTTGGGCGAGACTGCGAAGGCTTTTTCGGTCGCCTAGGCTTTCAGCCTTTGCCAGCTCTCGCTTCATGTCCGTATAAACCTTCTGGATGGCTCGTGCCTTGCCTGTCTCTATAGGTGCAGCTTCAATGAGGGAATCAGGGAAGTCTTCAATATCAGCAATGCGAAGGCGACTGCCTTTAGCTGGGAAGATTTGCTCGTGAATGCTTTTCAAATACTCAGCACCGCCATAGAAGACCGCACCATACACCCCATCTTGCACTCCATGGCGATAGCACCAGTTCCAGAAATCAGCCAAGGAATGCAAGCCCAGAGCAAAGCCAAGAGCTCGCATTTCTAGCGGGCTACTCGCTGCCGTGGCAGAGCAAAGCAAGATGCGCAGGTGTTGGCGTTTAGCTGCGATGAGCAGCTTTGAGTTAAGCGAGCTCTGCCCTTTGCAGTTCTGTGCTTCATCGAATATGAGAAGCGCGTTTTGGGGTACATGCCAAATAAATTGCTTACCTATGCGCTGGCATTGCTTGAGTTTGCCTGTACGCAGCTTCTCATAATTGATGACGAGCTCGAGCTTCACGCCAAATCCCTCAGCTACGGCTTGCCAAGATGGCACAGTAGCCTTCGTAGTGATAATGACTACAGGATAGCCAAGACGCGCAGCCACAGCGCACGCAACGTAGGTTTTACCAGTCCCTGGTTCACTCGCATCAAGGGCAATGCGCTGAGAGCGCAAGGCGTGCTCGATACGAGCTGCATGGGCGGTTTGGAAAGGAAGGAGATTGTTCACATACCCTACATCTCCAGAAATCTATAAAACGCAAAATTTATTTTTCTTTTTTATACAAGCAATCGCCTCAAACGCTTTAAAAACTTTTTTCAACCTAATCAGAATAAAAAAAAATCATTTTTTTACAACACATAAGCCGTTTACAGAAAAGAAAATTACTCCGCAAGAAGTGTGAGAAAAACTTTTTACCCCCCCATGAGGGTAGATGGATACTCATACTCCCCCACCACCAACCGAGCAATGTGGCTCTGTCATCATCAATGGCAGAGATATAAGCAATATGGAGAGGCATCATGCTTTAGCATGTCGCCTCATTTCACGTCGAATCAATTCACGGTTAAAAGGAACATCGTTTAGCGATGACATCAAAGGCGACCTGTTCTTGTCTGTATACGAAGTTGTTTTAAATCAGACGAAAGTTGATGCAAATATTGATGAACCTCTACTCCAAGACATCGTGAACAAGAAAGTCTCAACAGAGATTTCAAAAATAAGTTCTACTAAAATAGTAGGATATATTTCAGCAAGCGAGGCAGAGGCAGAACGCAAAGAAAGCACTACCCCACCTACTAAAAGATTGTCTTTTCAAATCAGCATCGAAGCAGATGATGATCGAATACTAAAGGAAGCAAGTCAAGGTGATAATTCGCTTACAGTAACCGAAAAGGTAGACACTAAAATGATTCTTGATTATGTAACAACTCGTCTACCATCTATGACATTCAAACAAAGAGAAATCATCCATGGCATCATGAATGACGAATCCACTGCTGAGATTGCTGCTCGTTGCAACTGCACTGAGGCTAATATTCGTCAAATTAGAGCAGAATTACTAAAGTCACTTAAAGCTGAGTGTTCTTAAGTATGCAGGAAGGGGCTATCAAAAAGATAGCCCCTTCAATTTAGGAATTACTCGTAGGTAGTTTTTTCTTTACAGGAGAGAAGATTAACTCGGAAGTACATGATGCAAATTTGAGAGTGTATTTCTTTTTTTTGCACTCATAAAAGGTATCTTGAATTCCAAAAAATCGGCTTAAAGCGAGACTAAGTTTAGTCAGCTGAGAGCTCACATTATCGGGAAACACTCCTCCCTTTTTGACTGTTGTTAAATCTATCTCTCCACTTTCATCCTTGTGCTTTATAAGTTTCGCCAACAGTATGAAATTTTCATTGTATGAAGTATCCACTTTGCTGTTATTAAACATTTCCAAGCTTTCTGGTTTATATGTATGTTCCTTTGTCCCATACCTTATCCATACCTGTCCATAATCTAATTTGATTGACACTTGGTTCCAACATTTAGTTTCAGGAGGAGGGTAAGACCAGAATCTTCCGTCTACTCCATTATCTCTTTTTTTCACCAGATAATCTGCCATCGAATAGGTGTCTTCTTGATTTTTAGAAGCTAACTTCCACTCTCCTTCATGCGTGAGTTCCAAAACATCAAGGCAATTCATCCATTGGATATTGAACTCTGCAAGGATAGGCTTAAACCTTTCGGGGCATTCCTTGCTAAAACCTAATATAGCATGACTCCCATCTGTTTTATTGATAGTGTGGCATAGGATCGTAAGGCTCTCATCATTGTCTTGAAGTGGAAGATACATCCAGCACTGCAAACCACATGGATGATACTCGCTCAACCTATAACATCCACTAGCACCTTCGACTTGACGTGTCTTTTTTCTATCTATTTGAAGTAAGACTTTGGATAAATCTGTCACAAGTTTGTCTACATCTATCTGTACCAGCTCAACTTCGTGGGGATCTAGGTCAATATCTGATTCTCCCTGTGTATGAAATTCTGGATTATAAATCTTGTATATTCCATCTAAACCATTAACTTCAAATCTAGTCCCATCGCAATCGAACCATTCTTTCAAATAATTCGCTTCTCCAGTGAACGCGAGGTATGGTCGCAAACACTTGCTCAAACCATCTCCACAATGATTTCTAAGTTCTCTGATTGTAAACTCTGGCTTCCGCAAAATGTGCTCCAACGCGAAAATATTATCCTGAACTTCATTATTATCACCAGAAATCTCTACATATCGTTTAACTTCAAAACCTTTCCTTCTTAGAAACTTCCTTATTGCTGCCTTATATTCAGTATGAATAATATTAAGTCCTCTTTTGTTTTTGAGCGTAGCATTGACAGCAGATGAACGCCCTCTAAATTTAAGTGCGAATGTTGCTGATTGAATGTTATGCAACTTGTCTTTATTCTTTTTCCAGTACGCGTGAAGTCCTTTTACCTTTTTATTAGAAACTTTATGATAAATAAATTCATCTCCATCTCGTTCAAACCAATCGACCGCTATTAGTTTAACTGATAGCAAATCTGAACTTAATTCATTTGTACTAAGCAGTACCCCCAATGGAGTCTTGTAAAGTGGCTCTAATGTGTAAAGAGCTTGATCTAAAAAAGCAGAATCATCATCAAATAACACTTTACCGAAAACCTGTCGATAGAGTTCTTCTTTCCATGAAACTTCGCCTTTCACAGAAAGAACTTTATAATTTTTATCAAAGAATACAATATCCCTTTTTAGCGGGTATAGGCTAATCATATTTGTCAAACCATTCTCACCTTTTGATTCTATGCGTGAAAGAGAGCCACCGTATTCGATGAAAAACCACTCTAGATTTCCTTGACAGACTGTATGTATAATTTTGCACTGAGATCTAATTTTATGCTTAGCGAGCTCTTTTTCGATATCTTGCGCTGCAATTGGCATACGTGCATCAATTTCGCTCTTATCCGCACACAACAAGCCCTCAGTGGGATTTGTCTCTTCATCTTCTTCCCATTTCATGGGAAATTCTCTAAACCCGCGATTATATTGAGATTCTGAAAACGCAGCTAATTCTGTTATGGCTTTTTCACCGTGTGTGCCAAGCAGATAGATCGAAATCACCCTCCCCAATTTTGAGATAGTTCCTTCATTACCTTGGGTCGCAATACCAGCCATCATGGATTCCAACTCGCGTGAATAACGTTGTTCTAAATTGGCTAATTGCTCTGATACTAAATCATAGTCAATCACATTCTGAATAGATATGATAGACATTAGAGCGCGAGCCAGACTCGTACCTACCTCAGAAATCTCTACAGAGAGAATGCTATCCTTATAGTCAGAAAAGGGCAATTCTTCGTCATCCGCTATATCATCAGGCAAATGAATTCCCTGCTGCTCGAAAAACCCCCTATAATTTTTTAAAAACCTAAGTAATAACTTGGGTTCTATCGACTTGAGGATATCAATTTCCGCAAACTGAGCTATAGGGTCTTGTTTCTTAGGCATAAAAGATATTTATGTAGGTTATGTTACACAATAGAAATAAGGATTGCGAGAAAAAACAGTCCATGTTCATATAAAATTTCAAAAAATTTTGCGATTTATCAATGCCGATGGATGTAGTTTGCGAGGATAAGCAACCCCTCTATTTATAACGTGTATAATAAATCACAATCTAT
>CAYJJD010000127.1:0-5353 GCA_964370425.1 uncultured Akkermansia sp. | reverse complement strand
TAGAGACAGGGTTGAGGCTTGAGTCGTAGTAGGTTTCAGTCCATGTGATTTCGCTAATGGCGTGCAGGTGGTAGAGGTCGGTTTCTTGTGCTTCAAAGGCTGCCTTGAGGGCTTCGGTGTTCACGGTGAGGAGCAGCTCGAAGCTGGAGGTGCTGCTCTTGATGTCTACGTCAGTACTTTCTCCGAGTAGCAGAAGTTGGGGGGTCTCGGGTGCGTTCGTGCCTGTTTGCTTCGTTCCTATGCGGATGCTGCTGGCGTTGTCGCAGTTGAGAATGACGAGCTTGATGGGGAGTTGGTCAGCTCGCTTGAGGGAAAGGGTGTGGAAGCTGTTGGCTTTCACGTCTAGGAGGGATAGCCCTGTGCTCGCCTTGCTGAGAATGCGAGCTGGGGTGTGCGATGGGTCGATGTAAAGAGTGATACTCATACTATTGGTGTGGTGTCAAAATTTATTAACTGCCGATGATTGCGGTGACGTTGCCTTCCACTTTGATGATGGGTTTTTCGCGCACTGCGTCTCGTACTTGGGTGAGGAGGTTGCTTTGTTTCTTGCTTTCGTTGAGGAGTGGTCCTCCTATGAGGATGGAGCGTCCACCGCCACCAACTCCTGCTTGGCTGGATTGGATGAATTGCCCTGATTGACGATCTGCTTCGCGAGCGTTGTCGTCTTTCTTCTCTGCGTCTCGCTTTTCTTGCTCGCGCTTGGCACGTGCTTCTTCGGCTTGGCTTTCGAGGGCGACAAGTTTTTCAGCCATTTCGAGGGCTTGGGCGAAGCCTTGTTTGCGGTACTCTGCGGTGAGCTCGATGATGCGTTGTTCTTCTTGCAGTTGCTTGATTTTCGTGTCGTTGCCAGCTATTTCTGCTTGGAGTAAGGCGACTTGGTGTTCGTAGTCGGCTTTTGCTTTCGTGGCTTCCTGTGCTTGCTTGCGTTGCTCTTCGGTCTGTTCCTTCATGATGCCTCTGATGCTGCGATGGAGGTCAAGGAGTTCTTCGTAGCGTGAGAGTTGCGATTGACTGATGCCGTACTGGGAGTTGTTGCTGAGTTCTGCCATTTCCTTTTCGAGGGCTTCGAGGCTGCCTAGCCCAGAATCAGAGAGTCGGAGCTTGATTTCAAGCTCTGCATTGGGGAGGCTAGAAAGGTAGGCATCGCGATTGGCTTTGCGGTAGTCTTCCTCTAGCTTTTTGAGCTTGTCGGCTGCCTGTTGCATTTCCTCTGCGAGCTTTTTCTCTTCTTCTCGCTTCTTGGCGAGGGCTGCTGCTTCGCGTTCGGCTCGTAGGGCTGATTCGACTTGCAGCGGGAGGATTTCTTCGTAGTGCTTTTTCTTGTCTCGTAGAGCGTTTACTTGGCGTTGGAGTTCTTCGGTGAGTTCTTCGTTGTCGTCCGCTTCTGCGAATGAGAGCTTTTCCTCTAGCTGCTCGATGCTTGAGTCAAGGTTATTGATAAAATTTTCTAATTCATCGAATGTCTTTACCTTCGCAGATTGAGATTCGATAGACTTGATGGTTTTGGCGTACTGCGCAGCGGCTTCGCTGGCTTGCTTGGCTGCTTCCTCATTACCAGCCCACCAGAGGTAAAGGGCTGATAGGGCTTCACTGATACCCACGAGGATGAGACCAATACCAGTGGAAGCCAAGGCTGCTTTGATGGTGAGCATACTGACACGTGTGACAGTAGCCATTGCCGTCATGGTGCTGCTCCAAATGGTGCGCATGGAGATGGCAGAGCTACGAACGTAGGCAACTGCTGAGGTGAGGCTTGACTTGATGGAGGTTGTGATTGTCGCAAAGCTCATACTGCTCATGGCAGAGCGAGTGGAGGCAATTCCTAGCCTGACGCGAGCGAGGGCAGCGTCAGCTATGGCGGTGTTCTTGCCAAAGGTGAGCCACGCAGAGGCTACAATAATGAGCATGTTGTGCGCTCCACCAAGCATGGATGAAAGCTCGGTAAGCCCAATGATGAGGGGCGTGATGGTATCAAGCACGAGAGTGAAAGCACCGCCCACGGCTGAGAGGATGCTTCCCATCTGCGCTCCAAATTGCGCACCTGTGTTGGCAAGGGCTTCAAAGGTGGAGGTGAGAGCTTCGAGGGCTGGTGTGAGTGCCACGATGAAGGGCTGCCCAATGCGCACAAGAAGCTCTTCCCAAGCGTCCCCCATGGTGGAAACCTTGCCAGACCAAGTTGCAGATTGGAGCTCCATGGAGTTGGAGAAGCGGTTGAGGTCATTGGCTGCTATTTGCCAGACTTCGCTGCCTTTCTTTCCTGCCTTTTGGAGGTCTTCGAGCTTGGAGCGCACGTCAGGCGAGATTGCCCCGAGTTCTTGGAGGCGAGCGAGAGCTTCGCCCACTGGTCTACCTGAGTCAAGCCCTGCGTAGAGTCGCCCTATGGTGACGGCAATTTCAGAGAAGGCGGTGTTGGTGCTCGATGCTACGTCACCGACTAATCGCAATCCATCCCCTGTGGCGAGAGCTCCGTTGGTGAGGGATTGCAAGGTTTTAGAAGCAGCGGCTATCTCGTTGATTTGAAAGGGCGTGGAGGCTGCGAACTGAGCGAGCTCTCCCATGCGTTCTTTCGCTGCTTGCACAGAACCGAGCAAGGGGATGAAAGCCGTGGTAAGCGTTTCGCGTTCTGCGGCTGCGTTGATGGCGAGAAATGAACCAGCAATGGCAGTCGTAGCCGCAGCGAAAGCAGCCGTAACAGTGGTTGCTAGGCTGCCAACGCTGTTCTTGGTGCTGTTGACGGAGCTTTTTATATCCTCAAGTGCCGCCTTGAGGCTGGAAGCATCCCCTGAGAATGTGAAGGTAAGGTCGCTCATGTGGGCTTAGTTAGGTGTTTGAGGCGATGATAGAGTTGGTTGAGGTCGTTGAGGCGTTCTTCGCTTTCGCTGCGCCAGTCAGTCGTTATCCCCTCGCTAATCCAGTGGCAGTGGAGGTACTGCAAAGCTCGCTTGAGGGGTAGCCAGAGGATGATGTCTTCTGACCAGCCAGTTGAGCGAGCGATGCTAAATACCATGCTTGAGATTAGAGAGGGGTGGGCTCGTTTGGGGATTCTTCTCCGTCTCGGGGTTCAGGCGCAGCGGAGGCTGCTTCGATGCTGCCGAGGTCGCCTTGGAGTACTGCGGTGACGCTTCGTAGGTCTGCTGGGGTGATTTTCAAGGCGAAGATTGCCACGGCTTTTGCGATGTCTGAGGGACGATTGTAGATTGTTTCGATGACTTCATCTATGGGCGCAGCGTGAATCCAGATGTACTGGGCAAGTGCGGTGGTATCAAGCTCGGGGAGCGCATTGGTGGCGTTGCTTCCTGCAAGTGGATTGTTCACGGCTCGCAAAAGTTCAAGTGAACCTAGGGAGACTGGGCGCAGGGTGAGACCAGTATCACCTATTTTAGGGACTGGCTGTAGCATGGAGGCGTTGTTGAGTGAGTCGCGTGTTTGGATGTTGATGGACATGGTGGGGTGGTTTATTTGGTGAATTGTTTGAGGAGAATGCCGAGTTGGCTTTCGGGGCTGCCTTCGGGTACGAGGAGAGTTTTGTTGCCTCGCTTGACGAGTTCTATCTTGGGGGCGTTGCCTATGTGGTGATGAATCAGCGTTTTGAGGTTGCGCATAGCTGCGGAGAGATAAGCGAGGGGATGCTCATTATTAGGGGCTTGAATCCAGCTTGTGTCGTCCCACTTCGCTATCATTTCACTTGTGTTGAACTTCTTGTCTTGGGACTCAGATTCAAAGAGCCAGTTGACTACTGGCTGCGTGTCGCCAGTGAGCTTGAAGCCCGCTCGCTCGTCAAAGGGGATGCCCAAGGCGGTGAGACAGGCTGCAAGCATGAGACTGTCGAGGTCTCCATCACCGCTCTTGATGTAGCTGGTAGCGGAGCTACCTTGTCGGAGGTGGTGTTGCATTAGGGCGTTTCAGGAGGAGTTGTTACGAAGTCAAAGTGGGTGGCTGAGACTTCAAAGGTGGCAAGGTCTTCGTTCTTGAGACCAACTTTGATTTCCATGACGGCTGTCGTGCCAGCACTTGAGGCTGCGAGTCCGTGCGTGGGGGTAGGGTTGGCGAGGGTCAAAGCCGTGCCAACGCGAATATCTGTGGGATTCGTGCGAGGGATGTAGCCTTTCAATGCGATGTCGGTCTGGTCATCGTAGAAGATGATGCCGATTTTCTTTCCTCGGTAATCCTTCTGGATTTTAGTATCGGGCTTGTAGGTGATGTCTTGGGTTTCCAAGATGATGCCTTGTTGTTCTGCGGTGAACCCGAATACACCGACTGTTCCAATGATTGTTGCCATACTATAGGGGTGGTGTCAAAATTTTTGTGATAGAGATACTAAATACTATTTGAGCGTATTTAATATATTAATTTGTTTGACATATTAAGTTTTTTTGTATATATACTAAACATGCTTAATAAACCTTTGGAAATCGGAGTCCCTGAAACTTCTAAAATAGCTGTACATATTTTTGAGAGTAGCAGGGAGGATGATAAAATTAGGGAAAGGTGCGAAGGGTGCGCATTATCAGAGATCTTTAACTTGATGGAGATAAATGCAAAATTTTACGACATTCTAGATGTTGACAGTTTAATTGCTTCGTGGAAGAATATGTTGAAAGATATGCCAAATCACGAATATAATGTTATCCATTGGTCTAGCCACGGAAATATGGGTGAAGTTGTTTTAACTGATGGAACACCTATCGACTGGGATGAATGGCGGGGGCTCTTAACTACGATTCCTTGCGGTCAGAGAGAAAAACTTCTTATTAGTTTTTCTTCCTGTTCAGGTTTGGGCGCAGGTTGTATAGGGGAATGCGAAAATACTCCCTTATATGGTCATATTATTGGACCGAATAGAAGTGTAACTTGGGGTGAGTCAGTCGTTGCGTATGCTGCTCTGTATTATAATTTAATGGAAGGGAAACTTTCTGTGTCTGATGCTGTAAAAAAAATGAATATTGCAATAGGGAGCACATTTGACAATCCGTTTCATTACTGTAGTGGTTCATGGCAAAGTGCTTGCCATAACTTTAAAAATTCAATGCGTAATATACGAATTCGAAATTTTATTGATTATTTCAAGAAAGAGAAGGAAAAATATGATGAAAGGTAGATTGATGGTTGAAATTATAATACTGCGCCCAAAAGCTGAATTGCGAGCCAGAGGGGATGAGATGTTTTGCTCCCACCATGAGGCAAAATGCCTCCGCAGCATTAGCCGTGGCAAGCTGCTTGCAATGGGGTAGAAGGTGCTTCGCATAGGCTGGGTCATCGGTGATGACTCGGCAGGATTCGAGTTCTACGCCTAGCTTTTCGCATTCGCGTTCGTAGTAGGAAGCTGAGCGAAGATAGCTCTTGGGCATGTTGG
>CAYJJD010000126.1:0-5423 GCA_964370425.1 uncultured Akkermansia sp. | reverse complement strand
GGACAGGTACTCCTGCTGTAAGTTCATGCTCAGCTCAGGATTATACAGCTGCGCCTTCAGGGCATCTATCTTACGCAGAATAAGCGTGCGCACCGCCTTCTCACAGGCGAGCGTACACTGCTCCTCAGGATTCTCCACCTCGATAGGCGTCCTATCCAGCACATGGAGAGCCGCAGCTTCCTCAGGACGCAGCGAAGACTCATAGCGCAGCCACGCGACCTCATCACCTGGGGGCGGAAGCATCTCGAAGAATCGCTGGAGAAGCGCCCCGCCCTCCAGCTCCTGCATCACCTCATGTAAATCTTCTATACGCTCCAGCAGCAGATGCTGAATACGCACATCCAGTATAGCAAGCTGGAGCAAGCCTCGAATACTCGGGTGCATCTTCACCGCCTGCACCACAGGTGCCGACATCGCAATCGCCTCAGGGCTGAACTCCGCCTCATTCATCTGACGACGCGCGGACTGCGGCTGCCTCTTACGCGCGTGGAGAGTATCCACGACACGCTCACGCAGCAGCTCGATGCCCATATGCGTCCTCGTCGCTATATCAATGAGCGCCATGTCGCGCCTCGTCTCATCGGAGATATCCGCCACCAGCTCGATGAGCTGAGAGAGGAACTGCGCCTTCGCTGACGCATCCGCCCCTATACGCGGCAGCTCCTGCGCGCAGCGAGACTCCAGATAGGGACGCGCCTGCGCCACGAGATCAGCTAGCTGCTGCGCCCCCTGCTTCTCGATGAGAGAATCAGGATCTTCCCCGAGCGGTAGGCAGGCTTGGAACACCTCAATGCCCGCAGCCGCAAGGCGACGATAGGTCTTCTCGGCGGCATTGATACCCGCCTTGTCACCATCATAGCACAGCACTGCACGCTTCGCGTACTTGCGCAGCATCGCCGCATGCTCATCGGTGAAGGCCGTCCCGAGAGCAGCGACCGCATGACGCAGATCCGCCTTCTCATGGCAGGCGATCACATCGATCTGCCCCTCACAGAGCAGAACCGTCATATCACGCTTTCCTATGGCGGATGTCGCCTTATTCAGGCCAAACAACAGTTCACTCTTGCGGAAGGCAGCCGTCTCCGCCGTGTTCACATACTTACGAGGATCACCGTCCTCATTCATCACACGACCAGAAAAGCCGACCACCTCACCACGCACATTCATGATGGGGAACATCAGCCTATCGCGGAACACAGGATAATACCCACGCTCCCCCTTCCCCAGCAGATACGCATCCGCCATCTGCTGCTGATTAAAACTCTGACTCGCCGCGTGACGCGCGAAATCATCGAACCCACGCGGCGCCCAGCCCAGCTTCCACGCACGCGCCATCTCTATATTAATCTGCCTCTTCTTCAGGTACTCACGCACATGAGCTGCCTCGGGGCTACGGCAGAGCAGGCGGTGATAATAATCCGCCGCCAGATGATTCAGCTGCACGACGCGCTGACGCTGCTTACGACGACGCGCCACCTCGGGATTCTCATCCTCTTCTATGATAGGTATACCCGCTAAGTCAGCCAGCCTCCTCAGCGCGTCGGGATAACTTAAGTTCTCAAACTCCATGAGGAACTTAATCCCATCGCCCCCTACCCCACAGCCGAAGCAGTGATAACTCTGACGTGCGGGATTGATATGAAAGGACGGCGTCTTCTCCTGATGAAAAGGACAGCAGGCCTTCCAAGCCGTGCCTGCGCGGCGCACCTCTATGTAGCGACCCAGCAAATCGACAATATCGACTGACTGCTTAATTCTGGCTTCGCATTCTGCTGTGATTCGAGACATGGGGATGGGCTAAGCCCATACTAGCCTATTCGCCCGAGAAAAGCAATACTAGGCAAGCACGCAGGACATATATTTCCACGCTAAGCTCGCTCAGGGTGCATCCTCATGACATATGTATGACAAACGCTCAACATGGAAAAAACATGACTTCGTTAACTCAATGGCATGAGAAATAGCTCGCGATGAAATGACTTAATCGATACAAGAAAGAAGCCCCGCTCAAAAAAGAGCGAGGCTTGAAAAGAAATGCACGAATGCGCCATTTAAGCTGCCTTGCGCCTTCTACGGGCGAGGAGACCTGCCAGCGCGAGGAGGCTCAGCGTGGCGGTGCTGGGTTCTGGGATGTAGAGGACGATATTTCCCCCGCTCATGGTATAGCCTAGTGCCTGGCTGCTATACCCTGTGCCAGCTACGCTGTAGTTCAAGGTGATGTCGTGGTACCACAGGCTGCCTAGATCCGTCACGCCGTCGAGGATGAAGGCGGCGAACTGCTCATCGGGGGCAAAGCCATCTAGCTCGCCTAGATCCAGCGTGAGCGTACCAGTTGCACTGTTGACTAAACTGACAATCCCTTCTATCGACCATGTCTGCACCTCTTTCGCCTCATCTCCCTCAATGGTGATGAAGGTGAGGTCTGCATGAGGCTTGACGGTGATGCCACCTGTGAGGGTCGCATTGTGAAGGCTGATGCTGGCACCCTCTGCGAGGGTGTAGCTATTCACATCGAGCGTGGAGTTTATAATCGCCAAGTTGCCCTCTATAGTGAAGCTGCCTGCCCCTTCTTTCGAGAGTGCCGCATGGTTCAGCGTCACGTTGTTGAGCGTCGTCTCAGCTGTCGTGGCAGTGAGGTTCACACCCGAGAAGCTCACGTTCTCGAAACTGCTACCATTTGTCTTGGTGGTGGGTACGACTCGCTTGGCAGCACCTGAGCTCACCACAGCATCGCTTAGCGATATATTGTTAAATACCCCCTCACTCACGCTTGCTCCATCTGCCTTGGCAGTGATCATGGCATAGCCTCCCTCTGTTCCCTGCATGGTGATACCACCTGCCGTCAGCGAGTTGACGATGGCGACCTTTGCGCCTGAGCTTTCTAGGCTCAGGCTTTCAGCGTGGTTTGTGATGCCCGAGAGCTGTAGTGTGCCAGGTCCCTTAACATTAATACCAGCGAGATTGAGGGATTGATTGAGCGCGAGAGTGCTATTATTGTACACGATATTATAATTCACCGTCGCGCCTGCTGCGTAGTGGAGCGTGTCTTCAATAAGAGTCAGCCCTGACTCGCCAGCTCCAATTGTTGCGCCATCGGCTACATTGACCGTGGGTGTTATGAGACTGCCTTGCACGCCCGCGAGGCTCTCCGTATTCTTATTGAGGAGTACAAGCGTACCACCGCTTTCTACATTGATGGTAATGGCATCAGCACTCGTCGACTGGGATTTCGCAGCGAGACCTTGCCCCATTTGCAAAATACCGCCCTCCTTAATGTTGATGATACCTGTGCCCTTACCGTTGGAGACAGCTACATAGGCACCAAGCCCTCCTGAGATATTCACCGTACTTGTTGTACCTTCATGCTCAGAGAGCATGAAAAAGCGGCTATCAGCAGAAGAGCTCAAACGATCATTCCCTATGGTTATTGCTACACCAGCCTCCACATTAAAGGTGGCATCTTGCCCCTCAGAGCCCATCTTTAAGCCACTAATCTCGTAATAGCTCATGCGATCAGGGCTGTCTCCCTTGACGGTCGTGGTATCGCCAGTGAGATTCAAGATGACGTTGTCGCTCAGTCGGGCATTATCTCCGAGCTCAATGGTGTAGCCCCCACCCATACGGACGTAGCTTTC
The DNA here is from genome assembly GCA_964370425.1 of uncultured Akkermansia sp. GTDB lineage: Bacteria > Verrucomicrobiota > Verrucomicrobiia > Verrucomicrobiales > Akkermansiaceae > Akkermansia. The sequence goes on along the minus strand of CAYJJD010000126.1, from coordinate 1,788 downwards.
CCCATTATACGCAATATAAGCCTGGACCTTATCCGCAATCTTCAGCGTGGCATCAGCTTCAAGATGAAGGCTGCTAAGGATACTTTCAGCGGCAATGAGAAGCGTACCCGCTTTCACCGTGGTACTACCTTCAAGGCCGATCCCATTGGCAAGAGTCAGCGTGCCTTCACCGTCTTTGATGAGGGTAGCATGGCCTGTAATGTAACCATCGCCTTTGAAGGTGGTATTTCCAGCGCCCTCAACGATGACAGAAGATGGCTCTAGACTACCTACAAGTTCAATCTCATCAGTAGTGCCTATGTTATCATTGCTAAAGGTGACGCTGTCTGTCGCCCCAAAGCGAGCCTCATGATCCGTCCACCCATCACCACCATTGCTCCATGTGCCATTACCGCCATTCCACGTGAGTTCTTGTGAACTTCGCATGATGGTCAGCATAAGATTACCGTCAATAATGCCCAGCTCATGCTCAGGCAAATAATAATCTGAGACTACGCTAAAAGAACTAATTAATTCAGCCGAGATATCATGATGCGCATCGATCAGCGTGTAGCTCGTGCCAGCAGTCTGAAATCCCAAGGTGGCAGTCACGATAGTGATACTTACACCATCTTGTAGCATCAAATTACCAGTGCTAAGGGATGGCGCATCCCCGAGTTCGAGATAAAGAGTGACCTCAGCAGAAGCCGCGACGCTCATATCACCGAGTGTAGAGCCGTTGAGTAGAGTGAGTTGCGACTGATTGGCTAAGTTGAGATGAAGCCCAGAGGCATTCACGGCTGATCCCTCCACCGTGAGAAGCGAGTTTTCAGCCATATTGAGCGTTGCACCATTGGAGCTAAGGCTACCTACCTCGATGCGACTGCTGACAGTGTAGGTCGTGCTTTCCCCTCCGTTCAATTGAAGTGAGCCTGCGCCCAACTCCACATTACTAGTAATATTCCCATTGAGGATGATATCACCGCTGCCACTGATGCTGCTGCTCAGTGTGCCAGCACCGAGGGTGAGCGTACCTTCATTGGATATGCTGTTTCCCGTGCCAAGGTAGCTCGCGCTGCCCGCGATGACACTAGCGTCGGCTTTGATTGTGAGATTACTGTTATCCAGCAGGGCTGAGGCTGAGGGCAGGTAGTCGGCATCACTCTCTTTGCCATAGCCAGCAAAGTCACCTAGCTTCAGCATGCCTGCGTGTACGGTGATGCTTTGGTTGCTCACCGTGTTGTTAAACTCGATGGTGGAGAAGTTCGAGATGGCGTCCCCCTTATCGTCTGTTATGGTCACCCCGAATCCATCTTTTCCATTGTTAATGTGGATGATGTTGCGAGCTTGAGTGTCGCTATCACCATTAATGCTATCATTCACGGTGATGCTGGTGACACCATAGGCGTTCATGTGAAGAGTGCCTCTATTATAGATAGCTTCGTAAGTTTTATTCACTCCTTCATCTGTACTGATGTAATTCCCTGTGAACTGCATGTTACGCCCCTTCGCGAGAAGAGCTAAGCGGCCAGTATTATCAATCGCCCCGCCGCTGACGCTAGACGAGTTCACAGTGAAATCACCCGTGATGGCTCCAATTTCGCCTATATTGATAATCGCCCCGCCGCTGGAGCCAGCCGAGTTCGCGATGAAATCACCCGTGATGCCTTCCATTTCGCCATCGTTGTAAATCGCCCCTCCGTCGCTGCGAACCGAGTTCGCAGTGAAATCAGCCGTGATGACTCCCATTTCGCCTAAATTGAAAATCGCCCCGCCGTCTTTTGCCGAGTTCGCGATGAAATCTCCCGT
>CAYJJD010000125.1:0-5457 GCA_964370425.1 uncultured Akkermansia sp. | reverse complement strand
GGCTCATTGGGGATTTTCACCCCAGCGACTACGCCATGTCTGGCGTACCGAAAAGGAGGAGGTAAACCCCAAGGTCTACCTCCTCCTCTGATTTTTGAATGACTTCTTAGAAGGCGAACTTATAACCCATGCTCGCGTTCACATTATTCTGTCCTTCACGGAACTCACAGCCTGCATCCATGAAGAGTGTGCCCGACTCAACTCCTAGGGGGATGCTCAGTCCGGCGCCTAATTCGATGCCGAAGGCTCCGACTTCAGCTCCTTCTACTTCGCGCACTGTGCCTGCATTATCGACGAATGCGACATCAGCAGAGGTGTAGCGGTCTCCTGCGTCAAGTTTAAGCAGGGAGCGCAGGCTCAGCACGGCACTACGGTTAAAGGTGCTTTCTCCAATGATCGTTTCCAGACGAGCACCGAGGCCTAGCGTGACGTAGCTGCTCTCCTGGTCTCCTACCACGAGCGAAGCGTCGCTGCCCTCTTCTGTGTAGCCACTGACGCTCGCATTCACGAAGGAGATGTTAAGCAGTGGCTGCCATGCCGTGCTACCATCTTCGCTGAGCATGCAGGTGTAGCCCAGTTCGTACATGAGACCGAAGCCATAGCCGTCTGTATCACCCTCGCTGCTGTAGCTGCCTGCGCCGTAGTTCACCGTGCGATCCAGATGAGCATCTGCCATGCTAGCAGAGGCCACGAAGGTGTGATTCCATCTCTTGCTGGTGATGACTGCGTAGGCACTCAGGGAGTAGGTGTTCAGATCACCTGTCGCGATGTCAGGCGCGCTGCTATCTACCGAGCCATAGAGCGCGGTGGCAGCGAGGCCGATGGAGAACATGTTGCTGACCTCGGCATCGACACCAAAGCTGCCACCATAGCTGCTGAAGTTATGACCTGCGGCTGTGCCGTCGGCATCGAGCTTGTTATAACTCCCCTCACCCACAATCCATGCGTTAAACAGTGGTCCATCTTCTAAGTCATGGGTACTGCCTCCCATGCTCGTGGTGCGGTTGCGTACGTTTTGGATCTGACGGTCCACCGAGGCGAGCATGGAGCTGCCCAGTGAGGTGACGGAGCTGCCAGCCACAGCAGCAGCGAGTGCGTCTGCGGATTCACCACCGAGACTGTCCATCGCGTCTAGCACGCCCTTAAGGTCGGGTGACTTACTCAGGCCTGTGGTGGCATCGACCAACTGAGGGTTGATTACCAACAAGGCAGAGCTAAGCAGATCCGCACCAGCGCGACCATTTGGCGTCATCGCCTTAGCACCATAGGCATCTTTATTAAACTCGATGATAAGTGAGCTAGTGCCCTCATCATAGGTGGAAGAACCAATGTACTTGCTAAAGGCGCTGCCTTCCCAAATGAAGCCACCTACCGAACTGCCTGCTTCCAAGTTGAAGTCGGCGATGGTGTATTCTTTTGTCATGTCGATGTCACCGAAGTCGATTACAGCGGCGGTGTCGGACTGCTTGACAAGTATCGTCGTACCATTTGTTGTAAGGGCGCTGCCTGCGGCAAGCATTTCTATGGAGCTGCCATTCTTCATCGCAGCGATCACCTGATCACTGCTGGCAGAGAAGGCCAGCGTGCCACCTTGCATGGTGGAGCTTTCAAGAATGTTCAGCCCTTGGCTTTCTACCTCGATGAATGCACCCACCGTGTTCATGCTCTTGACACTGTTGTCGCCAGAGTCAGCGAGCTTGACATAGGCTGCCCCCTTCGTGACTACGTGAAGCCCCGCACCGGTGTTCAGCGTGGTGTTACCACCCACAGCGGTTTCAATGGTGCTGCCATCGACATAGCTGCCTTCGTAGATGCCATTGCCGAGTTTGAGGTAACCATTGAGCGTGGCGGCTGAGGTGTCGCTGACTTTGACTTCTTTGCCATCAGCATCGAGGACGCTGGCAGTGATGCTGCCGATTTCTACCACACCAGAGCCCGTGGTGGTGATTTCCATCGCACCATTGATCTCTGCCGTTTGGTAGTAGGAGAGCGCATCTGTTGCGGCACTTACTGTACCGCCATTAGCTTCAAGCTTGGAAACCATAGAAACAGCCCCCTCTTGCGTTTCATGCGAGGAGGTGGCATCTATTTGCAGCGTGCCCACGCTGAGATCCGCAAGGTTGTTATTGCGTGCGATGAGATCCGTCTTGTTCACGAGCAGAGATGAGCCATTCTTCAGGACAACTGAGGCTAAGTTTGCCGTGCTGGCCACAGGAGACAACGCACCTGCACCTTCGCCCACGGAGAGTGAGGAAGCATCTAGCGTCGTCGTACCTGTCACCGTGAGGCTCGCGCCAGCTTTCACTTCAATCGCGGAGTTAAGCAGATCAAGAGTTCCAATTTGCATATTGCCGCTGCCTGCGTTTTCGGTGAAGCGAACGAGCATCTTGTCAAGGGAAAGCCCTGTGAGCATATTGACGGTCGAGCTATCCAGAGTCGCGAGGCTGATGGCATCCACGTTCCCCACGCTGCCCTTACCCACGAGTGTGAGGGTGGCAGAGCCTGACACATCACGCATCAAGGCACCATCGCTATCACCAGCGGTCAAGCTGAGGTCGCTGAGGTCGAGTGTGAAGTCCACATCGACAAATATCTGCTTCACGGTGTCGAGCGTGCTGTATTCGTTCAACTTACCCGAGATGAGATTACCTTCTGTATCGTAAGCCTCTGAACCAGTTTCCACAATGGGAGTGATGATGTTTTCAGGGGTATCACCAGGCTCAAAGCCCGCAGTGGCAGCGTAGTTATTACTCACCATCCACCGGCGTTCTGTGGCTTCTGTCACCTCAAAGCTCAGGTCACCATTCGCATCATCGTAAACGACATCATAGCCGTTGTAGATGAGGTCGGTGAGTGTCTCTGCGGTAAAGGTATCCAGCACGACCATGTCCCAATTGAGTGCATTGGAGTTGCTGTTGACGAGGGTGTAGTTCCCTACCTCCAGGTCTTCTCTCATGCCATCGAGGCTGAGGGTGAAGGTCGTGCTGGTGGCGTTGAGCACGCTCAAGCTATCGGCATAGAGGTAAGCCTCTGCGTTGTCAGCTGTGAGAGCCGAGGTGATGCTGAGTGTATCCAAGGCCACATCGCCGAATACAGCCCCAGAGTCTTCCACGATGAAGTCCATCACATCCATGTCACCACCGGCGGTGACACTGCCACCTACGGTGACGGTGGCCGTCGAGGCATCAATGAAGCCCACGTTGCTGATATCACCTGTAATGGTCGCATCGTTGTTGATTTGCAGCGTCGCAAAGTCCCCAATCGTGAGCTTAGCTTGCTCCAGATCATCAATACTGACTTCCGCCTGCTCACCGAGAACGAGGTTACCCATGATGTCTTGACCAGCAAGTCCTGTATCCATGCCAACTATGCTTGAGATGTCGTGCTCGTAGATGCCGTCAGCGGCATCGCCGTTCAGGGTGATAGTGCCCGCATTTTCGATGGCACTCAGCGTGGTGCTGCCTTCTTCTACAGTGAGGCTAGAGTCAGTATCCAAGCGTATACCAGCTATTGTGCCATCGAAGAGTGCTGCATTTTCACGAATATCTAGTATCGAGGTGCTCAGCGAACCGCCTGTACTGATATCAATACCAGCATTTGTGGAAACAAGCGTAGTCCCCGACGTGTACTCCGCCCCACCGACAACTGTGATCGCGTTGCCAATGCTCATCGTTCCCTCGGTGACGCGCAGCTCTTGAGCTTGGATGCCATCACCTGAGAAGATGAAGGCTGTAGACGTGCTCACCTCTAAGTTAGCCACACTCTTCGTACCATCAACCACAATATCGTTAGTCACACCAGCCTTGTCAAAGAAGAAGGCTTCTGTCGCGGCTGTAGGCATCATATTGCGAGACCAGTTTGCTGTGGTGCTGTCATCCCAGCTTGCCATATCAGCACCTTGCCAGGTATTACCCACCACTATATTGCTGATAACGACGGTGTCTCTCACCGCATCATAGCTTATGGTGTAGGTATTCGAGCCTGAGACCAAGCTTGTGAGATCACCCGCTGTCACGCCTTCCAGCGTGTCATCAAAGGTCACAGTCACATCTGTGGCATAGCCCGCGCCTAGTGAGACGAGCTCATAACTTGAGTTGTTGCCCAAGCCCATGTTGTCGAGGTTTGCGCCAGTAATCCACACCTCAATAGAACTGAGGGTGTTTGCCGCTGTGCTGCCAGCAGAAAGAGCCGCATTGCCACCCGTGGGTGAGAAGTTCGCTACCAAATGCAGGTTCTCAGTCGTGTGGAGCTGCCCTGCGAGTGAGAGACTACCACCCAAAGTAAGGCTAGAGCTCGTCGCAGCAGAGCCTGTACCCAGCGTCAAATTATTCATATTACTTGCGCTAACAATCACTAAATTAGAGCTATTTGCCACGCTCAATGAGCCGCCACCTGTCACAGAGCTGAGTCGTACATCTTCAGTAGTACTGAGCGTCATGCCAGCGGCAGTATTAGTGAATTGCAGTGCCATATCAAGCTGCTCTACACCTGCGCCTGCGGCCGTTCTATAGAGAGTATCAGCTGAGCTAGACTCGCTTACGACAAGGGTATCAGTACCTTGAATCACTCCATCTGTGTTAATAGAGGTGAAGGTATTGCTAGCTCCCGCAAGTGTGACGTTGCCAGTAGCTTCTAAGACACCGCCTTGATCAGTAGCGACAAATAGTGTTGCTGTACCTGTCACATCAAGCGTGCCCGTATTGATCAAACCATCATTACCCACAAGCAAGTTGCCTCCCATGGTGAGAGTGCCCGCGTTGTTAAGACTACGCATCCCCGCATTATTAGATCCAATGGAGACAGCACCCGAGGTGACGAGAGCACCACCGCTTAGGTTACCTGAAATACTGGAACCATCACCCAGTGTCAGCGTGCCATCGTGACCGAGTACATTGCCTGTCACAGTAAGCTTCGTGAAGGAGTGCTCCCCATTTGCATCAGCTGAGAGTGTCAAATCTGTTGCGCTCAGGGTGCCGCCTGTGGTCGTGCTGCCCAATATGCTTAGGGCGGCGTTGACTTCGAGTTCACCTGCGTTGCTGAGAGAAGCAAGCGTGGTTGCATTAGTGATAGTCACGTCGCCACCAGTACGCACCACAAGAGCAGCTGAACCAGTGAGTGAGGTCATGCTGGATTCTCCACCCAAGCTAAGCGTGCCTGTTGTGTTGCTCACATTAGCTGCGGTGAGTTTATCAAACTGAGCTCCGCCTGTGAGCGTGAGGTCAGCTACACTGAGTGTAGCGCCATCGGTGATTTCAGATGCAACAGTGAGGTTGCCAGTAAAGGTCACGCTACCCTCATTGCTGAAGCCAGCAAGCGTGGTTGCGTCAGCGTTAGTTACAGTGAGACTGGAGGCTGCGCCAGTCACGTTAAGGCTACCATCACCAGTCAGACCACCTAGGGAAGATATGCCACCTACAGTCAAGCTGCCAGCGCTGTTCACATCACCTGTAATGGTGA
>CAYJJD010000124.1:0-5478 GCA_964370425.1 uncultured Akkermansia sp. | reverse complement strand
CACGCGGCGAAGGTGGCTTCCGCCCACGTGGTGAAGGTGGCTTCCGCCCACGCGGCGAAGGTGGCTTCAAGCCCCGCGGCGAAGGTGGCTTCCGCCCACGTCGTGACGGCGATTTCAAGCCCCGTCGCTTTGATGACAATTAATTCTTAGAGAATCCCTTTACAAGCCGAGAAGCATGCTATATGATGCTTCTCGGTTTTTTATTATACATCTGCCCCAGATCACATTCATGAAATTATCCTTCATAGCACTAGCTCTGACCTGCCTCTTTGCATTCTTCAGCACCACCGCGTCAGCGGTCAGTGCTATTACAGGAGAACAACTTGATAAACTCACTCAAGACGGCATCGCTAGCCTCGAAGAACAGGCTGCTCAGGGTGATAGCTACGCCATGCAGCAGCTGAGTCGCTATCATGCTCTAGCTAAGCAGACAGACCTCGCCACGCAGTGGCACGACCGCTATGTGCAGCAGCTCACGAAAGAAGCAGAAGCGGGCTCTAGCACTGATATGCTAAAGCTCGCAGCATTCTACCTACGAGGTAGTGAGTTCCAGCAGCCACAGCGCGAGCAGGCGAAGTTCTGGCTGGAGCGAGCCAGCCTCGCAGGCGAGCCGTCGGGAGCTTATCTCCACGCCGCCATGCTGGAAAAGGAGGGCAATAAGAGCGGAGCTCAGGCAGCTTACGAGCGCAGCTACATGCTCTACTCACAGCAGCAGGAAAACGAAGAAAAGCACGCTGATGCCCTGTACTGGATGGGTGTACAGGAGCTCCTCGGTCAGGGAGTCACGCAGGACACAGAAGCAGCTGTCACCCATTTAGAAGAATCTGCGAGCCTCGGCTCTATCGCCGCCCTAGAACGCCTCTTCCACAGCTACACGACAGGTACAGGAGTAGCGAAGGACGCAGCGAAAGCCCTCTTCTACGCCAGCAGCCTCGCCGATAAGCACGGACACGGCGGCATGGCCTTTCTTCTTTACAACGATTTCGAGAAAAAAGGCGAAAAACGCCTCGCTCAGCAGTACCTCACTCGCGCCTGCGAGCTGCATCATCCTCAGGCCATGCTAAAGCAAGCCGAGCTCGTGAAAGCCAGCCAGCCAGAAGAATCCGAGCGTCTGCTCCATCATGCGCATTCACTGGGAGAATCTCGCGCCACGGTAAAACTCGCGAATCTGGAGAAAGAGCGTGGTCACAGCGAGCGCATGCTCAGCTACCTCGCGCAGGCAGCAGAGCTACAGAACCCCGAAGCCGCACTCATGCTCGCAGAGTACTACGAAAGCGTCGAGGACGAAGCGAAGAGCAATCAATGGTATGTGATCGCAAGCGATCAGGGGCTGAAAGAAGCCTTTGCGAAGCGTGGCATGCTGCACATGATCCCTCACAGCCACCTAGAATGGAACCCGACGATGGCTTACCAGTGGTGGAAGCTAGGAGATGAGGCTGGAGACCCTGAGTCATCACGGCACTTAAATCTGTTCCTCTACCTCTTTATCCCCTGCGTGCTTTTTGTCGCCTTCTTACTGCCAGTACTCGTGATGCTCTACTTCATCCGCCGCCGCAAGAAAAAGGCGAATACCAGCTCCACCTAATCGCATGAAATTAATAAAACTTAGAGCACATCGCTCCACTCAGGTGCGGGCTGACCTTTCCCTAGGTTACAGATCGCGTCTATCATCTTATCCCAGTGCTCCTGCCCCTGCTTGATCTCGATCTCGATGCGCAGGAAGTAGATGGGCACATCCATCTCCTCGGGCTGGAGGAATCGCACAGCATCCTTTTCCGTCGTGATGATGTAGTCCATCGCGCGGTCTGCACAGCGCGCGACAAACCGTTCCAGCTCATCCTGCTCAAACCAATAATGATCGGGGTAGCGGCGACGTATCTCGACACTCGCCCCTAGCTGAGTCACGAGATTTTCGAAGCTCTCTGGACGCGCAATACCACTGAGACAGGCGACAAACTTCCCATTCAGCGCATCCAGAGGCATGATATCGCCTGTGAAAATATTCTCCAGATGCACAGGAGAGTGATCCGTGACGATGATATCCGCCAGCACATTATGCTTACGGATCTGAGCGATGAGATCATCTATCTCCTCCTGCGTCTTGCCTGCACTCTTCGTCAGGATGATGAAGCTCGCGCGCTTCAGGCTAGAGCGAGGCTCACGCAGCGTCCCGCGGGGAAGCAGACTCCCCGTACCGAAGGGCGCACCACAGTCGACAAGGACGATATCGAGCTCATGACGTAGCTTCAGATACTGCATACCATCATCCAGAATAAGCGTATCGCTCCCGAACTGCTCGATGGCGAATATCCCAGACTTCACCCTGTCCTTATCGACGAGTACCGCCACATTGTCAAGGTTACGCGCGAGCATGTAGGGCTCATCCCCTGCGTAGAGCGGGCTCAGGTAGCGAGTCTCACCATCACTCGCGATCTTCGGTAGATTTTTCACCACACGCCCTTGGGCGTCCTTCCACACCTGCTTCTCTGGCAGATCCTCACTCTTATAACCACGCGTGAGAATGGCGCAGCGGCGGCCACGAGCCGCGAGCGTGCGCGAGAGGAATTCCACGACAGGAGTCTTCCCTGTCCCTCCAGCGGTGATATTACCCACACTAATAACAAAACTGCCGAGATAATGCACCCTCTTAAGTCGACGGCGGAAGAGCAGCAAGCGTATCTTCACAATGAAATAGAAGAGAAAAGAAACAGCGCGAAGCACGCAGCGTAAGCACCATGCGCGAAAACCCACCGCACGTCCGAAGATCACCTCGGTACCCCATTCAGAAAATTCGCTCAGTCGTGATTTCATGCTCTTATCTAGTAAAGTCTATTGATATGTCATACTAGCAACAAAGCTGGTAAAGGTCAAGACAGATGAAATAGAGAATTAGGCTTTTCATTTTACTGAAAAGTTGCTACATTGTCTCCATGTCACATAAACCTGTTGTTTTAATCATTCGTGATGGTTGGGGTAAGAACCCCGCAGGACCTGAAGCCGCTAAAGAAACTGGCGACGCTACCGTTCTGGCGAACACCCCTTACACGGATAAACTCATGGCGAGCAGCCCTCGCTCCTTACTCGCAGCCTCTGGTCAGGCAGTCGGACTCCCCGACGGTCAGATGGGTAACTCCGAAGTAGGTCACCTGAACCTCGGCGCAGGCCGCGTGGTCTTCCAGGACCTCTGCCGCATCACTAATGCGATCGAAGATGGCAGCCTCGCTCAGAACCCCGTTCTCGTCGAAGCCATCGAGAAGGCAAAAGGCAGCCGCCTCCACCTCCTCGGACTCGTATCCGATGGCGGTGTACACTCCCACATGGATCACCTCATCGGCGTCATTAAGATCGCTGCAGCTGCGGGTGTGAAGGACATCATGGTCCACGCCATCACCGATGGTCGCGACTGTGACCCGAAGAGTGGTGCAGGCTTCCTCGCTCAGCTCCAAGCAGCATGCACAGAAAATGGTGCCCAGATCGCCACAGTCGTCGGTCGCTTCTACGCGATGGACCGTGACCAGCGCTGGGATCGCGTGCAGAACGCATGGAACACCATCGTCCGCGGACAGGGCACAGCCTACGAAGGCACACCTGCCGAGTACGCAGAAGCCAGCTACGCTGATGGCAAGACCGACGAATTCCTCGACCCAGCCGTATTTACCAATGCGGGCGAACAGCTCGTACGTGATGGCGATGTCGTGTTCTTCTTTAACTTCCGTGCCGACCGCGCACGTGAGCTCTCACGCCCCTTCATTTATCCAGACTTCGACAGCTTCGAACGTGTCGTGACACCACAGGTGCACTTCATCACGATGAGCGAATACGAAGCAGATTACCCCTCTCCTATCGTTTTCGATTCTGAGAAGCTGGACAACATCCTCGGTCAGATCATCTCCGAAGCAGGCCTCAAGCAGCTCCGTATCGCGGAGACAGAGAAGTACGCGCACGTGACCTTCTTCTTCAATGGTGGCATCGAGAACCAATTCCCAGGTGAAGACCGCATCCTCGTCCCCTCCCCACGCGAAGTAGCTACTTATGATGAGAAGCCACAGATGAGCGTGGAAGAAGTAGCAGACAAGTTCGTCGCGGCTGCGGCTAACTATGATGCCGTCATCATGAACTTCGCGAACCCTGACATGGTCGGACACACAGGCTTCCTCGAAGCAGGTATCGCCGCATGTGAAGCGGTAGACAAGGCTCTGGAACTCAGCGTTGAGAAGATTCTTTCTCTCGGTGGCTGCTGCCTCATCTGCGCTGACCACGGCAACTGCGAACAAATGATGAATCCTGATGGCTCGCCGAACACAGCTCACACGACAAACCTCGTCGACCTCATCTACTGCGGTCCAGATCAGGACTCCGTGACGCTGAAGGATGGCAAGCTCGCTGACATCGCACCGACGATGCTAGGCATACTCGGTGTGCCAGTACCAGCAGACATGACAGGCGAAAACCTTCTGAGCTAATCAGGCATTGTAATATTTACTCGAAGAGGGTAGCAGGAGGTCTTCTTGTGAAGACGCTTGCTACCCTCTTCTTGTTTTCTGCTTTCTCCGAGATCGCTTAGACAAACTATAGCTTGCATAAAATCGTTTTTGTGATAGACTTATAATCACAAGTTTATTTCACCAATATGAAACTTCATCTCCCCCACAAATTACGTGCGGCACTCGTTGCGGCAATTCTTTCTGTATCAGGCTTTTCATTACCCGCAGCGCAAGCCGCAGGCGTAGCAGAAACTAAGGCAGAGCTTGAAGCGACGACGCTCACGGGGCTCTATCCCAGCCAATCTCCCCTTGAATCTGCCTACACGCTTGAGGAAACCACCGCCGCGACAGCTGGCATCCTGCACATCACCAAGTATCTTTGGGATGCAAGCAGCCTCACTCTTACACCTGTGGTGTACAATGTGAACATCACATCACTGGGCATTAATCTCAATGCTTCCTTCAACTGGGTGGAAAACGCGACCACAGGGCAGCTTACGCTAGTGAGACAAAACCCTAATGATGGTACAGACGATGTGCTCAGTAGCAGCGATTTCCTAGTGCGTGTTACCGATGCTGACAAGGACATCACCCGCCATTTCGTGGGGATTAACCATGAAGTGATCGAAACAGTTGAGGGAACAGGTACGATTAAAGCCGAAGCCTTTGGCGGGGCACTTTCGCATACGGATGCAAATTTAACCAACTTCACCATCCCAGGGCACTTCATTGGCAACTCTGCCACTGCCACTGCCACTGCCACTGCCAATGCCAATGCCACTGCCACTGCCATAGCCAGAGCCGAGGCCTATGCCTATGGTGGGGCAATCTACAGCACGGCAGCAATTGGCAGCATCACAGGCGACTTTATTGGCAACTCTGCCAATGCCAATGCCAATGCCGATGCCAATGCCAATGCCTATGTCAATGCCGATGCCGATGCCGATGCCTATAGTGGGGCAATCTACAGCACAGCAGCAATTGGCAGCATCAC
>CAYJJD010000123.1:0-5484 GCA_964370425.1 uncultured Akkermansia sp. | reverse complement strand
TTATTGATATTTTTGAGGCAAATTTCTACGTGCTCACTATTTGGGACACGTGTGCTTTAGAAGTCGCATGCTGCGAAAAAAGCTCTTGCCAAGTGACTGTGTTAGAAGTATACTAGCGGCGTTGCCTTGCGAGTATATCCTAACTTACACCTATACCGCTCTCACTATACATCCGAGCAGGTGACACTTCATCCACTAGATACACTTATCAATGGCTAATAACAAACCATCCCGCGGGCGCTCCCCGCAACGTAAAAATAGGCCTGCTGGCAATAGACCCGCTGGCAAGACCGCTCCCTCAGCACGAATCAAGACTCCAACTGACAGTGAGGGTGAAATCGAAATGGAAGGCATCATCTCCGCTGTGCTTGCAGGGACTATGTTTCGTGTACGTGTGGCAAATGGTCACGAGTTCCTCGCTCATATCTCTGGTAAGATGCGCAAGCGTTTCATCCGTCTCGTCGTCGGCGACCGCGTGAAGATCGAGGTGTCTCCTTACGATATGACGAAAGCTCGTATCACCTTCCGTATTGGCTAATACATAGAACGCGCATCCGCGATAGGATGCAGTGCTGTTCAGATCACACTCATGACGAGCGTGATCTTTTTTTTGCGAACTCGGAACTGTATAAACACAATAAAAAACGCCCTATCCGAAGATAGGGCGCTTAATTAATTTGCTGAGGAAGGATGAAGCATCCCTCCAGAGAAATTACTTACCTGTTGGTTCGATGATAACAACTGGCTGTTGGTCGATAACAGGCTCAGTTGTCTGCTGCTGCTGCTGTTGGCAAGATACGAGTGCTGCTGCTGCGAAAGCGAAGATAGCGATGGTCTTCATAGTAATTTACGTAATATAATGATGTTATAATTAACCCCCAATCCAAACGTAGGAGAAGGGCTTAAGCAGAGTATACTCATATTGAGCGAAAAAGCAAGAAAAATGACTTAAGAAAATCTAAATAAATTTCTGTTGCATGAAATGGGGTTTCTTTAAGTTCTTTATTTTTAAATATTTAGAGATGGTGAAAATACTTGTAAATTTCTCGCTTAATAGTAGGGTTTTGCTGTGCTTTGAGGCTCTGTCTACAATAATAGAAATTGTATTAACCTTGACTATCTTTCTGCTTGCCATAGTGTAAAAAAATGCTATACTTTGTCCGTATGAAAAATACCTTTCAAAAATTAAGCGTGACAGCCAGCGTGTTGGTGGCTCTTAGCTCGTGCTCGAGCACGGATGATAATTTTTATGGTGATTTAGAAGCCATGTCGGCGAGTGAGGTTCCGCTCGGCGAGGACACCATCCCCCCCTGGGTAGAAGAGTCTGATGGTCGCTATCAAGTCGATGCAGGCGACCGCACGCCTACTTATCAGCAGTATCCCATACCTGAGCCAGGTGAGACGATAGAAGACACCGGCGGAAGCTTCTCTAGTGGGCAGTCACAGGAGCGTGATATTGTGCTTCCTCCACCTGACTACAAGCCATTCCAAGTAACTGGTACAAGTACGGAGACAGGTACTACTGTAACACCTCCGAAGCCTAAGACTGAAACGAAGCCTAAGAAGAAGGTTAAGATCACAAAGCCAAGTATCCTTGTATACAAGGTGCGCAGCGGTGATAATCTTTCCGTCATCGCGCAGCGCTGTGGTACGAGCGTGGCAGCCATCCGCCGTCTGTCTGGTATCAAGGGCGACCTCATCTATGCAGGTCAGACCATTAAGGTGCCTTACACGCCGAAAGCTCAGCGTCATATCAACGCCACCGGCCGCTCAGGTAGCAGCAGCTCCAGCTCCAGCTCCTCATCAAGCCGCAGCTACACCGTACGCTCGGGTGACACCATCTCAGGTATCGCAGCTCGCTACGGCGTAGGCTACAAGACGGTGCTGAAGCTTAATAATATGACAGAAGCGCAGGCTCGTCGCCTCCGCCCAGGTCAAAAGATTAAGATTCCCAAGTGATAAGAACTTCCTAACGTAATCAATGATAGACTCCTCCCCAAGCTACAGACGCTTGTGCGGAGGAGTCTCTCTTTTTTCATTAAGAGACATGACAACATACAGTAAACTAATCTTCCCGCTCGGCGTGGCTGGTGCATGGCTGCTTAGCAGCTGCGCGCAGCATAACTACCCAATAGGGGAGCGACCTATCACTATTCCTCTGCGCGAGGGGTTTCCTGCTTTTGAGGGGAATCCTCTGACCATAGAAGGAAAGAAGCTACCAGGTTACATAAACCCCTTCCCCGTCGGTACACACGAGCACTTCGCCGCGACGCCCGCCTACCCGAAGACCATGAAGAGCTGGAGCGACGATAGCCTGCTGGAAGAGCTCACGAAGAACAATTCGAAACTCATCATCTGCCTCCCACAGCAGCGCGCCCGCGTGTACGTGAAAGGACGCGTCGCGCTCGACTGGCCTGTATCGACAGGAACGACAGGGCATCTCACGCCTACAGGTGTGTTCCGCGTGATTGAAAAGAAAGAAAAGCATAGCTCTAGCCGCTACGGTCGATTCGTGAACAGCAGGGGGAAAACCATAGATGGTAATGCCGACTTGAAGTCAGGAGTCCCCGATGGTGCGAGCTTTCGCGCAGCCTCCATGCCTTACTGGCATCGCTTCACCTGGGATGGTGTCGGCCTGCACACGGGGCGAGTCGTCCCTGGGCGCATGCTCTCCCATGGCTGCATACGCACACCGGGAGCTATCGCGAAGAAGTTCTTCAGCTACTCGCAGATGTACATGCCTGTGTATATCACACGAGCCGTGGAAGATTACTATGCAGGTGGGAAGGTAGAACCCGCCGATGTGAAGTATAGACCTATCCCGAATAACGACTATACGGATAACCTAAGCCCTGAAGAAGTGGCAACCGCTAGCAACCCATCGCACGATGACACTCCATATACTACGATGTCACAATAGGGCGCTCTATGTCGGTATGAGTGTACTCATCTTCTTCGCCTGCGTGTATACCATGCAGCGCGAAGATGTCAATGAGCTGCAATTCTACGGCTCTATCGCAGCCATCGCTGTCACCATCCTCTGGGGTGGATACTATGCCTTCCTGCGCTATGAGGTCGATGATACAGGTGTCACGCGTTATCTCCTGACGAAGAAACATTATCCGTGGAGCGATATAGCGAAAGTGGAGCATGTGAGCAGGGAGCGTAACTCACAGCTCTCACTGAGTCTAGTATTTACCCTGCGCGATGCAGGTGCCGCACCGTTGCGCCTCAGTAGCGAACTGCTGAAGATGAGCGCGATGGAAGAGCTCATCATAGAGATGACTGAGAAGGGGAAAATAGACGAGACGCGGAATGATTAGGTGCAGGGGGGGGACGCTCCCTTGCTTTTAAATCATTTCACCCTTCCCCGTCTCTAGGCTTGAGTTCTAGCTTCATTTGTCTTACACTAAGCTCATGGAAATTCAGCTTAGATCCCCGCTTGACATGCACCTTCACCTGCGCGACGCGAACATGCTACGCCTCGTAGCTCCGCTTTCTTCTGATTTCGCTGGTGCTGTCATCATGCCGAACCTCGTACCTCCCGTTAGTTCGCGCGGTGAGCTTGAGTCCTATGCCGCTCGTATTCGAGTCGCCGTGGGCTCGGCTGCCTTCAAGCCACTCATGACCCTATTTTTCAAGAACTATGATGAAGCGACGCTCAATGCGGTGGCAGAAAGCCCAGACTTCTTCGCTATCAAACTCTATCCTGCTGGTATCACGACGAATAGTGAGGGTGGTATTTCCCAGCTCAGTGAGGCAGAAGCCACGCTGAAGATGATGGAAGAGCGCGGTATTCCACTCCTCGTTCATGGTGAGAGTCATGGATTCGTCATGGATAGAGAGGTCGAGTTCCTCGGTCAATACCGCTACCTCGCGGAGAAATACCCGAATCTGCGTATCAGCATGGAGCATATCACGACAGCTGCCGCTGCCGACCTGCTCGATGATTATGAAAATCTCTGCGCGACAGTCACGCTCCAGCACCTCTTCATCACGCTAGATGACCTCGCGGGCGGCATGCTGAAGCCTCATCTCTTCTGTAAACCTATTGCGAAGCGTCCACAGGATAGGGACAAGCTGCTTCTTACGGCTCTTTCTGGGCATCCGCGCCTCATGTTCGGCAGTGACTCCGCTCCTCACCCCCGCTGCGCGAAGGAGAGCTGTGGCTGCGCCGCTGGCTGCTTCACAGCACCGCTCGCGCTGCCGAAGTTAGCGGAGGTGTTCGTACGCCACAGTACGGTGGAGAATCTGCAAGCCTTTATTTCTGGTAATGCACGCGCGCTGTACGGATTCGATGTCCCTGAGACGACAGTTAAGCTGTGCGACACGCCTATGCAGGTACCTGCGAGCTATAGAAGCTACGGCGAAGAGGTCGTGCCCATGTATGCGGGTGAGACTCTGGCATGGAGTGTCGCGGGAGTTAAATAGAATAGCGCGATGAGCACGCTCAAGAACTTCATCCTCGCCACGCGTCCGAAGACGCTGCCCGCCATCCTCATACCCATCTGGGCGGCGGCTCTCATCATCTCACGCTATGCGGAGACCTATCCGCAGCTGGGCTTGCAGTTAAACATCTACTTGCTCGTCTGCACGGCTCTCTCGGCTCTGGGTATACAGATCGCGTGTAATCTTTTTAATGACGCGCTGGATTCGGACAAGAAGGCAGATACGGACAAGCGACAAGGCCCCATGCGCGTCACGGCAAGTGGCCGCATGAGCTCAGGCGTGGTGAAGCTCATCGCACTCTGCGTGCTGGCTCTATCCTGCGTGGCGGCTCTACCGCTCATCATGGTGGCGGGCTGGCCTATCATAGCCATCGGCATCCCTTCCTTGCTGCTGGCTTACGGCTACACGGGCGGACCATTTCCGCTGGCATATCGCGGGCTAGGGGAGCTTTTCGTGCTGCTGTTCTTCGGGCTTATTGCGGTGCTGGGTAGTATCTATATCCAGATAGGCTGGCAGGATCACTTCATGGTGATTTATGGAGCGGGGCTAATAATTGGAGTGCAGTGTGGACTGCTCTGCTGCCTGCTGCTGGAAATAAATAATATACGCGATCGCGTCGAAGATGCGGGGACAGGGAAGCGCACGCTGGCGGTGAGATTAGGTGATGCGAGGGCGCGTGGGCTCGCCATCGCCTTCTTGCTCGCGCCTTATCTGACCTTGAAGCAGGCAGCCTTTTTCTTACCGGGGATGCAGTGGGGGATGATTTGGTTTGCGCCTATGATCTTAGCGGGTTATCTTTTGATGATGATTACGAAAACTCCAGCGAATCAGAAGATGAATCCTCTGCTGGGGCTTGCATCGCTGCATATGATTTTGTACCTAGCCGCACTTACGTGGAATTAAAGGGCATCTTGTCAATAGATGAGTGATGCAATGCCCCTAAGCGACACCTAAATGGATTCTTAAGGGCGCGCCCTTAAGCAGGATGCAAGGACGGCGTCCCATATACGTTAACCTGATTTCAGAAAATCCCCC
>CAYJJD010000122.1:0-5554 GCA_964370425.1 uncultured Akkermansia sp. | reverse complement strand
AATTGGGGCTAAGCCTTAATGATGGTATACGTATGTTTATAAGCCAAGTGACGCTCAACAAGGGTATTCCCTTCATGCCTATCATCCCTCGCGAGTTCAATCAAGAAACCAAGCAAGTGATTGCAGAAACGGGAAAGGGCATCAACTGCGCCTCATTCGCCTCTACGGAGGAGCTTTTTAAAGATTTAGGCAAATAATTTTTCACATATTACAATAAAGAGCGTTGCAATATGCAACAAAATATGCTATTTTGAAACAGAAATCATCCCTTTTCTTTATTATGAGTGTTGCCATTCGTTTACCTGAATCTTTAGTGGATGAAGCCAAGAGATACGCTTCTATCCATTGCCGTACTGTGCCTAAGCAGATTGAGTATTGGTCGCTTCTTGGGCGTGTGGCGGATGAGAACCCCGACTTGCCGCTTTCCTTCATTAAAGAAAGCCTCATGGGTTTATCTGAGCTTGAGGATGGCAAGACCTCTGCATTCAAGTTTCTCGATTAAATGCGCATGCTTGAAGTACGCCAAACCAATAGCTTTGAGAAGGCATACAAACGACTGCACGCCAATCTGCGTGCCGATGCCAACAAAGCGATTCAAGCGGTGATAGATAATCCGCTCATTGGCGAACAAAAGAAGGGCGATCTGCGCGATGTGCGCGTGCATAAGTTCAAGATACAACGGCAACTCACCCTTCTCGCCTACACTTATGAGGACGAGGTGCTTGTCCTCACCTTCATTGCGCTGGGCTCACATGAGAATTTTTATAGAGATATGAAGGGCTAAGTCCTCCAGCTCATCGCATCTCGTACAACTGCGCCTCAATCTCCATAATTCCCTGATTGAGCATGTTGAGCAGCTCTGCTAGCGTGTTTCGGCTAATCTTTGTTCGCGCTGCTAGCTCCCTAATGCTCCTGTAGCGTCCTGTGTCTAGTATTCTCTCCACGCGTAAAGCATTCGCCATTTTGATGGCTTGTCGGCTGGGGCGTTGCCCGCGACTTAATGCCTGATTCGCGAGCTCGTCCCCCACTCGCCTTGCTCGTATACTTTTGCCCCCTCTGCTGTTGTTGAAAATCGTGATGGGGCTTACTTTCGTCACGCCTTCTGGGGGAGGAATCACGATTTTTTGCTGGGAGTCTTCGTAGCTCAGGGCGTGGATTCTGGTGGTGCGGTTGGGGGCGAGCTGGGCTTCGCTTTGGCGGGTGTTGAGGCGGGCTTGCGCAAGGTAAGCTTAAAAAAAACTCATCATGAAAACATTACCTCACTTAGTTGCACTGGTGGTTTTAGCGACTTCTCCTTTGAGAGAAGTGATGAGAGGATTGCTTCTACGAAAATCCGTCACGATGCGCTGCGCCTCTGCCGATGACTTAGGCACAGGAATGCCAGCCTCTGCGCAAGCTTCTCGAAGGGCTTTAGCCGAAAGTGGAGGCGAGGACGCAGACCAAGGAATGCCAAGTTCTGCATCCGTGAGTGCGTTGTCAAGAGCAAGCATCCCAGTCTCAAACTTAGCCTTGTCCACATATACCCCACGCTCACACATCATGCGAGTGTGCTGTGATAGAGCACGTTCAGTAGGTAGCCCCATTGCGTAGAATAGGCGCACCAGAGCTGGTAGGCAGCCAAATCAGCCGTGCAATCCCAAGAGGGGGCAATGAAAACTGGGACTATACCAAGCTCCTGTAGGCGCACAAAGCACGCCTTGTCGAAGGCAGCATTATGAGCCACGAAATGCGCAGTAGAAAACTGCTCCCAGTCAAGGGCGCGAGGATGTCTCGCAAGAAGAAATAGAGGTGCACTATTTCTTTATTAATCTATCCAAAATATAGTAGGATAGCTGAGTATCAAAGCTGTGATGCCAAGAGGTGAGGTGATATAGGATAGGTGAGGGATATTCTTTTAGAGCTGCGATGATGTGGTAGCTTTTCTTTTCTTCATTCCATTCATAGAGGTCGAGCCTAACGACGACGAGATGCATGTCATTCGTCGATTTCTACTCCGCTGTAGGCATGAAGCGCGTTTCTCTGATGAGTATATAAGGCGCATTGAAGAAAGCTTCCCCCTCCACTTGGCTATAATAAGAACCATCACTATAAAAATAGTCAATGTGGCACTCTCTATCAGCTGTCAGGCTAGCAATATACTTCGCCATGCCATCTGCACTGAATGCATCAGGTGATCTCGTGCTATCAGTCTTTGCCTGCGCATAGTAGTCAGCCTTGCTCTCAGGAGTCTGTTGTACATCTGTTACTAGTGCGTATTGCTCTGTTTGTTTATCGTAGCGATAGATGATGTTTTTATAGAATATGGCTTGCACTTGCTCTGCTGCGGTCTTCTTATTGGGATCTAAAAAGATGCTCTTGCCGATGGCAAAATAGACGTAGGGAGGAGGGCTGGGGGGCAGCATCATGCCGTAGGAATACTTGGTACTCTTGTCGTGAGTAGTTCTCACATAGATATTCTTGGCAAATCTACTTTTTGATTTACTACGAGCGAAGATCAGATACTCTAAATCGCGAGGTGTGAGAGAATCACGCCATGAGTGAGTCACGATATCTTTTCCATGCATATCATCATATTCTCCGAGATCCACTCGTTGTAGATAAGGGTGTCTCAGTGCGTACGCTTGTGTCCTCGACTCTACTGTGATCATGCGAGCTTCACCTACACATAACGACGCATTCTAACCCACAATTCCTCACTACTAATTCCTTACTACTAACTAACAAAGGGTCTCGTTGATGAAATCACTGCCGACTTCCACGACCTTTGGGAGGTACTTCAATGCAAGGTAAGCATTGGCAAGGCGAATAAGGGTATCCTTGCCGTATCCGCACAGAGTGGCATGAACTTGCGCATGACGGATGGGTCGCGTTCTTACGCTGCCGCCCTGCGGCGGCGCATGAGTAGAGCGGACAAGGCAAGCAAAGAAAGAGTGGCTGTACTTGGCTCGGGTATCAAGAAGTACACGCGCCCATCAGCCAGAGTGTCTATATCCATCACGTCATACATATAACCATTAATAATAAGCTCAATATCACTAGCACCTAAACTGAACAGCAACTGATCTTGGGTCAGACCACTAAAAATGAAGGACACATAGTCATCTTGCAAAGCTGTTAAAAAGCTTTGGTAATCACTATCTGACATGGTGACATCTAGGGTTAAACTATCAGTAAAACCTAGTTTACTAAGGCCACCGAGGTCGTTGAGATCCGCAATTTCCAACATGTAAAGTGGGGAAGCCTTAGTTTTTAGGCTAATGGAGCTTGGTTCGGGGCTTAGCAGGGTGGCAGATGCGCTTAATCGTGCCTTCTCCGCGGTGATTTCCACACCCGTGAGGGTGCTTTTATCCACGACATTCAAGAAGCTTGTTAATGACTCAGATCCACTGATCTTCACTGTGCTGCCATCTGCCACGACTAGCTTGCCCTTTGCATCCCCTGTGCCTTGGGCATCGAAGAGAATATCGCTGATAGTTGTATGCCCCTCCAACGTCACGACGCTGTTGGCGTCTAGAGTAACTGTTGCGTTCTTATGATTTTCATTTCCATAACTTCGAACAAATTCAAAAATTGCACTATTCCATTCATTCTCTGTTCCTTTGATAGTAAGAGAATCATACCAGTCCGCCCGCAAGACGATAGTTCCTCCTGTAAGCTTAACGTTTTCAAAGCTGTTGTCATTGGTCAGATTGAAACGTGTATTAATGGCGCTCAAGCTTGTGTTGCTCATCGAGCTGTTAGTTAAGGTGAGATTGTTGATTTTTAAACTAATAGAGCTGTTCTTGATTTCTGACTCCGCCACGTAGTTTACATTAAGAGTGATATCCTGCCACCCATCAATAAGGACATTTTCTAGGATATTCGCACTCACTTGATCGGCACTCAGGCTACCCCAATCGTAGGTTTGAATGCTGCCAAGTTCCCCTGCTCTTGCCTTTATGGTATAGAGGGCGTTACCACTGGCATCCTTCATGGTGAGGCTATCCGTAAATTTGAGGAAAGTAGAATAAGCGATATTTCCCATGTTTCCCTGCATCTCTAGGGTCCCTTGTACATTAATCTTCTCTGCTTGGAAGATTTTCGCCGCATAGCTTACATCACCCACTTGGAGTGTGCCGCCTTGTACCGTATTGATGAAATTGATTTCCTTGACACCATGGATCTCCTCAACACCATTAATCTCCTTGATGGTATTTACACCATAATTAATACTCATCTGCGCCTCGTCTACATCGAGTTTAAAGGTCACAGACGCATTCTCATCATAGACGAGTTTATACTCACCTAAGTCTACATTGTAGCCAGCATCGGCCGCCATAATGGTCGCATTACCCGACACATTGATCAGCGGGGTATAATATGGTCTGCTATAAAACTGGTTAGAATATAAGGTTAAGGTCGAGCCATCTTTCATATTGACAGTGACAGGAGCTCGATGTGAGTTCATTAAGATGCTATCAGGATCATTGATGATGAGATCCTCATTCGTCATCCTAACCATGAGCCCTTCCTTCATAATCAGATGCCCCTTATCTTCAATATTGATGGTGGCGGTGCCTGCTGTGAGCTGGAATCCCGATGCAACAGAAAGCGTGCCAGCGATATTGATGGTGTTATTCGCTGCCATGTTGCCCAAGGAGAAAGAGCTGGAAGCCGCATCCGCCTCTGTTTCTTCACCTATAACATTGAGCGTTGTTCCTTGGCCTATGGTCAGGGTTGTATCGTTAGAGCCGTTCTCAGACAGAACCACGGCTTGCACAGTGTAGGTGCCTCCTTGCGTGATATCTGTTGACTTAATTGTCGTCGTCACGCCAGTCATGTTCAGTCTCACCCCTTCTTCTGTCCATGAGCTATTGGCTCCCAACTCCACGGTATAGCCTTGGGAGCTGCGACTATAGCCACTCTGGTGCCCTGTCAAATGAACATTATCTTTAATACGAACAGTTGTATCCTCAGACAGGCGAACTTGCGCTGTGCCAAAGGCACTTTCAGAACCTGCGACCAGAGTCCCGTGGTACACATTGATACGCCCCGATAGGATGTTATCACTGCTAAGCTCTAGATCTCCGCTATTATGTTTGTAAATATAGCTACTAAAAGTCATTGAACCACCCTCAAAGATGTAGTTCCCATCTCCTGCCAGCAGGTTGAGAGCGCCAAGATTCACGCCTCCTAGGTCTACTTGAATGTTGATCGTGCCTTGGCTGGCTGGCAAAAAGAGGGAATCACCAGATTCAAAGATTGTACCGTTTGTCCCAACTTGTTCTCCTGGAGCTAAGAGTCCACTACCACCGCCCCATGTAACATCCTTGGCGTGGGAGATTGTGAAAGTGGAGAGGAGTGCAATGGAAGCGACCAGCGCACGCCTTAAAAGATGGTTGAGTTGAATTTTCATGTTCTTTTTATTGGAGGGGAAGGTCTGGTAATATCCTATTATAACTAAAACAGACGATAAGTGCAATCTTTTTTATCGCATCTTAGAATCGCCTTCACCCTTGGGGGCACCTTGCGAAATTAGTCTGTATGCCACCCTAGAGGCGCATTATTGATTTTT
>CAYJJD010000121.1:0-5650 GCA_964370425.1 uncultured Akkermansia sp. | reverse complement strand
TCGACCAATTCGGGGTGATTAAGCCAGTCATTGTGAATGGCGATAACGGCATTCTTACAGCAGGTCACCAACGTACGAGAGCTATGAAGGCAATCGGTATGACGCACTGCCCCGCCATCCGCATTAAGGGCATCACGCGAACCGATGAAATCACCTTCAACCTTTTTCACAACAGCATTGAGACCGACAAGACCCCAGCCAAGGTCAACGTAGAAGTCACTCGGCAAATCGCGGGCACGTATCAGTACATCCCCCACACGGCAGTCACGCATGAGCGCAACAACAATGGGCTTGTGATTAAAAACATGGGCGACCTCATCACCCGCTATGGCGAATGGGGTTCAATCGTTTGCAGCGAAGATGGGCGCATCTTGCTCAATTCTGACTATGCCGTGGCTTGCTGCCAAAACCGCTGCCAAATCCTCTGTTTCATGCTCCCCCGCGAGCAGGAAGAAGAAATGCTTCGCTACCTTGGCTACGAATACGGACAGTACTTCTACGATGCTCTGGACGTAAAGAGCTACAACCAGCTGCACTGCCAAATGCACCGCCTAGAGGGCAAAAAGAAGCGCAAAATCACCTCCACGCTCTACGAAAACTACATCATCCCAGAGCTGAGTAAAACATCTCGCACAGTAGACTTTGGGGCTGGACGCTGCGCCTACGCCAATCTACTCGCATCTCAAGGCTACAATATCTGCGCCTACGAACCCCACTTTCAGACCCACGGCAAGCTCAACGTGCGCGAGGTGGTGCGCCAAATTAACACTCTCACAAGGAGGCTCAAGAATGGGGGCTTATTTGACACAGTAATTCTCGATAGCGTGCTCAACTCAGTCGTCAATGAAGGCTTTGAGCATGCGGTGATGACCACCTGTAACGCTCTTTTAAGAAAAGGAGGCACAATCTATCTCGGTACACGCAACCTTCAATTTCATCACCATCTCAACAATCTCAAAACCTACACAGGCACAGCGCGTGGCTTGGAGTTCCTAGACAAGAAAAACTTCGCAGCTACTTTCCGCAGTGGGGTTTGGACAATGCAGCATTTCCACAGTGCAGAGTCGCTTGACGAGTTACTACGCCAGTACTTTGGCAAGGTGCAAGTCTCAGGTAAAAAGGCAAGCTCCCAAATCTACGCTGTAGCCTCTGACCCGCTCCCTCTACCACGTGAGAAGGTACTCGCTGCGCTCAACACCGAATTCAACATGGAGTACCCCAACGGCTACCGCCACCATCAGCACGAGGAGATTGTAGCAACACTCATGAAGCTCTACGATGCAAGAAACTGTGCAGAAACAGTTTGAATATTTCATCAATCTATGCTATAATGAATAACATGACAAAAATTAAGAGCATCACCGTAACCGCCCCCATGACCTACCTCTGGCTCAAATACGTGACAGGCGTAGACCTCAGCCAACACTGCGCCAAGGGACTCATAGGAGCGTACAGCAAGCACATTAAGGCAGATTTAAGCCACGCTGAAAACATTGACCTCAATGAAGCCCCAGCGAATATCTTCTACTTATGCGGAGTCAGCAAGCCTTTTAGATGGGTAAAGAACTTCCACCTCGCATTCAGACACAAGGAAGGCGAGACGCTTGAGTTCAAAAGCAATGGCGTACACGTGGTGATTGAGAATGCCGAGCGCATCACCTTCAGCGCAGACGACATCGCACCCGATGACCCCAACGCCCACAAGAAAGCCTACTCCACCTGCCGAAATTGGCAGTTTGCGCATAAAATAGCGCATGAGTTTTCCTAATCATCAAGCCCTCCACGTGAGGGCTTTTTTATTGCTCTGATAATTTTTTGACACCAGCCGTATAGTATGGATTACATACTTAAACGACTGACGGAACGCTCAACTTGGATTGGGCTTATTTCTCTGCTCACTGGCGTTGGTGTGGCTGTCAACCCTGCGTGGGTTGAGCCCATCGTTGCTTTGGGCGTGAGCCTTGCGGGCTTCATCGGAATTGTCACCCCTGATAAGAACGAAAATGACGCTCAGTGAAATGAAACGCGACCGCAAGTACTGGCAACGCCTCATGCGCTTGGCTGGCTACTATCATGGTCGAATTGACGGCATCCTCGGTGCTCAGAGCAAGGCAGCTGCCAAGCTCTGGGACGAGGAAGTGCAGCGAGCCAAGGACATGTTCGGGTGCTTCGATGAACGCACCGAGCAAAATCTTGAAACGCTCATACCAGTAGCGCAATACTACGCACGCAAGATGTTCATGCTTGCAGCTGGTAAAGCCGTGCAGGAAGGGCTTGCAGTTCGCATCATCTGTGGCACTCGCTCTTATGCTGAACAGGATGCGCTTTACCGCAAACGCCCGCGCGTGACTAAGGCACGAGGTGGCTACAGCTGGCACAATTTCGGGCTGGCTTGGGACATCTGCGTTTTCGATGGAAAAGAGCAGCCTATTTGGACGCACAAGCTCTATGATGAAATAGGCGCAGCAATTGAAGAGATTGGCGAAATCGAATGGGGCGGTCGCTGGAAGAGCTTTGTGGATAAACCCCACTATCAACTCAAGCGATTCAGCAGCACCGCAGCAGCAAGAAAGGTATTCTAATGGCTAAAGGATTATTTGTAGTAGGATTTACGGTGGCTGAGGTGCTTGAGATTCAAGATGGCGCAAAGAAGCTACTCAAGACAGGCAAGACCATCATGAGCTGGAGCGAAGGCGGTGTCTCTGCCTCACGCCAGTTCGCCATGCCTGTACAAGAGGTGCTTGCTGAATGTGCTTATGCTCTCACGCAACTTGACCCCGACACCTACGGACAAGGTAACAACACCAAACTCACAGCAATTCCCCCACACTTCCCGCTATGAATAAGTTCCAACGCTGGGCATCTCGTTTCTTCTTTGGGACGAGCTCTCCCTTTGAAAACGCCAACACAAGCCCTCGTCGCCATCGCGTGGCGGGGGCAGCTCCGCAGGATGCACAGCTCGACCTTACAGCGGGCGTGAGGGGCGAATTGGTGAGACGTACGCGCTACCTCATCAAGAACTCAGGCTTCCTCCGTGAAATCGTCAGCTCCATGGCTCTGTACTCCGTGGGTGATGGCATACGCCCTCAAGCTCAGAGCTCTGACACGGCTTGGAATCGAGAAGCTGAGGCATATTTTTCTCGTTGGGCTCGCCATTGTGAAATCACTGGACGCTTCAATCTTTCGCAATGCCAGCATATGGTCTGCAAGGCAGTTGATGTCGATGGTGAAATATTTGCCCTCAAAACTTTAGTGGATGGTGTGCCCAAGATTCAGCTCATTGAAACCCACCGCATCGGCTCTACTTCTGAGGATGAAACAAGCGTTGACGGCATTGAGCTTTCATCCATTGGAGCACCGCTGTTCTATCATCTCCTTGCAGATGACGGCACGAGCAGCAAGCTAGATGCTGTCAACGTGCTTCACATCTTTGAGCCTGATTCCCCTTCGCAAGTTCGCGGCTACCCAAGCCTACAACACAGCATCAACCATCTCATTGATGAAATGGAGCTCATCGCCTTAGAGAAGCATGCAGTCAAGGCTAATGCCGACATCGCCCGCGTGCTCACAAGCACCACAGAAAACCCCATCGACAACGATTTCACCATTGGTGAAACTCCATCACCAGAGGGCAGTGACGCAGCGGGCATCCAGAAGATTCTAGGCGGCAAGGTAGTGAGAGTGCAACAAGGTGAAAGCCTCACGCCTTACGAAAGCAACCGCCCTTCACCCACCTTTACAGGCTTCCTAGAACATTTGAGACGCGACTCAGCGCAAGGCATGATTCCCTTTGAATTCGCTTCTGATTCATCGAAAGTTGGTGGTGCAGGAGTTCGCCTCATTGTCGCAAAAGCCGACCGCAGATTCTCGCATCGTCAAAATCTCCTTATTGACCGCTTCATGCGTCCTCTATGGCTTTTTGTGATTGGACATGCCATTTCATCAGGCAAGTTAAGCGCAGTTGAGAACTGGACTGAGTGCAACTTCACAACTCCAAGACGCGTCACAGTAGACGCAGGGCGTGAAGCTCAGCAAAACCGCGAGGACATCAAGCAAGGTCTCAAAACCCTCACCGACCACTACGCAGAACTCGGCATGGACATCACAGAGGAGTTAGAAAATCGCGCTCGTGAGATGGCACTCATCAAAGAAATTGCCCAACGCTACAATTTATCCCCCAAGGATATATTCACCACTATCAACACACCAAACAAACATGAAATTACTCCCCAGCCATGAGCCTTGGCTAATCACGCTGGACGGCTACTCTCAGCTCGCTGAACGCATCAACGCAGTAGCCACCCTGCCTCAAGCCGAATGGCCATCCAGCCCCGATTCTACGCAGCCAAGGGCAGAATCACCAAGCCCCATCGCCATCGTTCGCATGCACGGCACAATGCTCTTGGGGCTTTCGCCTCGCCTACGTGCTCTGCTTGATTACTTTGAGATTGCAGTCACCGACACAGCTGACATAGGACGCACCCTGCGAGCCCTCAAGCAGGACGAACACGTGAAAGTCGTGGTGCTAGACATCAACTCACCAGGTGGGCGAGTCACAGGTACTCCCGAGCTCGCAGCTGCCGTGAAAGAACTCTCATCCAAAAAATACGTCTACGCCTACACCTCAGACATGGCATGCTCAGCTGCTTATTGGATAGCTTCACAATGCGATGCCGTCTACGCTGCGCCCTCCGCTCACCTTGGCAGCATAGGCGTATTGCTCCCCCTCATCGACAGCCGTGTGAAGCTAGAAAAGGCAGGACTCACAGTAGATGCCCTCACAGCAGGTAAATACAAAGGCGCGGGGCTTGCAGGTACTTCACTTACGGACGAGCAAAGAGAGCTACTTCAAGCCCGCGTCAATGAAGATTGGGAACGCTTCAAACAAGCCGTGAACACCCGAAGGAGCATAGCCTCAGAGCACATGGAAGGACAAAGCTTTACAGGCGTGAAAGCCGTAGAATTAGGGCTTGCAGATGCCAACATCAACTCCCTCGAAGAGCTCATCACTAAGCTCACGGCTCGCCATCGGCTATAAAGAAAAAAGCCCTCCAGCTGCTACCAGAGGGCTCAATTATCAGAAAGATATTCTTTCCAATTGAATTAACTGGACTTAGTTTACAAAACTTGATGAAAATGTCAAGCTGTATTTTTAAAGTCGCACGCGACTGAGTAGCAGCTCAGCCGCGTGCTTTAGTCATAAACTCATCATGAAGAGTACTATCTGCAAGATAAGTATGACAATCTTTATAGTTAATTCAATATTCATTGAATACCTTTCTATTTGCCAGTCGGTTCATACTTTTCCGTTACCATTCAGATAAACAGTCGAGCATAAGGATGACTGGGCTTCCCGATGTCGACTGAGTATCACCCAGTGTACCGACACTGACGGAAAGGCGGGCGGATTCTAGCAGATATGAGCCCAAATTACAAGGTAATCTGAAAATTTTTGACACCACCCCTATAGTATGGACAACCTAGACGAACAACTCGACAAGGCAACTGCCAGCAACGCTGAATTGCAAACTCAACTCAGTGAAGCACAGTCGCAAATCACGCAACTCCAAGCAAGCAACACGCAGCTTGAAGCTGCCAACTCTGAACTCCGCGAAAGCCTCGCCCACACGAAGGACGAGCTCAGCGCAAA
>CAYJJD010000120.1:0-5669 GCA_964370425.1 uncultured Akkermansia sp. | reverse complement strand
CGTGCTGTTTCGCTCATTTTCGAGATCATCAGTCTGATCAGACTAATTTCGCAAGAGGTGCCCTATATCTTATAAATAAAATCGACCTTGACCTCAGCGATCGTGCAGAGTAGACTCTCAGTTATGCAGGAGCAGAAACAACAGATGGAAATCATGGCACCCGCTGGCTCATTCGAGTCACTGGCTGCCGCCCTACGAGCAGGAGCTGACAGTGTGTACTTCGGTGTCGGGCTGTTCAACATGCGCGCACGCAGCACGGTGAACTTCCAAGTTTCTGATCTCAATGGCGTCGCACGTCGCTGTCACGCCTTCGGAGCGAAAGCCTACCTCACGTGTAATGTCATCATCTACGACGAAGAAGTCGACGCGATGAAGGAACTGCTGCGCGAGGCAAAGGACGCAGGCATTGATGCCGTCATTGCTGCCGACATGGCTGCCATCGCCTACGCACACAGCATAGGGCTGGAGGTTCACATCTCCGTACAGGCAAATGTCTGTAACATCGAGACCGTGCGCTTCATGGCGCAGTACGCCGATGTTATGGTGCTGGCACGCGAGCTAAAGCTCAGCCAGATCCGCTACATCATCGACCGCATACGCGAAGAAGACATACGCGGACCACGCGGCGAGCTCGTCCGCATCGAGATCTTCGCCCACGGAGCTCTCTGCATCGGTATCTCGGGCAAGTGTGGTATGAGCCTCGCATCGAATAATAGCAGCGCAAACCGCGGTCAGTGCTACCAGCTCTGCCGCCGCCGCTACCGCGTCACCGACATGCACAGCGGCTTCGAAATGGACATAGATAATGAGTACATCATGTCGCCGAAGGACATCTGCACCATACGCGTCATCGACCAGCTCGTCGAAGCCGGTGTCTCCGTGTACAAGCTTGAAGGCCGTGGACGCTCCGAAAGCTACGTCTCCACCGTCACGCGCGTGTACAAGGAAGCCGTCTCCTGCTGCGCCGCTGGTGAATGGTCACCGGAGAAAGTCCCTGTGTGGGAAGAAGATTTATTACGTGTGTTCAACCGCCAGTTCTGGCAGGGTGGCTACTACCTCGGCGAAGACTGGGACGTGTGGAGTGGCTGCTCAAACAGCCTAGCACTGGAGCAGCGACAGCACCTCGGTCGCGTCATGCGCTGGTTCCAGAAAGCAGGAGTCGCCCAGATACGCCTCGAAGCCTCAGCGGTGAAAATCGGTGACATCATCGAGATCACAGGCCAGACCACTGGCATCGTGCGCCTCACCGTTTCAGAAGTACGCTATGACAATGAAAGGGGCGAGACCATCACAGCTGACTCCGCGCCAAAGGGCAGCATGGGCTTCATCCCCGTCGATACAAAAGTCCGCCATGGGGACAAGGTCTACCTCGTCTCCCGTCGTAAGCTCAGCTAAGGCATTTTCAGAATTTCCGATATGAAGGATCTCCCCATGCGCGTGCTCTTCACTGAAGAGCAGATACAGACGGCGGTGAAGGATGTCGCAGCGCGCATACGCGATCGCTGGGGCGCAGAGCAAGACGTGCTCGTCATCACCCTGCTGAATGGCGCGCTCTGGTTTGCCGCTGACCTGCTGCGCGCCTTGCCTAGTTCTTACATCCTGCACAGCCTGCGCGTGTCCAGCTATGGCTCATCACATCAGTCATCAGGTAAGCTCACGTGGCATGGTGCGCTGCCAGTCACGGAGCTACAGGGGAAGAAGGTTCTCGTCCTTGACGACGTGATCGACTCGGGGCTCACGCTCAGTGAGGTGAAGGCTGAGCTCATGGCGCAGGGGGCGAGCGATGTGCTCTGTGCTGTCGCTATAGAGAAGAAGCCACTCCACGCACGTAGCATGGAGGCGGACTTCGTCGCGCTGAAGGCAGGTCATGAATTCCTCATCGGCTACGGCATGGATGAGAATGGCCGCTATCGTAACCTGCCTTATATCGCCGAGTTGCTGCCCGCAGATGCTCTTCAAGATTAGCGTGCGCTCTTTTTAATTAGGCATTGGATTATTTGATTGTTTTGGAGATGTATGTCAATCTCGTTTCTTTGTCCACGGCTCGTCAAGCATATCGGGAGATATGCTTGTCTCTTGGGTAGCTTGTAGGCTTGTTTTTCGCGTCTTCCCTGCTGGGACGCTATCGCGTTTGCGACGGAAGATAAGTGTCGCGCTGTCGCGCGCGGTGGTCGGAGCGTCAGTTTCTGGTGTGGAAACCATGCTGGGTTTGCAAGGCGGGCACGTGTGGCATCAGGTTATGAGGAAACTGACGCTGCCGTGCTCTGCGAGCACGGCTTTCGTGTGGTGGCTTTGCCCCCACGCCCCCAGCAAGGACGCCGTCCTTGCATCCTGCTCAAGGTCAGTGGACCTTAAGAATCCATGTAGGTCCCCTTACGGGTAGTGCGTCGCCTGTGATAGTTTAACGTGCGCTCTTTTTTATCAGCTCGCTCAGCCATGCGGTTTGTGGCATGTTCTGTGCCTCTGCCGCCGTGAGGGGGAGTCGCTCGCGCCAGTTCTTCCCGCCTTCTGTGCCAGGGGTGTTCAGTCGCACTGGATGATCGAAGAGTTCCGTCCACATCAGTGCCACATAGGCGGAGCGGCAGGCGAAGAGCGCGCTGAAGAGTTCATGTTTGATATCGTCATCCCATTCCTTCGTACAGTGGTGGCAGCTCATTCCTGCGTAATCTCCCAGCCAGCCAAGCACGCGTAGGCAGTCTTTCCCCACATGCTTGCGGTGCATGATTTCATCCGCGCTCAGTGTCTTATCGCTCGCCGCTTTCATGCCCGCTTCCACATGTCCGTACCAGATGTTCCAGTCCGTGCTAATGGGCGCGAAGTCATGCGTCGCGTAGGTCGCGAAGGAGCAGCTGTTGTACGTATCACCCATGACGATGTGTTGTTCGGAGTCTATCTCCCAGTGCGGGATCTTAAAGCCTGCGATGCGCAGCTGCGACAGGTTCGGGCGTACATA
Source organism: uncultured Akkermansia sp. (assembly GCA_964370425.1). Lineage (GTDB taxonomy): Bacteria > Verrucomicrobiota > Verrucomicrobiia > Verrucomicrobiales > Akkermansiaceae > Akkermansia. Next base: position 2,716 of record CAYJJD010000120.1, on the reverse strand, counting down.
ATCAGGCACGCAGCCTAGGTCTTCTCCGATGACATACATGCCCTCAGAGTGCTTCATGAGCGCGCGCAGGAGTTCATCGCCCTGCATGAGATTCATCTTGCGGTTCTTCGGCGTGTCATCGCCGCGCGGTTGGAAGCCTGGGCGGCGACCGTGGCCGCGTGCTGCTGCTTCATCTCCACTCAGGGGGAGGAACTCCGCATTGCGGTCGGGCATCCATGGGAAGGCATAGATGCGGTAGAAGCCCAGTATGTGGTCGATGCGGTACATTTCAAAAATCTCGGCAGTCTTTTTAATGCGGCGTTCCCACCACGCGAAGCCATCTTGCTTCATTTTATCCCAGCGGTAGAGTGGGATTCCCCAGTTCTGCCCCCACTTCCCTGTGAAGGGGTCTTCGGCGAAGTTCCCCTCGGGGGGCGCACCTCCGCTCCAGCTCATATCGAACTGCTCACGCTCGAAGAACACATCGGAGCTCGCGACTGATACGCCGATGGGGATATCACCCATGAGCATGACTCCCTTACTAGCGGCGTAGCTGTATACTTGCGTCCACTCTCGCGAGCAGAGCCACTGTAGCCACTGATGGTAACGCTTCGTTTCTTGGGCGAGTGGGTCGCGTGCGACATAGGCGCGGATTTTCTCAGGGTTCTGCTCCTGCCATGTCCACCAGGAGCATGTGCCGAAGGCGGCAGCAGCGACGCGGAAGCAGGCGTAGTCGTCTAGCCACTGACCCTCTGTGCCCACCCATGCGTCAAAGTCGGCTCGTAGTGTGTCGTACTCAGTGTCGTCCTCCGTATCTGTTCTAAACACTTCCCACGCGCGGCGCAGCAGTCCGTCCTTGAACTGGCGGACGCGCTCATAATCGACAAGATTCTCACCGCAGGGGCGACTGAGTGGGGGAAGGGGAGGGCAGTCTGCGCACCAAGAGGGGTGCAAGCAGGGCACATTCTCCAAGCTGAGATACATGGGCTCTAAGGCCACGGAACTGATAGCGGAGTAGGGGGATGGAGCAGAGCCGTCGCCCAAGGCATTGACAGGAAGGAGCTGTAAGAATTTCACTCCTGTATCGGATGCCCAGTCTATCCATTCGCGTAGTGCGATGAGATCACCGATACCTGCGTCGCCCGTGCGGCGCAGAGAAAAAAGCGGGAGAAGTAGCCCCGACATGCGTGTAAGTACCATAATGTGTACTATAGGGCAGCTCAGTTGATTCGTCAAGAAAATTGGGCTTTGCATCAAGATCATGAAATGGGAGTCCAGAGGGCATTTTGCGGAAGAGCAAAATGAGACGAAGAAAGTCCAAGACACTTCTTGGACGGCCTGAGCATAGCGAAGGTGATGAGGACAATTCCTCTGGCAGGGGGGCAGGGGACGGAGTCCCCGCTGGGTTTGGGCAAAGCCCAAGGAAAAGCCGTGGCGCAGCCACGGCAGCGTCCGCACAGAGAAGACGCGAAAATAAGCCTACAAGCTACCCAAGAGTCAAGCATATCCTCTGGTATGCTTGACGGACCATGAACAAGGAGACGAGATTTACATACCTCTCCCAAACAAGGCTCAATTGTGCTGAATGAGCGACCTAATGACGTTCGTCTCTCACCACAGCTCACCACTTCCCCTTATTGTAGTGGGATGCTTCGCGCTGGGCTTCGCGCATCTCGACGCGAGCCTTGATGTCATAACGCTGGTCGCGGTGGGTCTTACCACGACCGACACCGATTTCTACTTTCACGCGTCCTTCCTTCCAGTACAGGCGTAGCAGGGGGAGGGCGTAGCCCTTCTGGGCTGTCTGGAGCTCCATTTTCAGGATCTCGCGCTTGTGCATGAGCAGGCGGCGTGAACGCTTACTCTCGTGCTGAAACCACTTTCCTGCGGTTTCCCATGGCTGTATGTCGCAGCCGTAGAGGAAGATCTGTCCCTTCTCGATGCGGGCGAAGGCATCAGAAATATTCACCTTCCCAGCGCGTATGGACTTCACCTCCGTGCCGCGCAGCTCGATGCCGCACTCGTGCTTGGAGATGATTTCGTAGTCGCGACCAGCTTTTTTATTGCTCGCGATGAGGTTACTGCCGTTAGTTTTTTTCTTGGTCTTGCCCATGGCTGAGATGAGGGGTGAGATAGGAAAAGCCGCGCTGATGAGAGCGCGGCAGTTTCACTGTGAGGCTGCGCGGCTGAGAACCGTGCAGCAATGGAGGGAAAACTTAGGATTCGAGCTCCACGTCGTCGGAGAAGTCATCACCAGCGATTTCTTCTTCGGTGAGGGGACGCCAAGTGAGCTTTCCCTCGATGATTTCGCTCAGAGCGATATCGCCACTGCCCATTTCTGGCGTGGTGGGAATGTAAGGATCAGCACCGTGGCTGAGCTGCTGGACGCGCTTGGATACGATATTGACAAGAAGTTGGTTGTCACCTACGATGGAAGCGGCTTTTTCGATGAGTTCGACGTTCATGGAAATTAAAAATGTTTCTTTTACCCGAAGGTTCGGTACGTCATTGTAGCATGATAACGAGCTATTGCAAGCCTCAATTGTGCAATTTTTTTCCAATAGATCATTTTTTCTCTTGCCAGTGCGTCTGGCATGTGATAATATTCGCGCACATCCATCTGAGCGAAGCCTCGGTGACGTGCAAGGAGGATGTGATTACCATGGTCTCGTGGTGTAATGGTAGCACTAGGGATTTTGATTCCCTCTGTCTAGGTTCGAGCCCTGGCGAGACTAGT
>CAYJJD010000119.1:0-5726 GCA_964370425.1 uncultured Akkermansia sp. | reverse complement strand
GTTGGGTTGGGTGTCTGGGATGTTTTGCTATGAATATTTTTGCTACTATGCTTACGTTAGTTATATATAAAATTCCATCATTAACGTGTTCATTATTAGCAAAAGTTTCTTTGCCCTATCTCATACTGATAAAGTCAGGAAAAAACTTGATTTCTGCGCTCTGCTCACTTATTCTTATCAGCGAGCGTTCACGCGTCACGCACGCATTAACCCAGATCATTACAAGAATAAAAACCATGGCATCCTCCCCCTCACTCAGCCCCATGATGGATCAGTACCTGCGCATGAAGCAGAGCCTGCCCGAGGACGTGTGGTTATTCTTCCGACTCGGAGACTTCTATGAAATGTTCTTCGAAGATGCCGTCGACATCTCAGCCTCCCTCGGACTCACCCTGACAAAACGCCACAGCATCCCCATGTGTGGCATGCCCTACCATGCAGCTGAGGGCTACATCGCCCAGGCCATCCAGCTAGGGAAACGCGTCGCCATCGCCGAGCAGACCTCCACCCCCATACCAGGAAAGCTCGTGGATCGTGAAATCGTCCGCATCATCTCCGCGGGCACTGTCGCAGAACTCAGCCAGCTCAATGCCGCGGAGAACAACTACATGCTCTCCTGCTACCGCGTGAAAAAGCACTGGGGTCTCGCCTGCGCCGACCATACGACAGGAGCCTTCCTCGTCGCCGAGTTTAAGGACAAAGACGCGCTCGCAGACGAGATCGCCCGCCTCCAGCCACGTGAACTCATCATCAGTGACGAGCAGAAAGAAGAGTTCCCCACCAGCCACTTCCCTGTCACCCTGTACTACGACAGCTACGCCTTCCTGCCAGCAGCAGCCCATAGCGCGCTGAGAAGCCACTTCCGCGTGCAGAGCCTCGACGGCTTCGGCTGCACGGAAATGGACGCAGCCGTCGGCGCGGCTGCCGCCATCCTGCACTACCTGAAATTTCAGCTTCGCCGCTCCACCGAGCACCTGCGCAGCATCGCCATCCTCCCCACCGAGCGCACCGTCCTCATCGACGGCGCGAGCAGGCGTAACCTCGACCTCGTCGAAGCTCGCGGCGGGCGCAGCCACACGCTGCTCGCCATCCTCGACCAGACCGCCACCCCCATGGGAGCGCGACTCATGAGAGAATGGATGCTCCACCCGCTGGACGACCTAGGAGAACTCCAGCGTCGCCAAGACATGATAGCCAGCTTCCTCTCCCAAGACTTCCTCATGAGCAAGCTGCGCGACTCATTAAAAAGCGTACGCGACCTCGAACGCCTCTCCTCGCGCCTCTCCCAAGGCGCAGGAAACGCACGCGACCTCCTCGGACTCGGTGTCTCCCTCGCCCAGCTCCCCGATGTCCTCGCCGACCTCGCAGCCTTTGCCGAGCAGCAACCCCTCTTCGACAAAGTCAGGGAAAACTGTGGAAACTTCGACGAACTCTCCGCCCTCCTCCAGCGCGCACTCGTCGACGAGCCCCCCATCACCATCAAAGAAGGCGGCATGATAGCCTCAGGCTACGACGACGCACTCGACGAACTGCGCTGCGCCAGCCACGAAGGCAAGAAATGGCTCGCGGAACTCGAAGCCCGCGAACGCGCCGCCACAGGCATAGACTCCCTGAAAATACGCTACAACAACGTCTTCGGCTACTACATCGAAGTCACGAAAGCGAACATCGCAAAAGTCCCAGACGACCGCTACACCCGCAAGCAAACCCTCGTCAATGCCGAACGCTACATCACCGAAGAACTCAAGCAAATGGAAGGCACCATACTCGGCGCTGACGAACGCTCCCGCCAGCTTGAGTACAAACTCTTCTGCGCCCTACGCGACAAAGTAGGCGGCTACATCGACGACATCCAATCCACGGCACGCGCCATCGCCACCCTTGACGTGTTACTCAGCCTCGCGGAAGTCGCGCGGAAAAACCAGTACTGCCGCCCCGAGCTCACCGACAGCCGCGACCTCATCATCGATGACGGTCGCCACCCCGTCATCGAAGTCACCCAGAGCGACCAAAGCTTCGTCCCGAACAACACAGAAATCATCGGAGATAGCCAGCGCGTCTTCATCCTCACAGGCCCGAACATGGCAGGGAAAAGCACCTACATACGCCAAGTCGCCCTCATCACCCTCATGGCGCAGATGGGCTCGTATGTCCCAGCACGCGCGGCACGCATCGGACTCGTCGACCGCATCTTCTGTCGCGTCGGTGCGAGTGACGACCTCGCGAGAGGACAGTCCACCTTCATGGTCGAAATGAGCGAAACCGCACTCATTCTGAACAACGCCACAGAACGCTCCCTCGTCATCCTCGATGAAATCGGGCGCGGCACAGCCACCTTTGATGGACTCTCCATCGCGTGGTCCGTGGCAGAATACCTGCATGACGACATCGGAGCGCGCACCATGTTTGCCACGCACTACCATGAACTCGTCGATCTCGAACACACCCATGAAGCCGTGAGTAACTGGCATGTCGAAGTACGCGAATGGAAAGACGAAATCATCTTTTTACGCAAAGTACTACCAGGGCCTGCGGATAAATCCTATGGCATCCAAGTCGCGAGACTAGCGGGACTGCCAGAAAGCATCATTAACAGAGCGAAAGACATCCTCACCCATCTGGAACTCAGCTCAGCAAAACGCGACGCGCAGAACGTACAGCAGCGCGACGTGGCTAAAGTTCCACGTGGAACACGGAAGAAAAAAGCAACACCAGCCATGCCACGAGTACAGGAAGCGGACGGCATCCTCCAGATGGACATGTTTGGCATGCTAGACGACTTCTAAGAGGACTGACCACAACGCGCTGCTGGGTCTAGGCAAAGCCCAGAAGCAAAGCCGTGGCTGCGCGCGACAGCGCGACACTTCTCTTCCGTGGCACACGCGATAGCGTAAAACCGCAGCTTCAGAAACGCTTCGCATCTTCTATGCGCATCACACCCTGCCCTCTCGCCCTGCAAGAGACAGGGTGCAAGTGCCCTTAAGGGCTTGCGAAGTTAGCAGCTTCGGAGTTTTCTAAGTCACGATAAGAAAAAAAGCTCTCCGCGCTAGGTGGAGAGCCTTTGATTCATATGATTTTCGGTATGTGCCTTATGCTGTCTTGCGTCGACGGCGTGCGAGCAGCCCTGCAAGCGCGATGAGGCTCAGCGTAGCCGTGCTAGGCTCAGGGATGTAGAAGATGAGGCTATTACCACCACTACCTGCGACGACACCGAGTACATTCTGGGTGTAATCTGTGCCATTCGCGCTGTACATCAGCGTGATGTTGTTGTACTTAAGGTCACTGATATCGGTGAGCGTCAGTCCGTCGACTTCAAATGCAGCGTGTACACCATCGAGAAGTTCAGAGTAGCCTGTGAGTGTTCCCAAATCGAGGGTGAGGCTTCCCGTCGCACTCTTCAAGATGGAGGCTGCTGATCCGCCGAGTGTCCATGCCTGCGCTGCCACCGACTTCGTTTCTCCCGTAGGGATGAAGGTCAGGTCTGTCGCTTGCTTCGTCACGGTGATATCTGTGAACTTCGTGTTCACGTGGTTCACAGTAGCTCCGTCCTTCACGCTGAACATGGCGGAATCCATGGTCATATCCGTGAGGGTGGAGATACCGTCAAACTGGAATGAGCCTCCCGACTGCTGAGCCAGAGTTACCCCTGTGAGCTGCACGCTCGTCAGCGTCGAGACTGAGTTCGTCGCTGTGAGCTGAATGTTGCTCAGGCTTGCATTATTGAGGCTAGAGCCATCCATGTTCAGGTTCGTGATCGAGCGTCCGAGCGCGGTACCAGTGATGGTCAGGTTCGTGACGGTGACATTGCTGAATGTGGCATTCTCCACCTTCGCTCCCGCCGCATTTCCGCTGATCGTCGCGGCGAGCCCATCCTTGCCAGTCATGGCGACACCGCCGACGTTCATGTTGTTAGAGTTGATCGTAGCACCTTGCGCGAGCTGGGCTGTACCTATGGTCATATTAGCACCCGCTGCCGTGTCCGTGCTCAGCGTGGCTCCTGCCGCGATGTTCACCGTGTCGAAGGTATTATTCCCACCGCCTAGTTCCAGCGTGCCCGAGTTCACGTTTGCCGTCGCATTGCTCAGTGTGATGGTCTGACGTACGCTAAGCTTGTTCGACGTAGCAGCACCATCAGCTGTGGGAGCTGACGCGAAGTTGTAGGTCTCGCCTGCTGCATTGTTAAAGTTCAGAGCTGTTCTGACATAGGTCTCCTCAGAGGCGGCTTGTATCGTAGAGCCTGTCTTGATATTGACACCCAGACTAGAGGCGTGATTTGTCCCATCTCCTTGGTCATAGAGCTTGAGCGTACCACCTTCGATATCGATCGCAGTCGAACCTTTTGTGCTTGCTGTAAGACCCTGACGCATGATAAGCGTACCTGTATCCTTCACAGAAATGCTACCAGTGCCATCTCCGTCTGAGATACCACTGGCAAGATCCAGTGTACCATTGACCGTTGTCTGGCTGGTTCTGCCATAATTCGACAGCATGAATGCGCCCAGACTTCCACCATCGCTATTCGTCGTACCTAGCACTCTCAGCGTCGCGCCAGCTTCGATATTCAGAATCGCGTCTGTCGAGTCACTAGTAAACCCGAATACGAGACTATGAATCTCATACGTGCCTCCACCTTTAATCGTGGTGGTGCCCTCATTGAGCTCCAGACGCACATTGTCTGTCAGAGTCAAGTTTTCGCCAATATCCACCGTGTAGCCTCCACCGCTTCGGGTGTAGCGATCGCTGGAGCTTGCTGCATTCACCGTGCCGCCCATGCTGATGGCAGCATCTTCTGCGTAAGCGATTGCCTCAAGCGTACTGCCTGCACCCAGCTGAGTGCCTGTGATCTTGAAGGAGTCATTCCTGTTTAAAGCTTCGTTATTTGAGATATGAGTCAGCCTGATTTTACTGCCGTTTTCGCTGGCGAATGTCGTGCTATCCGCGTACCCTACACCAATAAAAATTATTTTTCCTCCTGATGCGATGCTTGCAGTGCCTGTACCTAGAGCATCATGGATCGAAAAATAGAGTTCGCCACCGTCATTGACTGCTATATTACCTGAGAAGTCATTACCTGTCTGACTTATACTAAAGTTGGCATCATCAATCGTGATAAGCCCAGAGAAGGTGTTATCGGTTGAACTAATATTAACGATGCCGCCATCAATATCAAAATCGCCTGAAATATTATTACCATCATTATAGATACCGAAGGTATCCGTTCCTGTTTTTGTGATACTAGTGGCTCCAGTTATAGTGCCTTCCCCTCTGAAGGTTACCCAATCACTTCCTGAGATCGTGATGGATGTGGGTGACACATTGCCGGTAATTTCGATTTCAATATTCCCGTCGCCAGCATCAAACGTTACGCTATCAAAGGTTTCGAAGGTATTACCTTCACCCCATCCATCGCCACCCGTCGACCACGTGCCATCGCCACCATTCCAGGTCAAGTCAGCTGCGTACACACTGTCTGTCGTGACGCTCAGCAGCGCGAATGCGGCGAGCACAGCTTTTCTTAAGCCTGAAGATATTTTAAGTTTCATATTATTACGTATCGGATATTCTGCGCGACGCGTCATTCTACCATAGTAACCGCATAAAAGTCAACAACAATAATATTTATTAAAAGAACTTTAGAGCACTCTGTTAGACTTTGTATGCGTGATGTGTGCACACGTGTCCCAAATAGTGAGCACGTAGAAATTTGCCTCAAAAACATCAATAAC
>CAYJJD010000118.1:0-5765 GCA_964370425.1 uncultured Akkermansia sp. | reverse complement strand
ATCCAAAGTGCATGCAAAATCCGAAGCTGCTAATTTCGCAAGATCCCCTTGGAGGTCACCTTGCGAAATTAGTCCGAGTAAAATGTTGATCTCGAAAATGAGCGAAACAGCACGTCTTTTGCCGCATTTTGGCGAGAATTTACAGCTTTTTGCGCTTACATAGCTCGCTATGCGCGCCCAAACGCCGTAAATTATCATCCAAAGTGCATGCAAAATCCGAAGCTGCTAATTTCGCAAGATCCCCTTGGAGGCTACGGAGTAGAGTAGGAAATAGTATATTAAAAAAAGCCGTACACATCTTGTTTTTCAATGCTCTGTGTTCGGCTTTTTTTCATTTTGTTATCATTCAATTATTTAGATAGAGGGTATGGCGTTGAATTTTGTTGACATTGCATATAATGTATGTAATACTATTTTCCGAAAGGAGCTTGCGTTGATATTCTCGGATTGAGAGAAAGTGACGCTAAGCACTCCAAGTAATATGACAAGGCTTAGTTCTAATTTAGACCGTAATGTCGCTGGCTTGCTGAAGGCTGCGGAGGGGGGGGACATAGCGTCCCAGTTAGAGCTGGCAAGCAGCTATTACCATGGAGACGGTGGCTTCCTAGAAAAGAATAGCCATAAGAGCTTTTACTGGTTTGAGCAGGCCGCGAAGCTCGGCTCTGCTGATGCGCAGTTCTTGCTGGGTGGATTTTATGAACTAGGCTTTACGGTGCAGCGAGATCCTGAGAAATCTGCTTATTGGTACACTCAGGCCGCACAGCAAGATTTAGCCGCTGGGCACTACGCTCTAGGTATGTGCTGTTATCATGGATTTGGCGTAGCGGAGGATAAGCATTTAGCCGCTCAGGAGTTTAACATGGCTTCCGAGCAGGGGGATGCGGATGCGCAGTACATGTTAGGCATATGCTACGAAGAAGGGGCTGGACTCGCGCGCGATGTGTTCATGGCGCGCCAGTACTTTGAGCTGTCCGCGAATCAGGGTTACGATGATGCGATGTTCGCTCTAGGGCGTAGCCTGAGCATGGGGCACGAGGGCGAGCAGGTAAAGGCTCGCTACTGGCTGTATGAAGCCGTGAAGCTCGGTCACCATGAGGCGCATAAGTTGCTGCGTCAATTGGATGAGACAGTGATGCCCTAGTTTTTCTGCGACAGGAATGCTTTTAGTCTTTTTCTAAACTGTGCTCTGTGTTATAGTTCGCGCGCTCTCGTTAGAAGAGAGCGTCCCAACTATCCCATAGAAGAACATGAATGCATCAGACACGGAAGCAAGAAGTGGCGTAAGCCTAGGTGACATTATAGCTAATATATTTGTAAGTTTATTAACACTTTTCAGTTTAGCCGTCGCTGTGCTGTCGGGCTACGCCCTCACCATCACCGCGACATCGTACATCAAGGCTGGTGGCTATAGCAATTGGGTGGAGACTCCCGCCCTTCTGGAAAACGCAGCGAATCCCACAGAAGATCGCCCCTTCGACGCAGTCTATGATGTCAAGGGGGAAGAGTTCATCGCTCCGAATTATGGACGCTCATTCCTCTCTCTTGACTATGAGAAGAAGCGCAGTACGAGAAGTTCAGGTCGCCGCCGTAATCGTGGTAGTTATGCGCGCAATGCCTACCATGCTGGCTCGTCCGTGTACATCCTCGTCGATGGAGATAACCCTAGGAATTACCAGTTCGACCTCCGTAAGGATGTGTTTTTACAGCTAGGTGTTTATATAGTAGCCTTCCTTCTTTCAGTCATCATGACATGGAAGTTTGCTCGCATCTTGTTCGGTAAGGATGAGAAGGATGAGTCTGTCGTTGCTGACGCGGCATAAGAAATGGTGCTTTCTATTCTCAGATTTCTGTGTTAATGTAGCGCAGAGCTGAGCATTATGAAGCAATACATAGACTTATTAAAAGACGTTCTAGAGAATGGTGTCGGGCGAGATGATCGTACCGGCACTGGAACAGTCGGGGTTTTTGGCCGTCAGATTCGCCACGACATGCGCGATGGCTTCCCCTGCCTGACGACGAAGAAGCTGCACCTGCGCTCTATTATCATCGAGCTGCTCTGGTTTCTCAAAGGGAGCTCGAATATCGCCTTCTTGAAGGAAAATGGCGTGAGCATCTGGGACGAGTGGGCGGATGAGAACGGAGAACTCGGTCCCGTCTACGGCACACAGTGGCGTTCCTGGCCTGACGGACAGGGCGGTAGCATCGACCAGATCACGAAGCTCATAGCTGGACTGAAGAATAATCCTTGGAGCCGCCGTCACCTCGTCAGCGCGTGGAATGTCGCAGAAGTCGATGACATGGCGCTGCCACCCTGCCATTGCCTCTTCCAGTTCTGCGTGATACCCGCGCAGAAAGAAGGGGAGAAGCATGGGCTCTCCCTCCAGCTCTACCAGCGCAGCTGCGATCTCTTCCTCGGTGTCCCGTTTAATATAGCGAGCTACGCGCTGCTCCTCATGATGGTAGCGCAGGTCTGTGGCTATGAGGCGCGCGAGTATGTGCATACATTTGGCGACCTGCATCTCTACAAGAATCACCTTGATCAGGCACGCTTGCAGATCACGCGTGACCTGCGCCCCCTGCCTGTGATGACCATGAACCCCGATGTCATGGAAATAGACGGCTTCGACTTCAGCGACTTCACGCTGGAAAACTACGCCCCGCATCCTCACATTAAAGCCGCCGTCTCCGTATGAGTGCAAAACCGCAATTAATAGCCGTCGTGGCGATGACCCCCGAGCGCGTCATAGGGAAAGATGGAAAGATGCCGTGGCATATGCCAGAGGATCTGAAACTTTTTAAAAAACTCACCATGGGGCATCCCATCCTCATGGGGCGTAAGACATTTGAAAGCATAGGTCGCCCTCTACCTGGGCGGCAGAATATCGTTCTGACGCGTCAGTCTGACTGGTCGGCAGAAGGAGTCGATGTCATCCATGATGTCGCAGATATAGCAGTACTAGACCTCATGGATGAGCAGGTGATGCTCATCGGTGGCGGTGAACTTTATGCGATGATGCTACAGCACTGCGACGCGCTCTTCGTGTCCGAGATACAGCAGTCTTATGAAGGAGATACTTATTTCCCTGAATTTAAGCAGCTGTTCCCCCAGCGCGATATCGTAGAGCACTACGATGGATTCCAACTCGTGCGCTACGCAAAGTTGGAAAATAAATGAAAAAATCTGACATTAGACTTGAAAGTTAGATAAAACTTACTTTATACTACAGCCATGCTTGGAGCATACACGAATGAAATGGTATTGGGCTTTAGCCTCTCGGTTATAGCAGGACTTTCGACGGCGATCGGTGCAGCGGTCGCCTTCTTTCTTAAGAAGATAGACTACCGCGTCATGACCTTTGCGCTCGGCGCGAGTGCAGGGATGATGGTGTATATTTCATTTATGGAGTTCATGCCCTCGGCCATAGCGGGGCTAGAGCCAGATGATCCGACATGGGCACCCATGGCGGCCTTCTTCGGCGGCGCATTACTTATCGGTCTTATCGATCGCTTCGTGCCTAGCGATGAGAATCCTCACGAAATCCATGGGCTCAAGGACTGGGAAGACCCGAGCAATATGCAGAAAAAGGGCTTGCAGCGATCGGCTCTGATGTTTGCGCTCGCTATTGCCATCCATAACTTCCCCGAGGGGATCGCAACCATGGTGTCCGCGTTTGAAGGTGGTGAAGTCGCGTACACTGTCGCGCTCGCGGTGGCTATTCATAATATCCCAGAAGGTATAGCTGTCGCCATTCCCCTGTACTGCGCGACGCAGAGCCGCTGGAAGTCCTTTGGCTGGGCGGCTGTCTCGGGCTTAGCCGAGCCACTGGGAGCTCTCGTGGCGATGCTTATCCTGCTTCCTTTCCTCACGCCGCTTGTGATTTCGGTGCTCTTTGCCGCTGTCGCGGGTATCATGGTGTTTATTTCACTTGATGAGCTTCTGCCGATGGCGCAGAGATGGGGATTCCCCCATGCGTCCATCTACGGCGTGATGATGGGGATGCTTATTATTGCACTTATTTTGTAATGCAACGATTGGTGCTTGCTATGCGCTGATCTTTCTGCCATACTTCTCGCCATTATATGATTCTCTCTATTTTACAGACAGGAGCGATGATTCTCCTCGTAGTTGTTTTCTTTAATCTCATGATTTTTGTGCATGAGCTGGGTCACTTCTGGGCAGGTCGCTGGCGCGGTGCGTACATCGACCGCTTCCAGATATGGTTCGGTAAGCCTATTTGGAAAAAGAAGATTAATGGTGTGGAGTGGGGCTTAGGCTGGATTCCCGCAGGTGGCTTTGTCTCCCTGCCTCAGATGGGCGATATGGAAGCGGTGGAGGGCGATGCCCTTGATGCGGAGGCTCTCGCGAAGCATAAGCCGCTGAAGCCTCTCGATAAGGTCATCATCGCGGCCGCAGGTCCTCTGTTCTCTCTCCTGCTAGCCTTCGTCTTCGCCATCATCGTATGGGCAGTGGGTAAGCCCACGACAGAGATGTCAAACGAAGTAGGCTATGTCGTGCCCGAGTCCCCTGCTGCCATGGCAGGTATTCTCCCCGGTGACCGCATCGTCGCTGTCGATGGGCAGGAAGTCACGGAGTGGGTCGGTGATATGAAGGGAGTGAGCGAGGCGATCGCTCTGTCCGAAGAAGAGAAAATTACGATCACCGTCGAGCGTCCACTAGAGGGCGGTGGCACACAGCGACTGGATATCATCAGTGGCTATGAAATACCAGAGACAAACTGGTGGCAGCGCAGTGCCCTGCGTCGCATCGGTATCACCCCGCGTTATGATGCGCTAGTCGGTGCGGTGACCCCACATTCACCCGCGGCACTCGCTGGTCTACAAGAGGGCGATAGAATTGTAGGCGTTAATGGGCAGCGTGTGTATAGTCCTGAGAGTATTATGGTGCTCAGTGAGGCTGGTAAGGAGCTGAAATTAAGTATTCTTCGCAGTGAGGGGAAGCAGAGCTTGGATGTCACGCTCACGCCTGTCGTTCCGCTTAATTGGAAAGATCAGGAAGGCGCGCGCTCTCTCATGGGCATCAGCTGGGCTTCGGATTCACTGGAGCTCACGATGGAGCATCCCGATCCCTTCTCTCAGATTACGCAGAGTCTGCGCTGGATGAAAGACACGCTGGCGAAGGTCGTCAGCCCTGGTAGCGATGTGTCCGTGCAGCACCTCAGTGGACCTGTGGGCATAGGGTCGCATATCTACAACATGCTGACCCATCCTGATGGCTGGCGCTTTGTTCTCTGGTTTGCGGTGATTCTGAATGTGAACCTCGCAGTCCTGAATATGCTGCCGCTTCCTGTCGTCGATGGTGGGCATGTCGTGCTCGGTATCGTGGAGATGATCATTGGACGCCCCGTGCAGGGTGTTATACTACAGTGGATACAGCTTGGATTCGTCTTCCTGATGATGGGTTTCTTTATCTTTGTGACATTCAAGGATGTGGGTGATCATGTCGGGGGGGATTCAGCAGAGGCAACTCAGCTGCCTGATCCAATTTTTAAGCAATGATTTGCTTAGAGCTTGACAAGATATAGCAAAAGGATCATAGTAGATAAAGATGGCAATGATCAATATGTGGATACAGCGAGCTGCGCTGCTTTTCCTCGCAATGACGGGAATGGCTCAGGCAGCAGGTGAGGGGCATCATGAGATGACAGTCTCCGCTCCACTCTTGTGGAATCCTGAGATTCCGTTCTGGCCTGGGCATACCCTGCCTATTTCTAATTCTCTCGTGATGATGGTGATTGCCATGCTCC
>CAYJJD010000117.1:0-5792 GCA_964370425.1 uncultured Akkermansia sp. | reverse complement strand
ATAGCATGAATTTAAAACCATGCAGCGCAGCCTCATCATTTGGCGTCAGCTCGGGGGTTGGTATAGAAAATTGCCGCAAAAGGCTCGATGTCATCTATCCTCATCGCTACCAACTCATCACGCATGAGCTCGCAGACACCTTTCACCTCCAACTCATTATTCATCTATGAAATGTATTGCCATTGATGATGAGCCCATGGCTCTTGCCATCATCGAGCACTATTGCCAGAGCTATGAAGAAATTTCCCTACGTAACTTTACAGACCCACTCAAAGGTATAAAAGCCGCACAGGAACAAGGGGCAGATGTTGTATTCCTCGATATAGTGATGAACGAGCATTCGGGGCTCGAGATCGCCAAGCAACTCCTCGAAAATACCCTACTTATATTCACTACAGCCTACGAGAACTACGCTCTGATGGGCTTCAATCTCAACGCCCTTGACTACCTCCACAAACCTATTAGCATGGAGCGTTTTGATAAAAGCGTCCAACGAGTTAAAAAAGCGCTTTCCTCCACCCAATCTGGCTTGTGGCAAGACAAGCAGATTACTGTATCTAGCAACTATAAGAAAGTGCATGTCACCCTCACTCATTTTGCCTGCATCGAATCAGTAGACAACTACATGCACATTCCTCTGATGGGTGGACAATTACTCAAAACAGAACTCAGTATAAAAGGTGTTCTCGACATGTTGCCCGCAGCGCATTTTTTGCACATTCATCGCTCATTTATCGTGGCAAAACAACATATCCACACATAAACGAAGCCAAGACGTAGTGCTCAATGATGAAAACTCCAGCACACTGCCTATAGGTCGGAAATATGCTGATGATTTTTCCCATCGCATGATGGATAGTCTGCCCTGAGTTTCTTTGCCACATCGGCATAGGCTTGGTCAGCAATCAGGCTGCGCATCAATTATACGAATTCAGATATCTTATCCTTTTATTGACTTCGTGATGAAATCCTCAGCCTTCGCGTACTCAGGCTTTGTGAGTATACTGACAGTGATATAAACGACGAAGGACACCCCTATGCCGTAGCACACCTGCTGTGCAGAAGATAGCTCCCAGCACGCGGGCAGATCCCAGCCATGCTTCTGCGCTATCATGCGTCCCAGATTGTAGAAGCAGTAGAGCATCCCCACGACCATCGAGGCCATAGCTCCTTTCGTATTCCCTCGCTTCCAGAGAAAGCCCATCACAAGAGGCACGAATGCCCCTGTAGTGATGATATCGGCAGCGAGCCAGCTTAGCTCTAATATAGAGCGTATCTGTAGCGCTACGATGAGACCGAAAATAGTTACGCCCAGCGTCGCGTAGCGTGAGAGTCGCAGCTTTCTCTTCTCCTCCATCTTTTCCGTGTTCACCACATCTAGCGTCAGCGTCATAGCCGCGGTGTTAATGAGGGAGTCCATAGTGGACATGATGGCAGCAGAGATACCGATGAAGACCACAGCTCCCAGAATAGGGTGCATATGATCCATCACGATGGCTGTGACGATCCCCCCAGCTGGGAGATCGGCATAGAGGGCTAAGCCCGCCATGCCTGTGAGCACCACGATGAGATACAGAGGCACAAAGACGATGAAACTCATGCCTGTCATTTTCAGAGCCTCCCCGTCATCCTTCGTCGCTGAGATACGCTGCCATATATTAGCCGCTACACACCACGCTAAGCCGAAGGTGATGACGTACATGAGGTACTTTTCCATACCTGCACCAAAGTCCATGTAATCTGTCTTGCCACTCTGCTCTGCCACGAGGGCTATGGCTTCCCAGCCACCAGATTTCACATAGGCGATGACGAAGATGAGCACGGCTGAAATAAGTAGCAGGAAAAACTGAATCACATCCGTGAGCACCACGCCACGGAAACCACCGAGCAGCGAGTAGACCAGCACGATGCCCGTCCCGACAAAGACCGCCACCTCATAGCTCATTCCAAGATATTCGCCAAAGAAATGACCTACTCCCACCATCTGCGTCGCCGCGGTGATGCTCATGAAGATGAGAATCATGAAGGAGAGTATCTTCGCCACTGCACTGGAGTAGCGAGCCGTGATCATATGCCCCTGTGTCAGGTAGCCGATGCGGCGTATGCGCTTCGATCCCAGCATCATGAAGAGCGTGGCGAGCAGCACAGGCACTCCGTAATACCAGAAAGCACCTATGCCGTCTTGGTAGCCGAGATTCGCTGTTTCTATCGCAGATCCTGCGCCCCACCACGAGGCGATGAATGTAATAGACAGAGCCCAGAATGGGAGTGTGCGCCCCGCAAAAAAGTAGTCGAGCACGTTCTGATTCTTCTTCTCTCGCGATACGGCAATGAGAAGAATGGCAAAGTAGAGAAGCAGCCCGACCAAGGCGCTTATTTGAAGTAAGGTCATTGAGAGGTAAAGTTAAGTTCACTCCGCAGACGGAGCTGCTTCTTCGCAGGCCATCATCGCAGCACCTATCATTCCTGCATCATTCGCGAACTCGGCTGGTATAATGCGAAGATGCTGGTGGTACACCGAGGGTAGCTGTGCCTTCACTTTTTCTAAAAGAGGAGGGAACAGCAGATCCCCAGCCTTGGACACACCACCACCGAGGATGAAGGCATCTGGTGTCAGGGTGAACATCAGCCCCATCAGAAGACTTGCTAGCTTCTCGGTGAAATCTTCATAGACCTGCTGTGCGATCACGTCACCCGCGCGCGCAGCGAGTTCCAGTGGATAAGGCATACAGTTTTCGAGGCTCTTTTCTACGCCCGCTGCGCGATACCGTTGCTGCGCGTCGGCGGCCATTTCATTATTTCCTATATATTCCTCTATGCCACCTCTATTCCCGAAAGGCCCCATTTTCCCCTTGTAGTCAATGCTGACCATACCTATCTCACCTGTCGAGAGATGGCGACCGCGCAGCAGCTGGTTCGCCACGACGATACCGCCACCTATACCTGTACCGAGTGTGATATTCACGAGACTCTCCATCCCCCTCCCCGCTCCGAGTTTCCACTCGGCATAGGCCATACAGTTAGCGTCATTATCCATCACCACAGGCAGCTCTAAAGCCTCACGCATGATAGAGCACACGGGAACTTCATGATCCCACACGGGAACATTCGTCAGATGATAGAGCACCCCTCTATTAAAATCCACCCAGCCGGGCATACCCAGACCTATCCCCACGATGTCTGGATAGAGGGTACGCAGCTGCTTTATCTGCTCACACATGGCGTCAATAATAGAAAGAGGACTATCGTAATCGACCGTAATTAAAGGCGTAACACGCTCTATAATCTCGCTTCCTTGACAGACAGCTATCTTAATACTCGTAGCACCGAAGTCGACACCGATAGCTTTAGGGGTGGTAATCATTAGAACTATTATATTATGATAGATTTGTCTGTCAAGTATGGATAGCATTTGTTATTCTTAAGACGACTAACAAGCTTGGAACTTAAGAGTGTGAAGTAATTAAATGATATATTTTTAATGTTTTATAATCTGAATTAAAAGCGTACAATAAAAAACATTGCAATATTAATATAATTTGCTATAATTTGCAACGTACTACATGGGAAGAGTTAACCACACAATTATTATTGTTATCACGGGGATGCTTGGTGTCGCCTCAAATGGAGGAATGGCACTGGAGCTACAGCCTCTTGATGTCTCGCCCTTAGTGTTCGACCCCAGCCCCGATCCCCTCCCCGCTGCCGAAGAGGAAGAAAACCCCTATGAGATCACAAAAAGTGATCGTCCCTTAGTAGATAGAGAGCGCACTCGCGTCTCCATACTTGGATATCATGATTTTAGTCGCACGAGAGAGGCGACGCAGATGTGTCTGAATACAGATGAGTTTCGCCGTCATCTAGAATATATTCGCAAGGAAGGACTCGCTGTGATAAGCATGCAAGAGTTCCTTGAATGGCGACATGGGAAGAGAAAACTACCTGCGCACTGCATCCTCATCACCATAGATGACGGCTGGCGTAGCGTGTACACGGACGCGTATCCTATTTTAAAGGAATTCGGCTATCCCTTCACTATTTTCCTCTACACGGACTTTATTTCTGGTAAAGGCGATAGCATGAGCAAGGCTATGATCCAAGAGATGCAGCAGAATGGTGCGACCGTAGGCTCACACTCTGCCACTCATGCCTATCCCAGCGAATGGAAAGAGGCTTCAAAAAACGGCATCGAACTCATGACTCGCATGCTGGAGAAGGAGATAAAAAACTCTAAGACCACACTGGATAAAAACTTCGGCACGGTGAACACCTACTGCTATCCCGGTGGCTTCGTCATGGAAGAAATGCTCGAGAAAATGCCTTCTTATGGCTATTCCGCAGCATTCACTGTACTACCAGGTAAGGTAAGCGTACAGGAAGACACATGGCAGATTCACCGCTACATCGTTTTCGGGAATGATGACAATAGAATATTCAACCTAGCGATGGATTTCCGCATGGCGGACTCCAGCACGGCGGTGTCAGCAGGCATGATACCAGGCACACTCCCCCCCACTTTAGCCCCACCACCATTCACCGTCTACCCTGTCCCTAAAAGCATTGTAACGGATGATAATATAGAGATCAAAGCACAGCTCAGCCGCATGCCTGCTATTAATCTCGAAAGCGTACAGATGCGCGTCAGTGGCTACGGACTCGTTCCTGCTAAGGTGGACAAACTCTCCCGTACACTAAGCTGGACACCACCCAGCCGTGTATATCTTAATAACCTTTCTGTGCATCTCACGTGGAAGACGACTGATAACAAGAGTCATCAGACCCAGTGGTCCTTCCAAGTACAACCATCCGATGTACAGTAACACCATAGCATATAGAGTCTATACTCATGGCAACAGAAAACAACACAGATAAGCCACAAGACGCGAGCACCACTACCCCAGCTTCCGTCGAGCCCAAAAAGCGCGCTGGTCGCCCCAAGGGTAGCAAGAACAAGCCTAAGGCTGCAAGCACAACGAAAGCTACAACGCGTAAAACAAAAACGACGACAAAAGCCGACGAGAAAACTACAGCCAGTGCTGCGGATAAGCCCAAGACCACCCGCACGCCACGCAAGAAGAAAAGCGATAAGCCTCATGATACAGCTCCAGCTGTAAACGAAACGCCTCAGAGTCCAGCTCCAGCTCCAGCTCCTAGCGACAGGCCTACAGAAAAGCGTGATCATGCAGCTAGCAAGAAGGCTAAGCCTGCTGACCGCCGAGATCGTCGTGATCGAGATGATAATATCAATATCAACTACGGAACGATAGAAACAGTCGGTGGTGAAAACGGCTCCAACCAAGCAAACAAGCGCAACAAGCGTCGCCGAAATCGACGCGGAGGAAACGGAGATACACAGAACCCATCCCCCCAAGGATTCCAGCGGTCCGCTATCAATCCAGAGGAACAGGAAGCCTACGCATGGAAAATATTCCTCGGAGAAGTGACCGAAGAAGGTCTCGCCTTCATGGATGACCGCGCCGCATCGGATGCAGCACGCCGAGCCTTCCGCATCGCTGAGCTCTACCTGATGGAAGCAGCTCGCTGGTCCGCTCCACGACCACAGCAAGTACAAGCTCCATCACCTGCACAAGAAGTAACTGATACTCCAGAAGCTCCAGAAGTACAAGAGGCTGCTGAAGTGCAAGAGAACGATACAGAAACTGCTGAATAATTCTCTAGCGATTCAAAACGCTTACAAAAAAAACTCCTTCATGCGATAGGCACGAAGGAGTTTTTTTGGTACGCCAGACATGG
Source organism: uncultured Akkermansia sp. (assembly GCA_964370425.1). Lineage (GTDB taxonomy): Bacteria > Verrucomicrobiota > Verrucomicrobiia > Verrucomicrobiales > Akkermansiaceae > Akkermansia. The sequence continues at coordinate 38 of CAYJJD010000117.1, read as the reverse complement.
CGTAGTCGCTGGGGTGAAAATCCCCAATGAGCCGCGAT
>CAYJJD010000116.1:0-5871 GCA_964370425.1 uncultured Akkermansia sp. | reverse complement strand
CAATAATGCGCCTCTAGGGTGGCATACAGACTAATTTCGCAAGGTGCCCTTAAGGCGCGGAAGATCCCCTGAGTCGAGCTAATATAGTCGTGCGCGGTCATCTCTTTATTGCCCTTCTGCCCTGTGACGATGCGCTTACTGTGGCGATACAAGTCTTGCGGACTAAAGAACATCTCACAAAGAGCTCGGTTATAGTGACAGTCCCCAGTGATCGCGGAGGATAGCGCGTTCACTCCTTCGCCAATGATGGGTGTAGCTCCCAAGTCACCTGTGCCCACACGCACGCCAAAGGCGAGCATTTCGCGCCAGATTTCCTCGTCCTCTTCGTTGTCCGAGCTGCCGTAACGTACCCAGCCGATGCCCATTGCGATCACGGCTGAGAGGCTACCATAGAGCAGGTGAATGCTTGTGGCGCTGACGAACTCACCAGCCATGATGCGAGAAATGGTCAAGCCTAGCTTATTGAGCACTTCAGATCGGAACATCATCATCATGTTGGTGACGAGTCCCCCAGATGCGGCAAAGAGTGACTTATCCGTGTTTCTCTTTGGTTGAGCAGAGAGAGAGCTCGCCCCACGACGTCGAGCGCGCCTTCTGTCATTTCCTCATGAGTCCAAGACAAGCCGTGCGCCGCCTTTTGCTTCTCAAGGTTCGTGTAGATCGCGTCAGCAAGTGCGTGCATAGAGAGGAGGTTTATCTTCCTATCGACGTAATCAATAGCGTCCATGGATGTCTCTGTCGATAACTTTTCCGCTCGCGTCAAGTGGGGTGAAGCCCTCGTGCTCGATCAAGTGCTGATAATCCTCCTGCTCAAACAGAAGAAGGGCATTAGCCACTGAGTCCTTGCTCGCTATGAGCTCCACCGCGTCCGCGCCCTTGTAGCGTCCGCGAACTTCAATCCATTTCCGCCCTGACATGTTCTTGCCCCTGGCTGTCTTTTGGTCAATGTCGCTGAGCTGCTGCGTGATCTCGGTAATGTCGCGTTCATTGGGAATGTTCTTGGTCACGAGCTCTTCCTCCTCTGCGTTCTTCGCTAGCGTGTCTCGACGCGCTGCGCGTTCTTCTGGGGAGAGTGCCGCCCATGTACGAGCGTCATCGATAGTGAGCTTGAGCGTGTAGGTGACGAACTCCTGTTTCTTAATCCCAGTCTTGCGGATCGCCCCGAAGTCATTAAGCCAGTCGATGAGCGCGCCTTGTTTCGAGAGGTCAATTCCTGTGGATTCTGCTACTGCTTGAGCGAAGAAGGTATCATTCGCAGAATCAGCCATGTTAAGCGATTGATTCGCATCTGCTATTTCTTGGATGCGCTCGCGTGAGAAAGCATCACCCAGTATATTCTTTCCTGCATAGATAAGCTGGGTGTAGCTCATCAGTCCGTAGGATTTTTCGCGTGCTACACTCTTTATGAGGTTGAAGGCGTTAAGCGTTGAGCGTTTCTGTTTCGCTCGGTTATTGGCATTGTTCGCGACTTTGAAACGGCTCTTGATGAGGTTCATCCTGTAATGTCTATGCAAGGTGCGTTTCTCAAGCTCGTATTGCCACAGGGTTTTTCTCTGCATGACGAGTGCGACGAAGGCTTCCGCTGCGGCTTGCGCTTGAGGTGCGTTCATATCTGCCCAATTGCCAAAGACTGAGAGCTGGTCTAGCTGCTCCTCTAGCTCCGCTTGGCGTGCGCTAAAGTTGTCTGTGTCAGGATTGAGTTCTGCGAGTTGTCCTCTCAGGCTTGCCATCTGCTCGGCTATTTGCTCTTTCTTCATTTGCATGAGAGAGAGCACGTGCTCCATTTGCCTGTAGCCCTCTGAGCTGAGCTTCCCTCGAGGGCTCTTGCGTCCTGTTTCCTTCTTGGGGTAGGCTCGCTCTGTACTGAGTTCGACACGTTCCCAAGCCCTATCCTTAATAAACTTGTCAACGCGTGTTCTCGCGGCTATGGCTACCTTGATCAAGCTATTCTCGATGCGCTCGGCTGCGAGACTCGCCATTGCCTCACGTGCTTCTTCCTCGCTGAGACCTTGTAGGAGCATTCCGTCGCGCTTCTGCTTCATCGCGGTTAAGAACTTCTGGGCGATGTCTCCTTTCAGGACTCCGCTCCCTCCGCGTGGAATGTCGCCTGACTCTGCCATCTGGGCATAGACTGCCGCCCATTTAAGGGTAGCATTCAGCTGCCCCATGCGCGTGTACTGCTCAGGGAGTACACCCTTGGTGGCTTCGAGCAGAGCGAGGAGAGATGCGTATCTCTGAGCCCCTGTGCCTAGAGCCTCGTCACTGCTGTCAGAGGCAAGAGAGCTCTGAAGCGTGTCGATAAGCATGTCATATCGCTTGAGAATCTGCACGCTTTCCATCTCGTCGACACGCTCGGCAAACATTGCACGAGCGGCAACGGCTGATTCCTGCATCGAGCGGACGGAGAATGAAATATTATTCTCTTCTTTGTACTTGACGAGATCAGCCTCAGTCTTTATAGTGTCTGTAGAGCCTTCTTTGGGGTTGAAAGCAGTCGTTGGCAATTGTAGCCCTCCCCTGCTCCCAGCCTCAAGAAGGCTTCTGTTTACATATAAAAGAGGGGCTTTCTCATAAGCACTATTGCTAGTCCTTCCGTAAATAGAAGCTATTTCATGTATAGAAACTCCATACTCTCTACTTGACTTATCGAGGTAAATTGCAGCCATAGCTGGCTTTTCACCATTTGCGGTAACATCAACAATAGTAGTCAACACCATGTAGCTATTAGGGTATTGGGCTGATTCAAATACCGCTACAGGGTTGCTCAATTGCGCGGGTAACGTTCTGAGCTGATCCGTGCTAATGGCATGCTTCCCTCCTGTCACCTTGTCAATCGTCGCTTTGGTAATGCCCATCATGCGAGGCTCTACCCCCAGCATTTGAAGCACGGCAGGAGTAGGGCTGACTGGGTAGAACTGACGCGCGTTTTTCACATCGTCTGAGACGAGATAGTTTAGCACTCCACCCCACATAGTGTTCACCTGCGCTACACTGGGTGTATTGACTCCGTACACGTCTGCAACGCTGGCAAGGTCTTTTTCTTTGTATGTGGAGGGGGAGAACTCGCGAATGCTGAAGGTTATGTCTGGATTCCCCTCATCGAATGTGCCGCGATTGTCGGTCGCAGACTTGATTTTGTTGGGGGAGAGGACTACATAATGCACACTTTGAGATATAGGCATTGAATGAATAATTCCATCATGACTGTCTGACTGTAGAATAATCTTCTTATTGTTGCTCGGTTTCCCTTTATCGAACACAAGAGGAGAACGGAGATTAAGGAACACGGACATAAGGGAAGCATTTCCTATTCCGTAGCGTTCACTACGTGCTTCTGCATATCTTTCAGCTTCGTCCTTTGCATCTGTGAAGTAAAAGCCTTCACCTAGCATATCATAACCCTTTTTGCCTTTACCATGCATAAACTCGAAGAATTGAGTAATAGCTCCATGATACACCACAAGCGGTTCGCCGTTCTCGTCTACCGCCTTTGACGCATTTTCTGGGTCGTTCTCCCAGTCACCAAACCACTTTTTAAACTCAGGTGTGCGCACCTGATACCACTGCTTTTCGTTCAGGTTGGAGGGCTTGCCGTTTGGGGCTAGTAGTGACGCTTTGATTTTAGGGCTGCCAACGTTCGCCGCGCTAAAAGTAATGTCAGGATTGCTCGCGTCGAACGTGCCGCGATTGTTGGTAGCGGATTTGATCTGCGTGGGGGCTTGGACTGCAATATAATCCATATCTTTGACTCGGATATGATCGAGTTCTTTTAGTGGTTTTTTTGCACGTCTGTCAGACATTCTTTCTGAGGCAGAGTAACGAGCGTTGAGGAACACAGGCATTATAATGTCACCATAAGCACGTGCGTGACTCGCATCACCTGTAAAATAAAAGCCTTCTCCATACATCATATTGCTTTGCTTCTCATAAGCAAAAGCCGAAAAATCCTCCCATGTCCCATGATAGTATACTTTAGGCTCGCCGTTCTCGTCTATTGCTTTTGACGCATTCTCAGGGTCGTTCTCCCAGTCGCCGAACCACTTTTTAAACTCAGGTGTACGCACTTGATGCCACTGCCTTTCGTTCAGGTTGGAGGGCTTGCCGTTCGGGGCTAGTAGTGACGCTTTGAATTTAAGGCTGCCAGCGTTCGCCGCACTAAAGCTAAACTCTCCCATTCCGCTGAGATCTACTTGCGCCTGCTCCCATTCTTCGCGGCTGAGCTCCTTCTCTCCTTCCACGCGCTCGCGTGTCTTTCGGGCATAATCCAGTGCGTAACCTACAGGGTCGAGCTTTGTCTCTCCGTCCCACATTTGAGCTGATGCGACAAGCTCGGGATATGCGCCCACACTTCCGAACATCTCCTTCATTAAGGTGAGATCTTCGAGAATCTGTGTGCTCTCTTCTTGCGTGGTGGTGTGCTGTCCTAGACGTGAAGCGAGCTCCTTCTTTTTTCCACTAAGCTTACGTCCGCTCTTGATGATGCCTATAGCCTCGGCGAGCCCTTGGACGTTTTTCTCAATATAAGTTGCAGCCTTCTGCATGTCCGCTTCGAAATCTGCGCCTAGGTCTAGTAAGCCCTGTTGCATGAAGACACTTTCCTTACTGGCCATAAGTTGCACCATGGCTGAAATGTAGTCCCAGCTCTTCTTTTGCTCAAGGAGATCTACACACTTGGCTTGAATATCCTCGATGCGCTCCGCGTTGCGGATATTCATAGTCATCTTTACGATAATCTCCGCGTCCATTGGGGATATGACATCATTCTTGAAGCGTGTCCATAGCTCCTCGCGTGCTTCGCGTCCGATGAGAATGCCGCGCTTGCTCTTCGACTTGTTGCGCATGAGCCCCCTGTTTCTGAGCTGCTGATCTGAGTAGCCAGTCTCTCGCGTGTAAATCGCGGCTGTGAGCTCGTCGGCTTGGTCGCCTCTCATATTGTTCTCAAAGTCGATAAGTCGTGACCAGTTCGCGTCATGCTGAGCATCCTCGGGGTACACGTAACATGTGACGGCTTCCGTATTCGTGCGAAGAGCGAGATCATACTTGTGACGGCCAGAGATCACCTCTAATCGCCCATTCTTGCGCTTCCACACGTAAATAGCCTCAGTGTCCTGCTGGTAGTCCCCAGAGATCGGATTAATCACGCCATGCTTGCCTTTCGCCCCTGCTTTCACCTGTTCTACGTCTTGAGAGTCGACAAGCTGTTTCACAGGAATGCAGCCCATCCAGTAACCGCCAGCCTTGTTCAAGACGGCTGCGTCATCGACGAACACCCCCTTCATCGAGGCTGGAGCACTACTCTGAATCTGGGCTGTCATCTGCTGGACTACTGAGGCGTTCGCGCTGCTGACCTGCTCAGGCTGCGCTTCTACAGTGTGGCGTTCCTCGAAGGCTTCTATCTCTTCATCACGCGCCACGTCTGCGGCTTGCTCCTCTTGTATCTGGGCGGCTGGCTGAGCTTGCAGCCCTGAGATCTGCGCTTGCCCTTGAACGATGGGGCGCGTCTTGCGAACCGCTTCAAGTACTTGCTCGTCGATGCGAGCTTGCGAGAACACATTGCGAACGTCCATTCCGAGTTTGTCGAAGAGTTCTTCCATCTGAGGAACTCCTTCTAGTCCCTGCTGTTTGGCGAGCTTCCACGCATTGGCGATTTTCACGCCCTCAGCTGATAAGTCCACAGCTCCGACTATCATGTCAACGAGTGATGCGACGGACTCGGGAAGCGGCACTGCGTCAGAATCGCGGCGTGAACGCGAACCCTCAAAAAAGAAGCATGCCAAGCTAGCTAAAGTATGGTATAGTTGGGTGTGATAAAAAAGATACTTCCTTTAGAAGGCTGGCATGCCTCAGGCATTGAGTTTACAAAGCAGTACG
>CAYJJD010000115.1:0-6137 GCA_964370425.1 uncultured Akkermansia sp. | reverse complement strand
AGCCAGTTGAGCCAGTTGAACCAGTTGAACCAGTTAAGCCAGAGATTTTAGAAGCACCTAAGTCACTCAATAACTTCCATATCATTATAGACAATTCTATTTATTTAAACGTAGATGACAATGGTGTCGCCTACACCCACACGGGAGCTAAAATGGGCTTTTTCAACTATATGCCAATGGGAGACACGGCGCGCCTCGGTTTCGCCTATGTCCAGAAGTTCGAAAACTCTGACGAAAATCGTTCACTGAATGCCTTCACCAGCCTCGAATACGATCCTGAAGGTACAGATGGTACACCCTTGACCGAGCACCCTGCTCGTCTGAAATTTACGTCAAAAGATAAGAATGTCTATCACGGCAGAATTGATGCGGCGTTTTTCAAGATTGACGTGAAAAGCAAGGATGTAGAAATGCTGGAATTGAAGAACAGACCCATTGTTCTCATCAAAAAACGAGATAAAAAAAGCGCAGCATCGAAAAGGAGCACAGTAGTCGAAGCTCCTCCTCACCTATCATACTGCATTCTCCGTATTCCTGAAACTGGCATGCCCATCATCATTCTCGGAAAAGATGGCGCCGTCCTCTCCGCAGATGACGCTAATCTTCCTCCTGAAACCGTCTCTATCACCTATGAGCGCAAAGATAAGGAGAGCGCTGCCTTCTCTTACACGTATATGGAGTATCTACCAAAAGATCGACAGATGTACTACAGGCTCGTTCCTCAATCAGAACGCCACAAGAAGCCCCATGAAGCGGCAGATTTACCTGCGGAGCTCATCTTCACAGAACGAGATGATCATATCCTCAAGGGTAAAATCTACGGCTATGAAATATCTGACATGCACGACAGCGCAAAAAGGCGCATGGGAGTGGACGTCATCATCGAATACCTATAGACTATCTCATGAAAAATACGAAGAAATACTACTATATCAATTCTCAACGAGTCACTTCTGGCCCTCATGATGCCAGTGAATTATTACAATTACACGAAGCAGGAGAAATCCAGGCGACGACAAAGATCGCCCAAAAGGGGGGCCAGACATGGCTAGCGTTTCAGCATTGCCAAGCGGATTTGCTCAAGATTCATCAAGAAGTGATGGCTGCAAATAGAGCCGCTATGCGATACCATGTCCTTGACAAGGCGACTCATGAGATCAGTGGACCTTTCTATATCGAAGAATTGGAGAAAATGATTAACAGTGGTCACGCACCAAGTGCTTGGTATGTATGCAAGAAAGGCGATAAGACATGGCAGGCACTGAGCGATGCCTTCAATGTCACTGGTGATATGCCAGCACCAGCCGAAGCGACTCGTGCAGTAGTGCCCTATACCGAGCCCGCTAAGCGTCCCCGCCCTGCAGCCCCGGAAGCACCTCAATACGAGATAGAACGCCGCCGCCAAGGCATAACACCTCAGCCAGCAGCCCCCACGAAAAGACCTACAAGCTCTCAGCCTATAGCGACGACATCTGGGAGAACTTACTCAGTTTTCCAGAGGCGCGACTTATTATCTGAATATGACTTTGGTATGGGATTCTTCGCGACCTATTGGTTCTGTATCTCCCACTGCACAGATTTTACAAGAAGGGCGGTGCGTCAGGAATACTGGAGAATGTGGTTCGTCATGACTTTTTTGATACCGATTTTTAGCGTCATGTTACTAGCTCTGTTCGCCATATTTGTATCATTGGATCTGTCGGTGGTTCTAGCAGCGGTGGCAGTACCTTTCTTGGTGATCTACGGACTTCTCTCGTTCATCACCAGTCTGGCCTGCATGGTAAGACGCTTACATGATACGGGGCACTCTGGATTTTTCATTCTTCTGTTTTTTATCCCTTTAGGGAATATTTACTTGTTTATCTTGCTTTTATCAGACAGTACACCTGGGACAAATACCTTCGGCATAAGCCAAAAGTACCCAGACTAAGTCACCGAATGATGCTTATCCATCTCCGTACGACATCCGAATCTGCCCTGAAAGGTATATTTCACCGCTAGCTCGTCTTCTTTTTCTTAGCCCTTGCAGCAGCTAATTTCGCAAGGTTCCTGTATTCGTCAAATAGGAAGTACCGCCAGCATTGATATTGAAGGTGACGGCACTGGCTTCGCCGTTAATACCATTAGCATAGGTGTCGATAACACCGCGGCCAGAGCCGCCGCCTGCGTCATGCAGCATTCAGACCTTAGCTAACGTATATTTTTGGCTTGACTTACGGGTGGCTTCCTTCATAGTTATAGACGTGAATTATCAGATTATTTCCACATGTTTACTCCTGTCCAGCTCCCTCGTAGCACAGGCTACGACCACGGCGACAGAAACCACCCCCGCCCTTCCCATCACACCAGCCGCGCCAGTCGCCTCAGCTCCAGTAGCTCCAGTAGCTCCTGCCCCCGCAGCTATCGCAGCTCCTGGGAAGCCTGCTGACTCGCTGAACCTGCCAAAGAACTACCGCGGTATCGTCCGCGTCGAGGCTTCCCAGAAGCGTAGCAACTACGCGACCCCATGGCAGAGCGGCACCTACGGCGGCGGCACAGGCACAGCCTTCCTCGTCGGCCCTGGGCTCTTCATGACGAATGCCCACGTCATCGCTAACAGCGAGACACTCTATATATCGCAGTACGCGGACTCACGTAAGATTCCCGCGAAGGTGAAATTCGTCGCGCATGACGCTGACCTTGCCCTGCTGGAAATCGACGAAAAGGACAGAGCTCACTTCGCTGGCATCCCTGAGCTGAAGTTCAGCGATGAACTCCCACGCCTCGAAGATACCGTCCGCGCCATCGGCTACCCCATAGGCGGCTCACGCCTCTCTGTCACACGCGGCATCGTCTCTCGCATCGAGAACTCCGTCTACAGCCACGCGCGTAACAGCTCCCACCTTTCCGTCCAGATTGATGCCGCAATCAACCCTGGGAACAGCGGTGGTCCCGTCTTCCTCGGTGACAAGGTCGTCGGCGTCGCCTTCCAAGGACTCCTTCAGGCAAATAGCACCGGCTACATCATCCCCGCACCTGTCATCAAGCGATTCTTCAAGGACATTGAAGACGGAGCCTACGACCTCTACGTCGACCTTGGTGCCGACTTCTTCCACCCGCAGAATCCCGCCATGCGCCGCCACTACGGTCTCGCCGATGATGGTCAGGGAGTCGTCATCGGGCGCGTCGTGCAGGGTGGCAGCGTCGATGGAGTCCTCGAACTCGGTGACGTGGTCATGAGCATCAATGGAAAGCCAGTTGACAGTTCGGGTATGATAGAACTCGACGGCGAGCGCGTCAGCCTCGTCGAGCTCGCCGAACGCTCGTTTAAGGGCGACTCGATCACCTTTGACATCATCCGCAAGGGGGAGAAAATGAGCAAGACCGCTCAGCTCGCGCCCCTGCCGAACAAGAAGATCTCTACGCCTAGCTTCGGCGAGCAGCCACGCTACGTGAGCTTCGGCGGCTTCGTCTTCCAGCCAGTCACGCTCAATGAGCTGGAAGCCCACCGCATGCCCCTGCACAGTATCATCCTCACCGTGAATGATTTTTTGTATAACAGCAAAGAACACGGCAAGGAAGACCTCGTCATGCTCACCCGCGTCCTCCCCGATGAGGTGAACTCACGCCTCACTGGCTACGGTAACCGCATTGTCAAGTCCGTGAACGGTGTCGAAGTAAAAGGCCTCCAGCACCTCCACGATCTGCTCTACCCAGCCGATGAAAGCAGTGCAGGCGACTACACCGTCATCGAGCTCGAAGACGCACCGCTGCCCCTCGTGTTTGACCGCAAGGATGTTCACGGCGCGAATAAGCGTATCTGGGCGAACTACGGCATCGCAAAGCCAGCACGCCTCGACGCGAAGCCAGAATAAATCGAGCTACACCGCCGACATCCACATTTACAACTCAAAATTTACAACACAGAACACATGCACGCATCCACCTTCACACGCCTAGCGACAGGACTCGCCACAGGCCTCGCCGCCGTCACCCTGCTTAGCAGCTGTGAGCCCACCCCGCGCACCGCCCTCGACAAGAAAAAGTCAAAAGAGGAAGCAGCTGCCCTAGAAGCAGCAGGCGCAGCGGAAGCGACACAGGCAGCGACAGTCTCGGTCACAGCCACGACGGCAGTAGCCCCCGCTCCTGCGAAAGCCCCCGCACTCGTCATCACAGGCAGCAGCACAGTTACTGCTGCTGAAGTCGCCACAAAGCCAGAAGTCAAGGCAGCCATCGAAGCTAAGATCGCAGAAAAGGCAGCGAGCACCCCGCTCGTCCCACTCCAGCCCGCGGAAAAGATAGTCCCCGCCAGCAGCCCCATCGACAGCCTGATTAACATCACCGCCACCCATCAGGACTACAACATCATGCGCCCATGGGAAAAGCTCCCCACCTCGCAGAGCAGCGCGCGCGGCGTCTACCTCGGGGGCGGGCTCGTCCTCACGAGCGGCGATATAGGCACGGCCACCACCTACATCGAAATGAGCCTGCCGAATGGTGCTGAGAAAGCCACGGCACGCATCGTGAAGCACGACCCTGACCGCGACCTCACCCTCATCGAGCTCAAGGACAAGGAAGCGAACAAGGACTTCTTCGAGAGCCGCGCTCCCCTGACCCTCGGCGAGCCGCTGAAACTCAGCGATAGCGCGACCCTGTGGAATAGAATACGCGGTAACCAAGCTCAGCAGATCGCCATCAAGGTAGAGCGCGGAGCAGAAGCCGCCTACTCCTCCCCCCGCCTCATCGCCAGCAGCGCACAGGCTATCAACGAAAGCGAAGCGGAAGGCCTCCCCATCATCAAGGACGGGAAGCTCGTCGCCCTCGCCATGAGCTACAACACAGGTCTCCAGCATCTGAACATCGTGAATGCGGAAGTCATCAAGAACTTCCTCGACCAGACAGACCTCAGCAAGCTACGCGCCCCCATCCTCGGAGTCCAGCGCAGCTTCGTGAAAGACCCCGTCATGCTGCGCTACCTTAAGGTAGATAAGAACAGCCCTGGCTACTACCTCTCGGCCGTCACCCACGGCGGTGCTGCCGATCAGGCAGGGCTCGAAGAAGGAGACCTCATCGTCGAAGTCGATGGACAGAAAATAGACAGTCAGGGACAGATCGAGCACCCCCTCTACGGTGCGCTTGATGCCTTCGCCTTCCTCCAAGGCGTGCGCCAGCAAGGTGAAAGCGTCCCTGTTAAAATCGCTCGTGACGGAAAAATCCAAGAAATCAGCATCGCGCTGAACCGCGACCTGCTGAAGAATGACCTCTTCCGCAGCACAGAAGACGGCGTAGCACCCCGCTACATCATCCACGGTGGACTCCTCTTCCAGACACTGGCTAATGACTACCTGAACGACGTGCGAGGAAAGTCACGCGGAGCTCTCCCCGCAGAATACCTCGAACTGGAGACCCGACAGGATGAACTCATCGAAAAGGGCTACAAGGAATTCGTCGGTCTGACCGCCGTCTTCCCCACGGCAGCGACACTCGGTTACAACAGCATCGGCTACTGCTTCGTGGAAAAAGTCAATGGGAAGGAAGTACACAGCCTCGACCAGCTCGCAGCCTACCTCGATGAGCCTACAGAAAATGGCATCATCAGCATCGAAACGAACAAGCCACCTTACAAGATCTACCTCGACCGCAAACTCGCGGACGAGAGTAACGAAAAGATGCGCCGCGTAGACATCCCGCAGCTGCGCAAGCTCTAAGCGAAAAAGAGCCCGACAGCAGAGGGATCTATACCTCATATACAGAAATAGCCGTGAGCATTAAGCCCTCGGCTATTTCTCATGACGCGCACTCACCTTTGCAGATCGGTGTAATGTGATATATAGAGCGTAATTTATTGTTAATAGGTGATTAATGTGCGTGCAGATGATCCCATATGCGACACATAAATGGATATTTAAGTAAAGGTCTCCTCTTGCAAAGTTAGCCCGTCCAGAAAGGTGATCGCAAAAATGAGCTAAACCGCACGCCCTTTGCCGCATTTTGGCGAGAATTTACAGCTTTTTGAGCTTAAATAGCTCGCTATGCGCACCCTAACGCCGTAAATTATCATCCAAAGTGCATGCAAAATCCGAAGCTGCTAATTTTGCAAGATCTATAGGCAGGTTCTCGCAATTAGTTTTTTGAACCAATTTATTTGGAATGAATCT
>CAYJJD010000114.1:0-6172 GCA_964370425.1 uncultured Akkermansia sp. | reverse complement strand
TTCGCTCATGTGGAATATTATAGCATATCCCATTATCTATTGCCAAGTTAATAAGCAATCACGCACGTGGGTGTGCGTCATTGTACGCTGTCTTGAGGCGTAACTTTGTCAGATGCGTGTAGATCTGCGTCGTGGATAGCGACGCATGACCGAGCAGTTCCTGCACTGAGCGCAGATCCGCCCCCGCATCTAGTAAATGAGTGGCGAAGCTGTGGCGTAGCTTGTGTGGCGATATCTTGAAGGGGATATCCGAGGAGAGTAGGTACTTATCGAGCATCTGCTGTATAGCGCGCCCTGTCATGCGACGACGCAATCGGCTTAGAAAGAGAGGTGAGTCATCTTCGAGTTTCGCTTCCGCTATGTAGATAGCCAAGGCGTCGTGAGCATAATCACCGAGTGGGACGAGGCGTTCTTTCTGCCCCTTGCCTAAGATACGCAGGCAGCCATCACTGGATCTAATATCACTGACTTGCAGAGAGATGAGCTCACTGAGACGCAGTCCACAGGAGTAAAAGAGCTCCAGTATGGCGACATCGCGTAGGCGTAACCATGGGGGGAATTTCTTGTCGAGTTCTATGGTCAGCGGTAGGTTTAAGAGCTTTTCCATCTGAGGGACACTGAGATACACGGGGAGGTCTTTCGTTTTCTTCGGGAGGCTTAACTCAGTGAGAGGGTGATGGCGAAGATCATGCCTTTCGATCACGTACTGATAAAATGAACGAAGCGCGGCGAATCGTAGCCTGATGCTGGCGGGCTTCAACTGTGAGCTCATCAGAACGTAGAGCCAATCGCGGAAATGATCTTCTGTGCAGAGCTGCCAGCTCTGGAATTTTTTTTCATCGTTTAAACCCATACACCATTTTTTAAATTTCTTCAGCGCAAAAGTATAAGAAGATATCGTATGCGCTGAGACGTTTTTCTCTACTCGTAGATGGTTAAAAAAGGCGCTCTCAAGAGGATCGACTTCTAAACTCTCCTTTTCTGTATCTTGTCGGGCTGGCATGGGGTGGGAGAGCTATTATAACATAATAATTCCAGAGATCAAGTAGCCTAGCTACACTCGCATAAACATCGCATTATACTGGCGGTTAGGAATGAGCCTTGATCATCGATCACTTGACCACTATTAAGAAAAGCGCAATAGTATCAGACGCATACTGATACGCAAGATAGAGACATTTTTAATATGAAACATGATACGATACCCGGCCGCGTCTACGCCATTCGTTGCAAGGCGCCCACCACTGTCAAGTGTTCACGAAATGGCGTGGACTACACACTCATCTCACACCCCGGTGATGAAAGCGAGATGTACTTCACCGCGATTTCTACTAATATCATAATTACGAGCTCTGGTAGCTACGCGCTGCAAGAGACTTTTAATGCTGCCCCTGCTGCATCGTCTGGCGGTGGGGGCGCATTCGACCCTGCGGAGTTGCAGAGAAAGGTGGTAGAAGTGGACCGCAACGGTCCATTTAGTGACCCATACTACTACTACACAGAGTCCGATAACAGGACAATCGTGAGGGTGACTATATCCGAGGGTGCAGCGTATAGCGCAGTGCTGGCACTGCCTTCTGTTGGTAAAAGCTATGAAATGGTCTTCGAGATAACACCATTAGCAGAAAATGCGCAAGTTATATTCGGAAATGACCTCGGCACACCCGAATGGCAATGGGTAGACCAAGCACCGAAGCCTACGGCGTGGGTAGTCGGCAAGACTTATTGCTTCACTGTCGTCTACATGGATGGAGTCACCGCGCCCATCGTCGCATTATCATACACTAGAAACGCACAATCATGAAAACTTACGCAAAATACATTAACGATACCACCCTCGATGTGTTCAAGGGGATTAGCAATATGGTCTACCAAGACCCAACTCTCGTAAAGGAGCGAGCCACGGCTGAGGGCTATAAGCTTGTTGTATATCACACCCAGCTTCATCATCTCACTGAGTTAAGATACCGAGAGACCGCTAAGGAGATACAAGCGGAGTGGCTGGATCTGCCTCTAGAGACAGCTCGCGTGACGCAACGTGCCGCGATCGTGGCTAGCTGTAATCGAGCCTACGAGGAAGCGATGGGCATTTATTCCACAGCTGAGGTGCTTGTAGCTCAGGATAATAGCGAGCAAGCCGTCGCGGTGATGGCTGCTGCTCGTGGCATTAGTGCTGAGCAGCAAGCTGAGGAATTATCTATCTCACTCGCTATGGGGAAGGTGATCAATGGATGCCTAGCTGGCTACTCCCTACGCCTTGAAGATGCTATCAAAGCGGCTTCTACAGTAGCGGAGATTGCGTCAATTATGTGGAGTCGCGATGAGTTTACAATTATAGTAGAATCTGCTATAGCGCAGCTACAGGGAGGAGGCGGCGATGGGGATGCTTAATCCGCTGAGCATGCTGGGATTATTTGCAGCGACTCAGATCCCTGCGGACTACACGAGAGTTGAGTATCTGCGTGGAACAGGGACACAATGTATAGATACATTATGGACACCGAAAGCAAACTATGAATTAACGGTTGACTTTAATTTTTTAGATACTACCGATCAATGCATCTATGGGCGTAAAGCGTATGATGTAGAAGTCGACGTTGATCATGTCGATAATTTAATGATTTATAGGCGCATCATGCTGGCAGCTTATAACACGCTTAATGAAAATACATATAGAGGCACATACCCTACCCTGTTAGGGCGGCAAATAATCACAGTAAAAAACAAGAAAGTTTATCGAAATGGTGAAGAGGTTGTATTGTGTGGCGATCCGTCCGAGGATTGGTCGCTGAACTTGAGTTATTACTTATTTGCGCGTCATCAAAACACGCCACCTGTAAACTACTTTTCCACCGCTGAAATTTTTTATTTCTACGCCACCGATGGCATAACGTCATGCTTATTGTTACCATGTCTAGATAACAATAAAAGGCCGTGTATGTATAACCCTATTTCTAAAGTAACGCATTATAATCAAGGTACTGGCGAATTTATCGCAGGTCCTCCTATGTCATGAAAATGAAACACGCCATTTGGTTTAAGATAATCGAAGACCCTCAGTACAAGTACGAGCTTACGCGTGCGATGAGCTTCCGCGTGCCTGAGCTGGGGATGTCTAATCTGCGCTTTTATAACAAGCGGACTGACTACCTCGTAGCGCAGGTATACAATGGAAAGTTAACCCTTTATAAAGGCTTCCGCTGGGACGGATGCACGCTTATAGGTAATCTTAAAGAGACGCTTATGACGCTCATCGCGTCGCTGCTCCATGACTTCCTCTACCAGCTCTCAGAGCAGTCTACATGGAATCCTCCCTTCACGCAGCGTCAGGCAGATGTCGCATTTAGAAAACTACTCCCCTGCTGGGCGAAACCGCTATACTTCCTCGGAGTGCGCGCGGCTGGCTGGGCATACTGGGGGGATAAAGAAGACTCATTAACAGTAAAATCTATATGAAAATAATACTAAAACTAACCGGTGCAGCCTTCGCGGCTGCGTGCCTCAGCTCCTGCACGATCACGCCAGAACAGGCGGCTGATCTGGAGTTACTTCATAAGATCTATGGTTTAACTGTCACAGTAGGAAAGTAGCATGAACTCAGGAATTATAGGGTCAGGCATGCTGGGTTCGGCGGCGATGCTGGCAAATCCGAGCTGGCAGGTAATCACTCTTGTCATCGCAGGCATGGGGGCTGTGGGCTGGTTTATTAAGCACCAGCAGTCCGAAATCAAGCGACTGACAAAACGCCTTGACGAGGCTAAAGATCGATCCGATGGTCGAGAAGCGCAGATAGAAGGACTGCGTAAGGAGATTTTTAATCTCAGAAAGGAGATAGCCGATGAGCGAAGCCGTGCAGATCATTAAGCGTATCCAACACATCGTCGGTGTAGAAGCAGATGGCGTCATCGGTAAGATGACGCGTGCGGCTATTGCCGAGTACGTGGGTGAGAGCAGCTTGCCACTTTATCCGAGCAAGGCGCAGATTCGCTCGAATTGCTCGATCTTCGGAGTGGCGGGGCAAGTACCGCTTGTGTCCATCACGCCACCCTACCAGCTCTATTATGCTGGACAGCGTGTAGAGAGCATCAGAGTACATGAGCGTGTCGCCCATGGTGTCGAACTCGCGCTCAAGCGTGTACTCTCGCACTACGGAGCGCAGCGCGTCCGAGAGCTGGGACTGGATGTCTACGACGGCAGCTATAACAATCGAAGCGTACGCGGTGGCACAGCCTCTAGTATGCACGCGTGGGGGATCGCTCTTGATTTCAACGCGGCGCGTAACGGTAATAGCATGCGTGGAAAAGACGCGCTGTTCACTGCGCCTAAGTACGACTTCTGGTGGCTTGCGTGGCTGAGTGTCGGAGCGCGTCCCTTCGGACTATTTAACGATCGCGACTATATGCACGTGGACTTCTCTAGATAATAGTAATAGGTATGGGTGCTCATGATGATGTACCCATGCCTCTACGCTCCATCAAGCTAAAACAATCGATCTCATAGGGATGACTTAATTCGCATCTGTTTTCTAGGGATTTGGATGTTTTAAAATGAGTGTGTTAGGAGAAGAAGTCGGAAAAAATGCCTAATTAATTCAAATTCCTGTTGCAAATTTTACGTTCATATGATATTTTGTGACCACCATGAAAATCACTGGCACTACACATCAAAAAGCCGCTGAGTGGGTCGAACAGGTCCGCTCCCTTTGCAAGCCCGACTCTATCTACTGGTGCAATGGCTCCGACGAAGAGTACAACGAAATGTGCGATGCACTGGTTGCCAATGGCACCTTCATCCGCCTGAACCCCGAGAAGCGCCCTGGTTGCTTCCTCGCACGTTCTACTCCTTCTGACGTTGCACGCGTAGAAGAACGTACATTCATCTGCTCCGAAAAGGAAGAAGACGCAGGTCCTACAAACTACTGGTACGATCCAGCAGCAATGAAGGAAAAGCTCAATGGTCTTTTCGACGGCTGCATGAAGGGGCGCACCATGTATGTAATTCCTTTCTGCATGGGTCCTCTTGATTCACCACTCGCTAAGATTGGTATTGAAATTTCTGACTCCCCTTATGTTGTTGTCAACATGCGCATCATGGCTTCCATGGGTGCTCACGTTCTTGCTCGCCTCGAAGACGAAGCAAACAACGGTGGTGGTAACAAGAAGCGTGACGGCTACGGCGACTTCGTACGCTGCCTTCACACAGTAGGTGCACCTCTCGCTGAAGGCGAACAGGACGTATCCTGGCCTTGCAACGAAGACAAGTACATCACTCACTTCCCAGAAACACAGGAAATCATCTCCTTCGGTTCTGGTTACGGCGGTAACGCACTCCTCGGTAAGAAGTGCCTTGCACTCCGTATCGCTTCTGGCATCGCTGCTAAGAATGGCTGGATGGCTGAGCACATGCTCCTCCTCGGTGTCACCGATCCTTCTGGTAAGAAGACATATGTCGGTGGTGCATTCCCATCCGCTTGTGGTAAGACGAACCTCGCCATGCTTGTTCCTCCTACAGAATACGCAGAAAAGGGCTGGAAGACTTCCATCATCGGTGACGACATTGCTTGGATCTGGCCTCACGAAGATGGCACATTCCACGCTATCAACCCTGAAAACGGCTACTTCGGTGTAGCACCAGGTACATCCTACAAGACAAACCCAATCGCCATGGACTCCATCAAGGAGAACGTGATCTTCACAAACGTTGGTCTTACCGACGACGGTGACGTATGGTGGGAAGGTATGGACGGTGACGCTCCTGCACACGCCATCGACTGGCAGGGTCAGGACTGGACACCAGATTGCGGACGCAACTGCGCGCATCCAAACAGCCGCTTCACCGCTCCTGCTGTGAACTGCCCAACACTCGATCCTGAGTACAAGAATCCTGAAGGTGTTTCACTTTCCGCTATTCTCTTCGGTGGTCGCCGTGCTACCACGATGCCACTCGTATTCCAGTCCCGCGATTGGAACCACGGTGTCTACGTCGGTGCTACAATGGGTTCCGAAATGACAGCAGCAGCATTCGGTGCTATCGGTCAGGTACGTCGTGACCCCATGGCTATGAAGCCATTCATCGGTCTCCACGTAGGTGACTATGTCCAGCATTGGTTCAACATGGGTACAAAGGCAGCTAACCCTCCTGCAGTATTCAACGTGAACTGGTTCCGCAAGGA
>CAYJJD010000113.1:0-6259 GCA_964370425.1 uncultured Akkermansia sp. | reverse complement strand
GCTCAACACCGTCGATTTCTTCTGTTTTCTTAGAAGTAGCGCAGGAGCGTGTGATGAAACGGCGACCCGTGGTGATGTCCACGAATACTACTGGATTATACTTAGGATGAAAGTCTGGCTTCATAATTAAAAACTGCGTTACCGTCGCAGTGCGGGGGTGAGAATATCATATACTAGAATATTGTCAAGCATTTTCTATGATTTTATGAACAAAAAAATTACTTGCAAATCAGCTCTCGAAAGGCTACAATATCAGCGCACCCGACTGCGGGAGCACTATCTATTTCAAACACAATCATACATAGAACACCACTAATGGACTTCATCACCCCGAATATAGCCGCGCTCGAGCCTTCTTTAACACTGGCAGTCACTAACCGTGCAAAAGAGATGAAAGCCAACGGCGAGCAAGTATACGGTCTCGCAGGCGGTGAGCCTGACAAGGACACGCCAAACAACATCAAGCAGGCAGCGATCAAAGCACTTGAAGACGGTGTCACGAAGTACACCCCATCCGCGGGTCTCCCTCAGCTGCGCCAAGCCATCTCTGACAAGCTTAAGAATGACAACGGTCTCGACTACAACATCAATCAGATCTGCGTCACCTCTGGTGCGAAGAACGCTGTGTTCAGCGCATTAACCGCCACCATCGGCGAAGGCGACGAAGTCATCATCCCTGCCCCTTACTGGGTCAGTTACCCATCCATGGTTCAGATCTGTGGTGGTATCCCTGTATTCGTAGAAACGAAGGCAGAGAACGGCTGGAAGATCACCGCAGAAGAGTTCGAAAACGCCATGACTCCTCGCACGAAGATGATCATCCTCACCACGCCTAATAATCCTACAGGCTCCGTCTACACGAAGGAAGAACTCCTCGCCCTCGGTGAAGTAGCGATCGAAGAAGACATCCTCATCATGGCTGATGAAATCTACGAACACCTCGTCTACGACGAAGCAGAGCACATCTCCATCGCCGCACTCAGCCCAGAGCTCTACGACCTCACCATCACCATCAATGGCTTCTCGAAGGGCTACGCGATGACAGGCTGGCGCCTCGGCTACTCCGCAGCACCTCAGAAGATCGCAAACGCGATCCGCCTCATCCAAGACCACACCTGCTCGAATGTCACAAGCTTCGCTCAGTACGGTGCTATCGAAGCCCTCGAAGGCGATCAGGCATTCATCGCCGACCTCCGTGAAGAGTACGACTTCCGCCGTAAGTACGTCTACGACCGCCTTCTGAACATTCCTAAGGTAAAGGTCATCGAGCCAAAGGGAGCATTCTATTTCTTCCTCGACATGAGCGGCGTCGGCATGGACTCCATGAGCCTGTGCAACGAGCTCCTTGAAAAGTACAAGGTAGCAGCGGTCCCTGGTGTCGCCTTCGGTAACGACCAAGCCATCCGCATCTCCTACTGCACCTCCCTCGACGTGCTGAAGGAAGGTCTCGACCGCATCGAAGAGTTCTGCAAGGCACACTAAGCTCACGCTAAACTCAAGTACAAGCATCTTTCCAACCGCGTCGATTCGAACAATCGGCGCGGTTTTTACATCTGCACCCACATCACATATGAAAAATCAGCTCGCCACAGCACTCACCCTCCTCTGCTCCCCACTCAGCACTTACGCAGAAGATAAAATCACAGTCCATCCCCTGCGAAACACTTATGAAAAGCGCGTCCTCGCGCTAGAGGACGACCTGCGCTACGATAATATTACATGGATATGCTCGCATAATGCCATGAGCAACCGCGAGGAAAACTGGATCATGCCGAATCAGATCTGGAGCATACCCCAGCAGCTGGAGCACGGCATACACGCCCAGATGTGGGACATCTGGATGCTCGATGGGAAAGCCACCCTTCGACATGGGAACGGCAACCTCTTCGACACTGGGAAGAAAGAGCTCCTCGCCGCATTCATCGAAGTGAAGAACTACCTTGAGAAAAACCCACGCGCCATCATCACCCTCATCCTCGAATCGAAAGTAGACGACAGCCCCATACTCGAAGCCCTACGCGAAAGCCAGCTAGAGCCACTACGCTACAAACCCGCAGGCAAGGTGAAAGAATGGCCGACACTAGGAGAACTACGAAAGAGCGACAGCAGGCTCATCATCCTCTGCGACAGACGCACGGAACACTTCATCCAGCTCTGGGATCATGCCGTCGAGACCAACTGGGTGAACAAGAAAGCCACCCAGATGAACAACAAGCTCAGGCGCGGAAAAGCAGAAAACGCCCTCCTCATCCTGAACCATTTTGTAGGAAATCCCTTCCCCTCCGAGATCGCGTCAAAAGAAGCGAACAGTAAGACCATACTCGCCAAGCGCGAGAAAGACATAGAACGCCTCTACAAACGCCGAGCAAACTACTGGACGCTCGACCACATCGGCTGCGCCGACGCACTGGACTACATCAGCAAAAGACTGAAACATCCGAAGAAATAAACGGAATTCCCCTCCGCACCCGTCACACAAAGGTACGCGCACATCGCCATCGCGCCCATCTGGGAGCACTGAGAATAGATACCTTTGCCACCTCATCGAGGCTGTATGTAAATATTATATCTCTTAGACAAAAAAATCATCTCTCCTGCATTTTGAGATTGAAGTATGGGGGAATATTGCTATACTATCAGGCACTATGACTCCAGAATCCACGCAAGCTGAATTACCAGCTAAAGTGAAAAGTTACGCGCGCTATCTGACGACGATGGCCGGTCTCGGTGGTCTTCTCTACGGTGTAGACGTAGGCATCATTGCTGCCGCTCTCCCCTACATCGAAGCGACGACCACACTCACTCCATCTAATCTCTCCTTCTTGGTAGCCGCGGTGCTCCTTGGTTCTGTGCTTTCCTCGCTCGTCGCAGGGATGCTTGCCGAGGTCTTCGGTCGCAAGATGATGATTATCGTCTCCGCTCTGCTCTTCACGCTGAGTATCCCCGTCATCTGCCTTTCCAATGGCGACTTTAACGCGCTCGTCGCAGGTCGTCTCTTACAAGGTGCCTCCGCCGGTCTCATCGGTGTGGTCGTGCCTATGTATCTTGCCGAGTGCCTTGGAGCCTCTGCACGTGGTAAGGGCACAGGCATGTTCCAGTTCCTCCTGACGGTAGGTCTGGTATTCGCGGCCGCTATCGGACTCGCTACGACGAACTTCGTTGGTGCTGCGACAGACGTATCCGTGACAGACATCGCGAAGACTCAGGCATGGCAGACCATCTTCTGGTGCTCCATCGTACCTGGTATCCTCCTTTTCTTCGGTGCATTCCGTCTGAAAGAATCCCCACGCTGGCTCTACAAGCGCGGTCGTAAGGAAGAGGCTCTCGCCTCCCTCGCTGCGAACAACGGTGATGCCGCCGCTCAGGAGATTCTCAACGAAATGATAGAAGCTGACGCAGCTGCTGAGCGCGAAAAAGCCGAGCTAGCTGAAGCTGCGAAGGGTGACACCATCCTCCAGCGCAAGTACGTCATCCCCTTCATCCTCGCCATCGTCATCCTCGGCTGTAACCAAGCGACGGGTATTAACTCCGTGCTGAACTACTCCGTCATGATCTTCCAGCAGGCAGGTCTCGAAGGTGAATCTGCAAACTTGGCTGACTTCGCCATCAAGATGGTGAACATGCTCATGACCATCGTCGCCGTCTCCCTCGTGGACAAGAAGGGTCGCAAGTTCCTCCTCAAGATGGGTACAGCTGGTATCATCGCTGGTCTTGCCGGCGTCGGTGCCATGTTCCTCATGCTTGAAAACAAGCGCGTAGATGTCACAGAACTCGTCACAAAACGCGTCGTCGAAGGTGCCTACATGAAGACATCTGTCGCTGACGTGGTGAAAGAAAGTGGACTCAGTGAGTTCATGGAAGACGGCAAGGTGAAGGAAGACGTTCAGCTCATCCTCACCTACCAGCAGGGGGGATCCTCCTATCAGAAGATGGCGAAGCACTTCGACCGTGACGCTGAGATGGCCAAGGTAGCAGCCGCTGGCATCACCTACAAAGATGACGCGCTCGCAGCAGTCGACGTGGCATCCACCGTCGCCACGATGAAGGAAGACATCCTCAACGACAAGATCGCAGAAAAGGGACCTAAGCCCCTCTCCGCCCTCCTTGCTGAGAAAGACCCATCCGTCCCCTTCACAGGCACGGACGAAGAGCGTGAAGCGATGGTGAAGACCATCCAGAAGCTCGAAAGCAACGGTGACCGCATGCTGGTGAACATAGCCTGCGTCCCGAAGGCTGACTTCCTTGACAAACTCATGGTCTGGAGCGAACTCCCAGAAGCAGGTAAGATGCAAGAAGTCGTCATCACACGTGCTGAACTTGGCATGACCCCCTCCTCTGGCACAGGCTGGATGGTGACTGCCTTCTTCGTCGTCTTCATCGCCTTCTATGCCGCAGGTCCTGGTGTCTGTGTCTGGCTCGCCCTCTCTGAGCTCATGCCTACACGCATCCGTGCGAACGGTATGGCTATTGCACTTCTGATTAACCAAGGTGTCTCCACGACAATCGCAGGTGTCTTCCTCCCATGGGTAGGTAGCGCAGGTTATGCGATGGTCTTCTTCACACTGGCTGGCTTCACCGTCATCTACTTCATCGCAGCAGCATTCTTCCTTCCTGAAACGAAGGGACGCACGCTCGAAGAAATCGAGAAGTACTTCTCGACTGGCAAGATGCCAAAGCCACTTGACGAACAAGACAAGGCCTAGAATCAAGCAACAACTCACGCCTTAATACGAGGCAAACGCGCACCCCTGTATCTACGCGATGCAGGGGTGAAGTCGTTATGGATGAGTGTGACGGCTAACACCTAAAGACGCGATAGCGCGAAAGCGACGTATTACATTGGGGCTCGCTTCGCGCCTTCCTCAGCAAAGCTCTCTAACGCTTCGCGCAGGGCGAGCACTATGCGAATTTAATAAAAACGCGAGTGTATTCATACACCCGCGTTTTCTTATAAATCTAATACTGCACTCACATCAGTCAATGCGCGTGCATCGCTGACGCAGCACATGATCGCAGAGCGCGATGGCAGCCATCGCCTCGACGATAGGTACGGCACGAGGTAGCACGCACGCATCGTGTCGCCCCTTCCCCTTCAGCTGCACCTCTTCATGCGCATCATTCACCGTATCCTGTGACAGCATAATCGTCGCAGTAGGCTTGAACGCAAGACGCATATCAATAGCCTCACCATTCGAAATACCACCCTGAATACCCCCACTGAGATTCTGACGCGTGCGCACCTGATCGCCCTCCATGTAGAAAGGATCATTATGCTCACTACCACGGTAATTCGTCGCCGAGAAACCACTCCCCACCTCGAATCCCTTACAGGCTGGAATACTCATCATCGCGTGGGCAAGAGTCGCCTCTAACTTATCGAAAACTGGATCACCCAGCCCCACAGGAGCGTGACGCACCGTGCAGCCTACAATACCGCCGACTGAGTCACCGCGATCACGCGCCTTCTCTATCGTTTTAATCATCGCCTCGGCACTCGCATCATCGCCCGTACGCACCATATTCGACTCCACCTCAGCCGCGCAAATCTCCTCTGGCGGCACAGGGCAATGCACCTGATGCACCTGAGCCACCCAAGCAACAATCTCTAAATCGGGGTAAAGAAGCTTTAAAATAGCCTTCGCCACTGCACCAGCTGCCACACGACCAATAGTCTCGCGCGCACTCGCGCGACCACCGCCAGCCCACGCTCGGCGCCCATACTTCTCATCATAGCAATAATCCGCATGAGAAGGACGGTAAATATGCTGCATCTCATTATAAGAAGAAGAACGCTGATCCTTATTACGAACAGAAAGCGCGATGGGCGTACCCACGGTCACGCCATCGACGAGACCGCTAAGAATCTCCACACGATCAGCCTCATCACGAGGAGTCACAATAGAACTCTGACCAGGGCGGCGACGGTCCAGTTCTGCTTGAATCATACGCTCATCGAGAGCGAGACCGGCAGGACAGCCATCAATCACCACACCGACACCGACACCGTGGGACTCACCCCAGGTACTTATCTTAAAAATACTACCAAAACTGCTGGACACGCCCTGATTATAGCGCAAAGAAAGCAACTTGGCAAGAGAGAGCACGCAGCGAAGTGGCAATGAAGCGGCAATGAGACAAAAAGCAGCCCGCAAGTAAGCTCCTCTCCCAGCGCGTCAGCGTTAAATGGATTCTTAAGGGCCACTGCCTTAAGCAGGATGCAAGGACGGCGTCCTTGCTGGGAGTGTGAGGGCAAAGCCCT
>CAYJJD010000112.1:0-6264 GCA_964370425.1 uncultured Akkermansia sp. | reverse complement strand
TCACAAGTAGCATCTTGGGGGGATTTTCTGAAATCAGGTTAACGTATATGGGGCGTTGCCCTTGCATCCCACCAGAGGAACGCGTCCCTCTGGACTCCCTTCTAGGTGTAAGCTTTTTCGTGCGACTACTCCTTCTACAGCATTCGAGCCGAAGAAAGGTACTCCCTTCTCCGGCTCGCTGTTTGAAACTTCGTTCTCCTCTTATCGACCTCCTCGCGGTGCTGGCGCAGGTACGGTAATGGATTCCATCTTCACTCCTGCTCGCGCCGGATCTTTTAAGATCAGCGTTACTTGTGCCTGCTTGTTTGACACGGAAAAGCGCGACGCGCGTACGCGTACAGGGTCTTTCCCACGCTCCAGCGTCGCCATGAGCATGAAGGAGAGTACTTCCCCATCTGTGCCACGTAGGCTCCAGATATTATCACTTGCTACTTTCGTGCCATTACTGCGGTTCGGCGCGATTTTCGCTTCTTTGCGGTCACTAAAATCACTTTTCGTCGCAGTATACATGGTCAGCGGATAGCCCGAGAGGTTGATGATATGCTGCCCCTGCGAGGGGATAACGTTACTGCCGATGACGATGGGGTTCATCTTCAGGGCAGAGGAGCCGTCCGCTTTTGACAGCTGTAGGATGCAGATAGGACGGTTTCCCGATCCCGATGGTACATTCACAGTCAGGGTCGCCTTGGGCACTTCCGCATCTTTCGTCTGCGGTGTAGGATCTGAGTCCCAGAGCGCTACGCTCCCTCCAGCGATGGGCACGCGATCGCTGACTGTGCGTCCTGCGATGTTCACCGACTTGTAGCCCTTCCCAGATTTATAGTAGAGTTTGTTTTCCTTCAGACGAGCACCACCAGAACTGCTGACGACAAAGCCTAGTCCATTGATGTTCTTCTTTTCTTCTACTTGACCCTGCTCTTGTGCCGACTGCGCCATGAGCGCTGGGCTGAGGGAGCTGGATACTACCATGCATGCTAAGAGAAATTTTTTCATACGATTTGAGATAGATTAAATGTAGCAGATCAGAGTGACTGTGGCAAGGAGAAAAGATGCCCTAGCGCGATCGCCAGAGCATCCTTCATCTCTTAAGTCACCTAGGTATAACAAAAGTGGCTTATTTCATGGATTTTGCCGAGAAGTCACCCACGGTGGTGCTCTTCTCGAGCGTTTTATTACCGTCCTTGAATTGGTAGAACTTCGACTGACTGCCACCATCAGAGGCTTTTCCTGATTCGACCGTCTTGTCCGATGCTGCGATGAAATGCAGGTAGCTGATGCCCACGTCACTGGCGTTCTCCGCACTGAGTGAGGCGACTGCTTTCTTCGAGCCATTCACGTAGACGAGGCACTTCGTGCCCTTGAAGCGTAGCTTCACCTCATAGGCGGTGTCTGGCTTCAGGGTCGCTTTACCGAGCTTCTCACCGGGGGCGAGCTTCAGGGTGAATACGGAGCGTTCTGGCGTCGTCGTGTCGCAGGGGTTAAACATGCGGTCGGTGAGCGAGACATGGCAGCCATTGCTCCCTTCGGGGAACTTGATCTTGAAGCTTACTTCGCCTGTGTGTGCTAAGGGGAAGTTCCATGTGACACCACTGCGTCTGTAGTCTGCCGCTGGCTTCTGGTTAATCAGGCTCGAGTCATTTAGGTAGCCGAACTTCACGCCAGCATCCTTCCCACCGTCTACGCCCTCGGTGAGCTCGACTCCTGACTTGCGGTTATACTGGATGCGGTGAGCCTTTGGGATGAAGACGTAGGAGTTCAGATTCTTCAGACCATTCTTGCCTATGTCTTCGACTCGCTCCTTCTCCGCGATCCAGTCTTGCTCGATGATGATGAGTTTTCTATGCTTTTCATGCTGTCCTGATGACACAAGTATGCGGTTGTCATCGAGCTCTACGAACTCCGCCTGATGGCAGCTGCGGTCATGGTCGCCGCCATCTGTCGCGAATGTGCCCGAGTCACGCAGCGGATCGATGATCACCTCACGGTAGCCGTACCATGACTTGCCCTCATCCTTCGAGAGAGCCACATGCAGAGCGCCGCGTGCCGTGAAGACATCTTCCCATTTTGTCCCCTTACCATGAGCGAGTTCTGGCATAGGAGACACATTCGTCCACAGGCAGATGAGCTGCCCATTCTTCAGCCTACCGAGGGTAGACATCGTCAGCGAACCGTAGAAGGGGGATGGCTGAGGCTTCGACCATGAGTTCCCCCCATCGCGCGAGGTGGACTCGTAGCTCATGTTGCTATCTGTACGGACGAGGGCGTAGATCTGCTTATTCTTCAGCTCGACGGCTGTCGACTCGACACCGCTGTTACGCCAGCGTCCATCGAGGTCGATGCCCTTTTCTTGGAATGGCGGCACCATGATGCTATCCTTTGACTCCTTCCATGACTTACCTCCGTCCTTGGAGATGAGGTACTTCGTGCCTGTCGATGCCTTGTGCATGGGGATGATGATATCGCCAGAGGAAAGCTCCAGGGGATTGCGGAAGATCCAGCCCTTGGGGACATTATATAACTTACTCTGATTCGTCTTCCATTCCTCGGCTTGGATGAAGTCACCACCGGTAGCAGCTGGAGAATACCATGGACCCTTGATATCATCCGCCATGAAGATATAGCCATCAATAGGCTGTATCATGATATACTTCTTCGACTTCGGCATGAAGACGATGGCGGCGGCCTCCTTCGTGATACCGCCCCACTTCTTGGGAAAATCATCATCAGACATCTCGGAACTCCATGTTTTCCCATTATCCTTTGAGATGATATAAGGCATCGCGCCACCCTGCTTCGAATGGCCACTGTAATGGCGAATCTCCTTGTCGCTCGTGCGTATCAGTCCACGTCCTGCGTCCGCAGGTGGAACCTGTTCTAAAATAATGGGCTCAGCGGCAGCAGCGAAAGCTGCTCCCGTCAGGGCTAATAAGCTGAATAATGTTGATCTGTTCATCGTAAAAATATTGTAAATATCTGAGTAGCTTAGCATAAATAAAGAGACATGACAAGAATATAATCAGGGCTCACATCGCATACATCGCATACGTTACACCCTCACTCGCATTCCTTCGCATAGGCTTAGGGTTTATTGGTAAATCACTGACGTTAAATCACTAGAGAATACCTAAATGGGAGGGCAGGTTCTTATCTGCCGTAGAAGTCACGAAGCGCATCGCTGTGTTGACCGTGGGTTTTACGCTATCGCGTTTGCCACGAAAAATAAGTGTCGCGCTGTCGCGCGCGGTGTAGGAGCGTCAGTTTCGATGCTAGGTTTGCTTCAGGGGCGCGTGTGACTTCAGGCTATGAGGAAACTGACGCTGCCACGGCTTTGCTTTGGGGGCTAGCCTCATATGCCCCCTATGGGACGCCGTCCCACACCCTGCCAGAGGAGCTCAGCTCCTCTGGACTCTCGCTCTAGGTGTCGGGCTATTGTCGGTAGCAAGCTCGATAGCGTAGACGCGGTATGCGTACGCTTCGCGCCTTCTACGGCAGAGAAGAGCTGCCCTTCGGGCAGGGGCTGGGGGACGTCAGTGAGGGCTTTACCCTCACACTCCCAGCAAGGGCGTTGCCCTTGCATCCCACCAGAGGAGCTATCCTCATCACCTTCGCTATGCTCAGGCCGTCCAAGAAGTGTCTTGGACTTTCTTCGTCTCATTTTGCTCTTCCGCAAAATGCCCTCTGGACTCCCGCTCTAGGTGTCAGGCTATTGTCGGTAGCAAACGCTATTTATAGCTATCTCGCCCCTTGAAGTCCCATTTGCTTCTTTCAGCTACGTAGTGCCATGTCAGAAAAAAGCTGAGCCCCAGTGATGGTAGCTCAGCTTTAAAATCATTTGAGTGACGCTCTTTCTTATTCGCCACGCAGGGCTGCGATGAGCTCAGGCTTGATCTCTTCCCAGGGGAGTCCTTCCCTGCCGAAGTGACCGTAGTTCGTGCTTGCACTGAAGATTGGACGCTTCAGTCCCAGCGCTTTCACGATGTCCGCTGGCTTGAAGGAGAAGATGCTTTTCACACGCTCTTCGATGACTTCTTGTGCGAGTCCATTACCATCGTAGCTGTGTGTGTTCACCATGATGGACAGTGGCTCTGCCTTCCCTATCGCGTAGGCGACTTGGATTTCACAGGTGTCTGCGAGTCCCGCCGCGACGACATGTTTCGCGACCCAGCGGCACATGTAGGTGCTGGAGCGGTCTACTTTCGAGGAGTCTTTTCCCGAGAATGCTCCTCCTCCATGGCGTCCTTTGCCACCGTAGGTGTCCACGATGATCTTACGCCCTGTGAGTCCAGAGTCTCCATTAGGTCCCCCGATGACGAAGCGTCCCGTGGGGTTGATGAAGAATTCCGTTTCTTCTGTGATGAGTTCTGCTGGCAGGACACGACGGATGAGGGTCTCGCAGAAGCTACGAATCGTCTGGATGTCGACGTCTTCCGTGTGCTGCGTGCTGAGCACGACGTTGATAATGCGCTCTGGGCGACCATGGTCATCATGCTGGATGGCTACTTGACTCTTGCTGTCGGGGCGCAGCCAGTTTACTTCTCCGCTGCGACGTACGCGGGTGAGTTCTGCCATGATACGGTGGGCGAACATGATGGGGGCTGGCATGAGTTCTGGGGTCTCGTTAGAGGCGTAGCCGAACATGATTCCCTGATCGCCTGCTCCCTGTTCTTCTCCGTCCTTGCCTTCTGCGCTGACAGCGTCTACGCCTTGGGCGATGTCAGGGCTCTGCTGGGAGAGGAGTACTTGGAGGTCGAATGTCTTCGCGTTGAATACAGGATCGTCGTGCTCGTCGCGGTAGCCTATGTTGTTAATCGTCTCACGGACGATCTTCTCATAGTCGAGTACGGCGGATGTGCGTATCTCACCTGCGAGGATGACGTGGTTGTCTTTTACTAATGTCTCACAGGCTACGTGGCTCTCTGGGTCTTGCGCGAGGCATTCGTCGAGTACGGCATCTGAGATGCTGTCAGCTACTTTGTCTGGGTGACCTTCTCCTACTGATTCGGAGCTGAAGATGTGTCGTTTTTTCATTATAGATTTTCCTTGCGAGTCATCATACGCGCTTCCATTGGGAATGTAAAGCTTCTTTCCTACAGGTGTTGATGTTCAGGAAGTAAGCTTTTCCGTGGCTTTTATTCGTAT
This sequence comes from uncultured Akkermansia sp., assembly GCA_964370425.1. Taxonomy (GTDB): domain Bacteria; phylum Verrucomicrobiota; class Verrucomicrobiia; order Verrucomicrobiales; family Akkermansiaceae; genus Akkermansia. The sequence continues at coordinate 1,125 of CAYJJD010000112.1, read as the reverse complement.
TCCTAGTATCACCCACGAGGGAGGAAGTAGCCCTGCTGCTTCTCGGTAATAGGATGCCCCGCGAGGCTGAGGCATTCCAGCATGGTCTCCCAGAGTACGCGACGTTCCTTCACGTCCGTGGTGCGTAGGAGGTAGCTGGGGTGATGTGTGACGAGGACAGGGATGTCTTGGAATCGGCGCTGCTCGCTCTGGTATTCTGCCAGCGGGAGTTCTCCTAGTCCCAGTAGACCGCGAGCGGCGATGACTCCGAGCGCGACGATGACGCGCGGCTTCACGAGGTCTATCTCGCTGCGCAGCACCTGAGCGAAGAGTTCTATCTCGACGGCTGAAGGGGGGCGGTTGTTTGTGAGCTGGCGTGGCATGGATGGGCGGTACTTCACTAGGTGGGTGAGGTAGATGTTCTCACGCGTGAGTGCCATGGCCTTGAGCATGTCGTTGAGCTTTCCTCCTGCTTCAGCCGAGAAGGGCTTGCCTGTCTTTTCATCAGTCGCATTAGGTGCATCGCCGACGAACATGATGTCGGCTTGCTTATTTCCTTCTCCTAAGACGAGCGTCGTGCGTAGTGTCCCTAGCTTGCGCGCGGGCTCCCAGTGACGTAATAGGTACTCAAAGGCGAGCCAGCGTTCTGGGACAGCTCCCTCTGGTACGGAGAAGCAGGCCATGAGCAGCTCTTCGGGAGTCTCAGGCTTTTCTTCTTCTTTCGTATCGGGAAGGATGAAGCGGATCTCCTCCTCGGCAGGGGGAGTCTCGGCCTCTACTTTTGCTTCCTCGGCTGCTGTTATAGGAGCGAAGGCGGCTGGATTATTCTTCTTCTCACGCGCAGCGAGCATCCACGCGCGCAGCACGCTACGCCCCTCATCGTTGATAGGGAGCTGATTGATGCCCTGCTCCTGTAAGGAACGAAGGTATTGAATCGTGAGTTCGCGTGTCGTCATAGAAAAAAGGGGGAGAATGCGCTCCCGCTAGAACATTCTAGCCTAATTCTGCGAAGAGTGCAAGAATAGGATTTTTACTGAAAAATTAATTTCTTGAATTTTAATATGATACGAAATGTGCGATGAAAGAATGCGAAAAAAATGAGAAAAAGATTCAAAACATGCTTGACGCATCGGTGAGCTTTCTGTA